>JBITAB010000239.1:0-8695 GCA_044439825.1 Phycisphaerales bacterium JB064 | reverse complement strand
CTGGTGGTCGTGGGCGATCGCCAGGGCAAGGTGGGCTACGGCTACGCCAAGAGCAACGAGGTGCCCCAGGCCATCGAGAAGGCCCAGCGCAAGGCCCGCCGCAGCATGGTGAGCGTCAAGCGTCTGGGCACCACGGTGCCCCACGAGACCGAGACCAAGTTCTCGGCCTCCAAGATCCGCCTGATGCCCGCCACCCCCGGCACCGGCATCGTCGCGGGCGCCACCGTCCGCGCCGTGCTCGAGATGGCCGGCTACAGCGACTGCATCACCAAGAGCATCGGCTCGGGCAACAAGCTCAACGTGGTCAAGGCCACGATCGACGGGCTCGCCAAGATGCGCCTGTCCGAAGAGGTGGCCGAGCGTCGCGGCGTCCAACTCGAGCAGTCGGTGATCGAGGCGCGCATCGAGCGCACCCGCTCGCTGACGGGCGCGGGCATCGGGTCCTCGACGGCTCCCGCCCAGGGCGAAGACGAAGGCGACCAGGACAACAACAGCAACTGATGATCTCGGTGGCCTACGCCAAGGGCGGGCCAAGGGAGTATTGAAGCCATGATGATCCACGAGATCACTTCCCAAGCCGGTCGCTACAAGCAGCGCAAGCGCGTCGGCCGCGGTCCCGGCAGTGGCGGCAAGCGCGCTGGCCGAGGCCAGAAGGGCGCCGGCAGCCGTCGCGGCCACTCGACGCGTCACCAGGACGAGGGCGGCCAGATGCCCCTGTTCCGCACGTGGCCCAAGCTCGGGTTCACCAACGCGCAGTTCAAGACGCAGTTCTGGATCGTCAACATCAAGGACATCGTCGAGCACGAGAGCTTCAAGAGCGGCGGCGAGGTTTCGCCCGACGCGCTCATCAAGGCCGGGCTCATCCGCGATACCAGCCGTGACGTCAAGATCCTGGGCAACGTGCCCGAGGGCGGCCTGAAGGCCAAGCTCACCGTCAACGTCAGCCGCGTCAGCGGTTCGGCCCGCCGCATCATCGAAGAAGCGGGCGGTAGCGTGACCGAGACCGGCACGCGGCGCGATCGGGTTCGCGGCATCGACCGGAACAGCGACGACAAGACGCCTAAGAATCTCACCAAGAAGCTGCGGCGCCCGAATCTGGAGCGTCGCCAGGCAGCCAAGGCCAAGAAGTAACGCCTCGGGCCGAGCCCCTCTGGCCGGCCGCGCGGCCGGCTTCTGAAGAGGCCGGCTGCCGAGTGCTGGCGGAGGATCGATGATCCAGGCCCTGTTCAACGTTTTTCGCATCCCCGAGCTGCGCACCAAGGTGCTCTTCACGCTGGGGATGCTTGCTATTTATCGCATCGGCATGTGGATCCCGCTGCCGGGCATCAACCAGTCCGCGCTGTCGACGTACTTCGAGCTCCAGCAGGGCGATGGCGGCGCCACCGGCCGGCTGATGAACTACGTGTCGGTCTTCAGCGGCGGCAGCATGTCCCAGTCGACCATCTTCGGCCTGGGCATCATGCCCTACATCTCCGCGGCGATCATCTTCCAGCTCCTCGGCTCGGTCTTGCCCGGGCTCAAGGCGCTGCGCGATGAGGGCCCCACGGGCCAGCAGAAGATCCAGGAATGGACGCGCTACGCCACGGTGGGCCTGTGCATCGTGCAGGCCATCGGCTGGCTGTGGTACATCTCACACCAGAACGCCGGTGGCGGTCAAGCGTTGGTATACGCGCAATGGCGCGTCAGCCCGCTGTGGTGGGTGATGGGTGTCAGCGTGCTGACGGCCGGCACGATGTTCCTCGTATGGCTGGGCGAGCAGATCGACCGCCACGGCATCGGCAACGGCATGTCGATGATCATCATGGCGGGCATCCTCGCGGGCATGCCAGGCGCCATCGACTGGATCGTCCAGAACTTCAACCCCAACGACCCACAAGGCCTCAACTGGCTGGGCGTCATCATGCTTGTCGCGGGCTTCGTTGCCGTTGTTGCGGGCTCGGTGCTCATGACCGTGGCCCAGCGGCGCATCCCCATCCAGCAAGCCAAGCACACGCGCGGCCGACGAACCTACGGCGGGCAGCGCAGCTACCTGCCCCTGCGCGTCAACCACGGCGGCGTGATGCCCATCATCTTCGCCAGCTCGCTGATGATCTTCCCCTCGGTCATCCTCAGCGGTATCGCCGAGTCGACCCAGCAGACCGGCGGCTGGCTGCACGCCACGGCCACCTGGTTCGGCGACGCGCTCAACTACGGCCAGTTCCCCTACATCATGCTGCACGTGGCCATGGTGTACTTCTTCAGCTACTTCTGGATCACCATCCAGTTCAACCCCGAAGAGATCAGCAAGCAGATGCGCGACCACGGGTCGTTCATCCCTGGCCTGCGTCCCGGCCCGCGTACCGCCGAATACCTCGAGGCGGTCATGGAGCGTCTGACCTACGTCGGCGGCGCCTTCCTCGCGGTCATCGCGGTGTTGCCCATGCTCGTCAGCACGGCCATGGGCGTGCCCTTCAACGTCACCCAGTTCCTGGGCGGCACGGGCCTGCTCATCGTCGTCGCGGTGATCCTCGACTTCGTCCAGCGCGTCGAGGCCAACCTGCTCATGCGCAACTACGCCGGCTTCCTCGGCGGCCAGGACGGCACCGGCAAGGGGCCCAAGCTGCGCGGTCCTCGGTAATGCCCCCGGCCGCGCGAAAGCTTCGCGGGCCGCAGATATACAACGCACACGACATCGCCGCGCTCTCGGGCGCGGCTTTTCTTGCGCGCAGCGTGCTTGATCACGTGATCAGTGCGGTCGCTCCCGGTGTCAGGCCGATCGATCTCGAACGCCACTGTCGAGAAGGGCTGTCCAGAGAGGGCGCCGTGGCCCTGATGGAGGCCATAGCCAACAACGACGGCGAGCCATTCGGATTCGCATGCTCGGTGAGTGTCGATGACGCGGTCGCCCACCAGCGCCCAACTCATGATGCTCTCAAGCCAGGCCAACTCGTGACCATCGACCTCATGCTCGCCATCGACGGCTGGCACGCCGACGTCGCCGATTCGGTCGTCGTCGGCGGCGGGGGCCATCCTTTGCTGACCGCCCTCGACGCCGTCTGGGCGGCGGGGCTTGCCGCGATCGGGCCGGGCGTGGCATGGAGCGAGGTCGCCTCGGCCATGAACTCGGCGGCCGATGCCAACGGCGTTCGGCTGGTCCGGGGGCTGGCCGGCCACGGCATCGGTCTGGCTCCCCACGAGCTGCCCGTCTTGCCGTTGATCCCCGATGAGCCCGACCCACCCCTCATCCTCCGCCCCGGCTTGGTCTTCACCCTCGAGCCCGCCATCACCAGTGGCTCGGGCCAGACGGCCGATTCGGAGGATGGTTGGGCCATCCTGACCGCCGACGGAGCCCCCGCAGTGGGCCGAGAGGCCATGATTGCCGTGGAATCTGACGGTTTTCGCCTGTTGGGAGGGCCCGTGCTTGATGACTCACCGGGCGTAGCGGGGTACAATCCCCTTCGCACCGGGCCGAGTTCCGGGTTGCGTTGATATGAGTTTGGACTTGAGCAGGGTTGGTGTGAGCCTGAGCGGTTCGATCGACCCCGAGCGAGGTGGCCGATGAAGGTGAAAGCAAGCGTCAAGCGGCGGTCAAAGGACTGCCAGATCGTCCGCCGTCGCGGCCGGGTCTACATCATCAACAAGAAGAACCCCCGCTTCAAGCAGCGCCAAGGCTGATTGACCGTCGATTTGGCCCGGTGGGCCAGGGAGCGAACGCGTGCCGCGTATTGCAGGTATTGACATCCCCGACCGCAAGAAGATCTACTACGCCCTGCAGTACGTGCACGGCATCGGCCCGAAGTTCGCGGCCGACATCCTGGCCGAGGCCCAGATCGATCCCAATCGCCGGGCCAACGACCTGACCGAGCAGGAAGTCGCCCAGATCGGCGCCATCATCGACAACAGCTACCTGGTCGAGGGCGCCCTGCGCCGCCAGGTGGGCCAGAACATCCAGCGGCTCAAGGACACTCGCGCCTATCGCGGCGAGCGTCACCGCCGGGGTCTGCCGTGCCGAGGCCAGCGCACGCGTTGCAACGCTCGCACGCGCAAGGGCAAGAAGAAGACGGTCGCCGGCAAGAAGGGCGTGAAGGGCTAAACGCCCGGCGTCTTTCGCAGGGCATCACTGAAGACATTCATTCGCGAGCTTCCAGCCTGGCTTGTCTGATCGGCACGCCGGGAACCACAAGTGGGAGCGCAGGAGCGAAGGTTCGATGGCGAAGAAGACCAAAAAGGTTCGTAAGAACGTCGTCCGCGGCATCATCCATGTGAAGGCCACGGGCAACAACACGATGATCACCATCACCGACACCAACGGCGAGACCCTCGCCTGGGACTCGGCCGGCACCATCGGCTTCAAGGGCGCCCGCAAGGCCACGCCCTTCGCGGCCACTCGCGCCGGCGAGAGCGTGGGCCACAAGGTCCGCAAGATGGGCATGAGCGAGGCCGAGGTCCGCATCCGCGGCACCGGCGGCGGTCGCGAGGCCGCCGTCAACGGCGTGGTCTCCACCGGCATCCGCGTGACGGCCATCGAGGACCACACGCCCGTGCCCCACAACGGCTGCCGCCCGCGCAAGAAGCGCCGCGTCTAGTCCGTTCTGCACAGACACACACCGGCTGCGGGCCCACAAGCCCGTGGCCGGCTTATTCGATAAGGCGTCCCACGGACAGCAGGAACGCCCGCCACGAGGCCGGTGGCGGCGGGCGGATCCGAGAGCCGGAACGCGACGCCGGGCCAGTTCAGCCACCCCGCCGGCCGCTCAGAAAGAGGTATCCCCATGCGCGTTCGCTGGCGTGGTCTGGAACTCCCCACCCATGTGGTGTCCGATCCCAAGTTCAACAACACCACCTTCGGCCGCTTCACCGTCGAGCCCTTCGAGCGCGGCTTCGGCACCACCATCGGCAACAGCCTCCGCCGCATCCTGCTGAGCTCCATCGAGGGCGCCGCCGTCACGGCCATCAAGATCAAGGGCGCCAGCCACGAGTTCGAGACGCTCCCCGGCGTGCTCGAGGACGTGACCGACATCGTCCTGAACATCAAGAACCTGGTGCTCAAGCTCGAGGGCGACGAGCCCCGCGTGATGCACCTGGCCGCCCAGGGCCCCGGCGAAGTCACCGCCGACCTGATCGAGGCCGACACCAACATCACCATCGTCAACAAGGACCTGGTGCTGTGCACGCTGACCAGCGAGATCGACTTCGAGATGGAGCTGCACGTCTCCAAGGGCCGCGGCTACGTGCCCGCCAGCGAGCACCTGAGCCGTCGTGACGAGCAGGACATCGGCCTGATCGCCGTCGACTCGATCTTCAGCCCCGTCCACCGCGTGCGCTACCACGTCGAGAACACCCGCGTGGGCCAGCGCACCAACTACGACAAGCTGAGCATGGACATCTGGACCGACGGCACCATCACCCCCGAGATGGCGCTGGTCGAGGCCGGCAAGATCCTCCGCAAGCACCTCAACCCCTTCGTCCAGTACTTCGAGCTGGGCCAGGAGCGCGTCAGCGAGGAGGCCGCCGCGGCCGCGGGCGTCGACGAGGGGCTCATCCGCAAGCTCAACATGCCCATCAGCGAGCTGGAGCTCTCCGTCCGGGCCAGCAACTGCCTGGAGAGCGCCCGCCTCTACACCGTGGGCCAGATCATCATGCAGACCGAGAGCGAGCTGCTCAAGCTGCGGTCCTTCGGCCGCACGAGCCTGCGCGAGGTCAAGAAGAAGCTCAACGAGATGGGCCTGGAGCTGGGCATGGACCTGCCCGAGGGCTACCAGCCAGAGGTCGTCCAGCTGTAAGAGTGCTATCATCCTGGCCCGCCCCCGTCGAGAGGACGTGGGCGGGCCTGTTCGGTTTATTGAAGGATTCCCGTCATGCGTCACCGCAAAGCAGGCTTCAAGCTCGGCCGCACCCGCACGCACCGCGAGGCGATGCTGCGCAACATGGCCGCCTCCCTCTTCGAGCACGGGCAGATCGTCACGAGCCTGCCCAAGGCCAAGGCCCTCCAGCCCTTCGTCGAGAAGATCATCACCAAGGCCAAGAAGGGCGACCTCCACAGCCGCCGGCAGGTCATCGCCATCCTCGGCGGAGACCGCACCGCCTTCGAGTGGCTCTACATGCCCAAGGGCGAGGACATGGCCGCCGAGCGCGAGCGCATCACCGCCCAGCGCGAGCGCACCGAGAAGTTCTTCGACGTGCCCGCCAGCGACCAGGTCGAGCGCAACCGCTACGGCGAGCTGCGCAAGGCCCCCAAGCTGGTCCGCCACATCTTCGAGAACGTGGCCCCGCGCTTCAGCGATCGCCAGGGCGGCTACACCCGCATCGTCCGCATCGGCTACCACCGCCTGGGCGACGCCACCGAGATGTGCGTGATCCAGTTCGTCGGCGCCGAGGAGGGCCCGGAGATCGGCGGCAACCCCAGCCGCCGCCGCCGCCAGGCCGACAAGCGCAGCGCCTTCAACGCCAAGCTCCGCAAGGAGCGGGGCGCGGGTGACAAGGCCGCGGCGACGGTGACCGCCGAGCCGAAGGGCGAAGAATCGGGCGAGTCGTCCGAGTCCTAAAGGGACTCAGCTTCGTTGGATGAGTACGAGCCCACGTCGTGAGACGTGGGTTTTTCGATTGTATCGTTCGGGGTTGCGGTGAGCGATCGCGCCTGCTAGCGATGCTCGGATGAACCGGCGGACGCCCGGGAATCTGCGCGTACATCGAGTGGGAACGAGACGCCATCCAAGATGACCCAGGCGACTGCGGATTGACTAGCGCTGGTCACTTGCAATTCACCGGTGCGACCAACCTTCAACCGTCCAAGTTCGTGACCGGAGGTTCCCATTGTGGTCCCCTCTTTGTTGAGCGCTCGGATCACGACGGGAATACCGATGTCGTAATCCGGGCGCGTTCCGGCGCTGAGTGACAGGAAGTTGTCTTTGCGAGCTGTTTGTTCGCCAGTGCCCATCGAGGCCCAGCCGGGAGGTGGCTGAAAATTGGCTTTGCCACGTAGATACACGATGCCGGCACGCACCGCGATCTGGACGGGGCCGAAGGTCGTGTACGTGCCGTCATTGCTGCGGGCGTGGTCCCAGTTCGAGCCGGCAGGGAACTCCAGTGTGGTCCATTGCAGCGGGGCGGAAAGGTACGCGATGGTGTCGGCAAGGCCGTTTTGCGCGGCATCCTGTGCGCGCTCAATGTCTACGAGGGCTACCTCCGCCACTTGCTTGATTTCAGCCAGGCGCTGTATCGAAACGTCTTGGCCGTTTTTGGACAGCCATTCATCAACGCTATCGCGTGCTGTTTCTTCGGCCTTTGAAGCTGCGGTATCTCTAATCACAGGGCCGACGCGATCGCGAAGAATGTCCCCAGCCCCGTCGGTAATTGTCTGTTGTGCCTTTGCCACAGCTAAGTCGACCCTTTCGCCGACCTTATCCGGAACAGTCATTCGGATCTCGTCATCGATCGCCGAACGTGCTTGCGTTTCCGCATACTTCGGAAGGCCAATGAGCGTCACGCCGAACGCTACTACAATTGCTGAGCCGACGACGGGTCCGGCAAACTTCAGTTTGTCTTTGTATCGCTCCTCGGCTTCCTTGATGCGAGCCTGGCAATACTCCTGATGGCGTTGTTCGGCGGCTTCGAGTTGGGCCTTGTTCGCGGCCTCGATTTCCTGGATCTTGCTCGCGTGTCGCTGCTCGAGTTCGTTGATCCGCTTCTCGAGTTCTTCTTTGCCGATCGATTCGGGCATTGCTGTTCTCCTGTCGTGCCTTCTCCATGCAAACAGAGCGCGGAATGCGGGATCATTGTCATGCGCCTTGGGCGGGGCATGGGCTGGAGGCGTCGGCGGCCCAGGGTGCCCGCGTCAGCGACTCCAGCGTTCCAACGCAGTGATGCTTCGGAATGTTTGTGGGTTTACGGCAGCCCGTATTCCAAGCGCAAGAAATGCCGATCCCCGCATGGCTTCGACTGAGCCCCTCTCTCCGATCGTCCACCCCGCTTCGATCTACCAGAAGCCCGCGCGGGTCACCCTTGAGCCCTCTACGCCCCCCATCCACCCCTCCCCGATTCGAGTGGAGCCCTCCACGGCCTCCGCGAAGGTCTGTATGGCTCCCATGAACCCCTCCACGCCGATCCCGAAGGCCTCCACGGCTCCCGTCGAGCCCTCCACGACGACCGTGGAGGAGGGTTATCCGGGCGTGCATCGAGCGAAAAGCGTGGGAAATGGCCGGTTTTGCATCGTCGGCCCCGATGGGCGGGCGGTGGGGGCCTTGCGGGGCCCCGGGCGTTCTCGGACCAGACGTAACAATTTTTCCGATTTTGACGATTGTAACGAAAGTCGCCTCCGAAAC
The DNA here is from genome assembly GCA_044439825.1 of Phycisphaerales bacterium JB064. Lineage (GTDB taxonomy): Bacteria > Planctomycetota > Phycisphaerae > Phycisphaerales > UBA1924 > JAHCJI01. Next base: position 395 of record JBITAB010000239.1, on the reverse strand, counting down.
GCGTCGAGATGAGGTGTGGCCGGCGGCGTGGTGCCGGCGGCCGCGGGCACGGTTGCCCACCCTGACTCGTCCGCGTCCGTCCGCTTGTGACTCTTTGGGCGGCGTGGGCACAGCAAGGTTCCCGAAAGGAATCGACCCATGACGGTGCTCCCACCGACACGTCCTGAACTCATCCAGTTCTTCACCCAGCGCCTGTCCGCGTGGCAGGCCGATCCGACGGCGATAGGCCTTACGCCCGAAGCCGTCACCTCGCTGGCCGGGATGACGGCCAGTGCGTCTTCTCTGCTCCAGGCTGCGCTTGTTGCAAGACAAGACAGCAAGGATGCGACCTCGGAATACCACACCGGCACCGATGAGCTCCGCACCTTTGGCGCCGCCCTCGTGGCGACGATCAA
>JBITAB010000238.1:0-8848 GCA_044439825.1 Phycisphaerales bacterium JB064 | reverse complement strand
AGTGCATCGGCGCCACGACCTTCGACGAGTACCGCAAGTACATCGAGAAGGACGCCGCGCTCGCACGCCGCTTCCAGCCCATCCCCGTCGACCCGCCCAACGACGAGCAGACGGTGGAGATCATCAAGGGCCTGCGCGATCGCTACGAGCAGCACCACCGCGTGCGCATCACCGACGACGCCATCAAGGCGGCCGTCGAGCTCAGCGGCCGCTACATCTCGGGCCGCGTGCAGCCCGATAAGTCGATCGACGTGATCGACGAGGCGGGCGCTCGCGTACGCATCAAGAGCATGAGCAAGCCGCCAGACCTTGCCGAGATCGAGAGCGAGGTCGAGCGTCTGGGCGTCGAGAAGGACGAGGCCGTGAAGGCCGCGGACTACGAGCGTGCGGCCGAGCTGCGCGACCAGGCCGAGCAGCTTCGCAAGAAGAAGGAAGAGATCCAGAAGAACTGGCGCGAGAAGTCCAAGGAGATCGACGGCACCGTCGACGAGGACATCATCGCCGAGGTCGTGTCGAGCATGACCGGCGTGCCGCTGCAGCGCCTGGAGAGCGCCGAGGCCGATCGCCTGCTCAAGCTCGAGGCCGAGCTTCACAAGAAGGTCATCAACCAGGAAGACGCCATCAAGGCCATCTCCCGCGCGATCCGTCGCGCTCGGGCCGGCCTGAAGGATCCCAAGCGTCCCATGGGCAGCTTCATCTTCGTCGGCCCGTCCGGCGTGGGTAAGACGCTGCTCAGCAAGGCGCTGGCCGAGTTCATGTTCGGCGACGAGGACGCGCTGATCCACCTCGACATGAGCGAGTACATGGAGAAGCACAACGTCAGCCGGCTCATCGGCGCGCCTCCCGGCTATGTCGGATACGAGGAGGGCGGCCAGCTCACCGAGCGCATCCGCCGGCGCCCCTACAGCGTCGTGCTGCTCGACGAGGTGGAAAAGGCCCACCCCGACGTGTTCAACATGCTGCTGCAGATCATGGAAGAAGGCCGCCTGACCGACTCGTTCGGCCGCAACGTCGACTTCCGCAACACCGTGCTGATCATGACCAGCAACATCGGTGCTGACCTGATCAAGGGCGGCGGCGGCTTCGGCTTCCAGAAGCGCTCCAGCGACGTGGATTACGACAACATCAAGGGCATCCTGATGAAGGAGATCGAGCGGTTCTTCCGCCCCGAATTCATCAACCGCCTGGATGACACCATCGTGTTCCGCCCGCTGACGCGCGACGATCTGGTGCAGATCATCGAGTACGAGGTCAAGAAGGTGGCCGACCGCCTCCGCGTGCAGAACATCACGATGGAGCTCGACCAGCCGGCCAAGGACTTCCTGATCGACAAGGGGTACAACCCCGACTTCGGCGCCCGCCCCCTGCGTCGCGCCATCGGGCAGTACATCGAGGACCCGCTCAGCGAGATGCTGCTGTCGGGCGAGATCTCGGGCCGCACGCTCATCAAGGTGACCCGCAAGGGCGAAGACGAGAACCTCTTCTTCAACACCGAGAGCCTGCCCGAGCCGCCCAAGCAGGAAGACGAGGGCGACAACTCCGAGGGAGACCACCCCGTCTCCGCCGGCGCCGAGTCGACCTGATCCGATCCGCCAGAGACCATGACACAACACACGCCCGGCCGCTTCGTAACGGCCGGGCGTTTTCGTTGATGTCGTGATGTGCGGTCGTGCTTACTCGCAGCCGATATCGAAGGCGTTCTGGAAGCACAGGAAGTCGAACAGCGTGAGCGAGCCGTCGGCGTCGCAGTCGGCGGCGGGATCGCCCGAGTCGAACGCGTTCTGGAAGGCGAGGAAGTCGAAGATGGTCAGGCTGTCGTCGCCATCGAAGTCGGCATAGCACGCCGCGCTCTCGAAGATGATGTTGTCGACGCTGAACAGCCATGTCGGGCTGATCGAGTCGATCTCGATGCGATCGAACGTGCCGGCGTCATCGAAGACCAAGCCGGGGAACCACGATCCGCCGGTCTGGGGGAGCAGGTCGCTGGCCACGAGCGCTCCCGATGCGTAGAAGCGGATCGGGAAGTCGACGCCGGGGCTGCCGGCGGAGTGGAAGTCGAACTCGATGGCGTCGATGGGCGGATCGAAGTCCATGATCAGCGTCAGGTCGCGGTCTCCTGCCGCGCCGCCCGCGGTGGCGTTGCAGATCGATAGGGTGCCGAAGTAGTCCGCGAAGCTGGAGATGGACGCGGTGCCGCTGCCCGTCGAGAAGGTCACGCCCAGGTCCGCGTACTCGGTGCTGATGGACTGTCCTTCGAATCCGTCCTCGAAATCGATGGTCTGTGCCTGGGCCGAGCAAGCTAGCCCGCACACGGCGATGATGCTCAGGAATCGCATGATCGGTGCTCCTCACGAGTGTGCCCGCCAACAGGGCGGACGAGTTTCCCACAGAAAATATACCACGGCGCACGCGGCCAACATAAAAACCCGGCCATCTGGCCGGGCTCGAGAAGCAGGGGACTGGCGGGTTTTACTCGCAGCCGGCGTCGAACGCGTTCTGGTAGCAGAGGAAGTCGAAGATGGTCAGCGAGCCGTCCTCGTCGCAGTCAGCGTCAGGATCGCCTGCGTCGAAGAGGTTCTGGTACGCGAGGAAGTCGAAGATGGTGAGCTGGCCGTCGCCGTCGAGGTCGGCGTAGCACGAGAACAGGCGGACGTCGCCGTTGCCGAGCACCTGGATCTGGTACGGGCCCTCTTCGGGGTTGTCATAGCCGGTCTGCACGATGATGTAGGGCACGCCCGAGGTCAGCGCGAGGTCCTCGATGCCCGAGTAGCCCACGCCGGTGCCTGGCAGCAGGACGCCGAAGTAGTCATCGTTGAAGGCGATGAGGTTGGTGAGCGGATCGAACGGATCGAAGGCGTTCTCGTAGACGAGCAGGTAGCCGTCCCAGAGGAAGCCGAAATCGGTCTGGTCGCTCAGGAAGGTGTACGCGCCGTCCTCGGTCACCTCGATCTCGGTCGCTTCGAATGCGACGTCCGTGGCGAACGTGCTCAGGCTGCTGAGGCTGTCGGGACGGTTGAAGCGATCACCGAAGGAGGTGTCACCGATGTACTCGAGCTTCGCGGTTGGCGCGTCGCCGATGGTGGCCATCACCTCGTACTCGAGGATGCCAGGGTCGCTCGAGTAGCTCACCACGATGATCGTGTAGGTGCCCGCGTCCGAAGCCACGAACGAGTAGTTCGGGTCGCCGAAGGGGCCGGCCCCTGTCGCCGGTGGGTCCTCGTCGTCGCCCGCACCCACGAAGATCATGGGCAGGAACAGGTCGGCCTCGTCGAAGAACGTGCCATCGGGTGGCAGGGTCTGGCCTTCGACGTCACCGAAGTAGGCGGCCGACGCGGGGTCGAGCGAATCGGTCAGGCGATTGACTTCGATACGCACCAGATCACCGGCCTCGGCGGTGATGGTGTAGAAGTCCCAGGTCATGGGCAGGGTCTCGCCGCCATCGAGGTCGGGCGGGAAGTCTCCGGTGACGGGGTCGCCCGAGGTCAGATCGGCGAGGATCTCAACGGTCTGGGCAGAAGCGACGCCGGCGCTGGCCAGCAGCATGCACAATGCGGTCAGTCGAATCACGACACTCTCCTTTTGTCGTTTCGCCCGTGCGCGCACGCCCGGCTCCCCTGCCAGACATGTCCGCGCGGGCGCGGGGAAAGCGCCGCCCACGACAGCACAACATTCGTGTCGTAGCCTCCCCACGAGATCAGATATCTTCACAATACCAGAACACGATCCCAGCCGCAAGCGCATTTTGCGACGGTTTCCCCCCAGCAATGAAAAACGCCCCGAACCGGGGCGTCCACGAGATATGTTCTTGTGTCGAGACGGTCGGCCTTAGCGGCGGCGACGGACGGCGGCGACGCCACCGAGACCCAGCAGGGCCAGCGACGCGGGAGCCGGAACGATGAAGACATCGCCGGGGCCGCTGATGCTGTTCTGGTAGGGGCCCTCGTCACCGATGTCGAAGCCGGTGACGACGATGTAGTAGGTGCTCGAGGCGACCATGCTCACCGCGTCCAGGCCCGAGTAGCCCACGCCGGTGCCGGGCAGGCCGGTGCCGAAGTAGTCATCGTTCAGGGCGATCAGGTTGTCCAGGGGGCTGGCGGGGTTGAAGGCGTCCTGGTAGACCAGCAGGTAGCCGTCCCACAGGAAGCCGAAGTTGGTCTGATCGCTCAGCACCGAGTAGTCGCCATCGGCGGTGACGCCGATCTGGACGGCCTCGTACGCCACGTCGGTCGCGAAGGGGCTCTGCGAGCTGAGGCTGTCGGGACGGTTGAACGTCGGGGCGCCGGTCGTGTCGCCCAGGTAATCAAGGTCGGCAAGGGCGGTGCCGGCCAGGGCCAAAACGGCTGCAACGGTCATCATGCGCATGTCTGTCTCCTCTCACCCGATCGGGCCGCCCTCCTACAGACGGCCCGTGGGTACATGTGACCCGTAGTATGACGCGATCGTGTCCCCTTACTATTGACGAAAACCCTAAACTGTGAAAAATTTGCTAGAAAGTGGTTGCCCAGAATCACAATCGTATTTTGTTTGGTATTGATAACAGGTTGACCGATACAACTCCAACCGCAACGCACGTCCCACAACGCAGGTACCATCGCCCGCATGCCAGTCTTCCTGCGATGGCTCTTAAGACTCGGGCCGGCCAACCCCATTGCGGTTCGGCTCGTCCAGAACGGCTCGCGACGCAGCCGGCACATGTACATCCGCTCGGCCTACCTGGCCTTGCTGGTGCTCGTGATGCTCTGGGCCCTGCTCGTGCAGACCGGAGGTGGCGGCACGGCCTCGTTCCGCAAGCTGTCCGAGGCCGGCGCCAGCACCTTCACGTACGTGGCTTACCTGCAGATCTTCCTGATCTGCGTGCTCAGCCCGGTGTTCATGGCCGGGGCCATCGCTCAAGAGGCAAGCCCGAGAACGTGGGAGGTGCTGCTCACCACCCCGCTGGGCCGGCTGCAGATCGTGCTTGGCAACCTGCTGGGCCGGCTGTTCTTCGTGCTGGCGCTGCTCTTTGCCAGCCTGCCGCTCTTCGCGCTCACGCAGTACTTCGGCGGCGTGCCCGGCACGAGCATCTTTGCGAGCTATCTGGTCGCCGCGGCGGCCGCGCTGCTGGTGGGCGCCATCGCCATCGCGCTGGCGGTCAGCCGCATCGCGGGCCGGCGGGCGGTCTTTACCTTTTATGTCGCTGTGGTGACGTACTTGGGCATCACCTACGGCCTGGACGCGTGGCTGCGCACGCGGGGCCTGGGCGCGGGGCCGTTCGATGACGGCGTCACCTGGCTCACCGGGCTCAACCCCTTCCTCGCTCTCGATGCGCTGCTGAACCCGACGACTTATCCCAGCGCCGATCGCGGCACGCTCGTCGGGCCGGCCGCCTTCATGCTCGAGACGCCGGTGCGGGCGTGGATCACGCTGGCGACGGTGCTGAGCCTCGCGCTCGTCGCCGCCAGCACGCTGACCGTGCGCACGGGCGGCCTGGCTCGCAAGGCGCGTGAGGGCCGGCCCATCCCGTGGTATCGCAAGATGCTCGGGCTGGGTGGAGCCGTGGGGGAGGACGGGCAGACCTTCCGCCCGCCGCGTCACGTGTGGCACAACCCCATCGCCTGGCGCGAAGCCGCCGCCCGCAACGCCACGCTGGCGCGCATCCTCGCGCGGTGGTCGTTCATCGTCTTTGGCATCGCGCTCGCGTTCGTGCTGGTGGTCGCGTACGACACCAGCGCGATCAACGCGACCGATTACCGCCTGGCGCTGCTGGTCATCGTGCTGGTCGAGCTGGCCGTGACGACGCTGGTGGCGATCAACATGTCGGCGACGGCCATCAGTCGCGAGCGCGAGGACGGCACGCTCGACCTGCTGCTCACCACGCCCGTGACGCCTTCGGAATACCTCGGCGGCAAGCTGCGCGGCCTCGTTGCCTATCTGCTGCCCATGATCGCCGTGCCGGTGGCCACCATGCTGCTGGCGGGCGTGCACGCGGCGGTGGGGGGCTTTAGCCAGCCAGACAACGCCCAGGTGCCCGCCGGGCCCGCGATGTCGGGCGTGATGATCCCCGTCGTGCTGCCCGAGGCCGGCATCATCATCGCGCTGACGGCGGCGCCGTTCATGGCCTTGTGCGTCATGATCGGCCTGCACTGGTCGCTCAAGAGCAAGGGCGCCATCGCGTCGGTCGTCGGCGCGGTCATCGTCGCGGGCCTGGTGACGGCAGTGGTGGGTGGCTGCGGCTTCAACGCGGGCCGGTCCATCCCGGCGGTCGGGCCGGCGCTGCTTGGCCTCTCGCCCTTTGCGAGCGGGCTGGCGCTGGTCGAGCCGGTCGACGCGATGTACGACACGGTGGTGAATGGCGGCGGCCTGCTGACCGGCCGCGTCGCGTTGCTGATCGGCGCCGCCACCAGCGCGGGCGTGCACCTGGCGGCCGTGTGGGCGCTGCACTCCCAGATGGTCCGCCGATTCGACATGACCGTGCGCAAGCTCGCCGGCACGGCATGATGCCCAGGGCCCGATGCCTTCTTTAGAAGCCAACCTGAACAAGTGGGCCAACCACGACTGGCAGAAGGCCGGCGAGGAGTGGTCCACGCTGGCCGGCGGCAGCGCACGCTGGTGGCACGGCATCCTGCTGCCGCGGCTCTTGCCGATCCTCCAATCGCTGCCCGCGAAGCCGCACATCCTCGAGATCGCGCCGGGATATGGCCGTTGGACGCAGTACTTGTTGCGGCATGCCGGCACGCTGACGGCACTCGACATCGACCGCGGCTGCCTTGATGCGTGCCGCAAGCGTTTTGGTGATCGCGTGCGGCTCGTGCTGGGCGATGGCCACACGCTCGGCGGGCCGCGTGAGCGTGTGAACGGGCCCGTCGATCTGTGCTTCAGCTATGACAGCCTCGTGCACGCCGAACTCGACGTGATGGGCTCGTATGTGCGCGAGCTGTCGCGCGTGCTGCGCCCGGGTGGATACGCCTTCCTGCACCACAGCAACCTTGCGAACCTTGCGCTGCCCGCGGGCACGCCCATCCACTGGCGTGCCGCGAGCGTCGACGCCACGGCGATTCGCGAGCGCGCCTTCGCCTGCGGCCTGAGCACGCCCCTGCAAGAGCTCTGCACCAAGGCCGGCCCGAAGGACCGCGCCCTGATCGACTGCATCTCAATCATCCACAAGCCCGCGAGCGGCCCGCCGAGCCGTGAGACAACCGTGCTCGAGAGCCCGGACTTCTGGCGGCAGGTGCAGTTGCTGGGCCGGGCGGGGAAGGCGTATGACACGGCGGTGGGTGCTGCTCCGAACGCTCAGCAGCCCTGATCGAACAGGTTCAGGAACAGCAGGAAGTCGAACAGGTCGAGCACGCCGTTGCCGTCGATGTCGGCGCGGATGTCGCCCGTGTCGAACCAGTTGCCCAGCAGCAGGAAGTCGAAGATCGTGGCCTCGCAGTCGCCGTCGAGGTCAACGGCGCACGCGTCGCATGGCAGGCCCGCCAGGCCGGTCACCTGGCCCACGCCGGGGATCACGCCCACGGGCTCCTGCACGCCCGTGTAGGGGTCGAACCGCCAGAGCTGGGCCATGCTGCCGGCCCCAGACCCTGTGACGATGTAGTAGCCCGTTTCCGTGCCGTCACGGTCGATGACCTCAAGCCCGCCGACGTCGGCCAGTTCGATCCTGGGCAGCAGCGCGGCGAGCAGGGCCGTCTCGCCGGTCTCGGGATCGATCAAACGCAGCGCGGGCGGCGCTTCCACGTTGCGCAGGTCGAGCCCCACGAGCAGGCCATCAGCGCGTGCACCGAGGCCCGAGATGTCGGTGGCGATATCGATCGCCGCGCCGGCCGTGGCGCGACCGGTGCTCGGGTTCACGCTGAAGAGGCGCGCTGGGCTGCCCGTGCTGGCGCCGTACACGGTGCCGTCGGCGAACGTCGCCAGCCCGCCCTCGCGTGCGGTCAACTGCAAACGCCCCACGCGCGTGGCGACGCCGGTCTCGCGGCTGATCGAGTACAGCATGTTGTCGGTGTTGGGCGTGAAGCCCAGCAGCCTGCCGTCGCTGCCGAAAGAGAGTGCGCTCAGGGGCGTCGGCCCCAGCGTGCCCGTGCCCGTCAGCGGCTCGGCCAGCAGCACCTGCCCGCTGGCGGGGTCGAGGTGGTAGACCATGGGCGAGCCGAAGGTGGCGTCGGTCGCCACCAGCACCGGATCGCCCGCGAGGCTGGCCGCCGGACTCGCTCCAAGACACACGCACGCGCCGGCCCACGCGACAACACAAGAACGCCACACCATGGCTCGCTCCCTCTCAGCAATCGCCCGTCGCCTGGGATGGCACGCGGGCGAACCTCGTTCTCGCACTCTCCACAGATTATCGGCACTTCGCGGCGGCCGAGCCATGACCCGCCCAAAGCCCTGCCGAAAGCCCGCCGGATTGCGTCAGGGGCGGGCAACACCCCCCTTCGCCACCTAGACTGCCCGCTCACTGCCCCACACCCCACGCATCACTCCACCATTGGGCGCGGCTCACGCGTCAGATCCAGAAAGGCATCACCGTGGCGGACAAGCACTTCGACGTCGTTGTCATCGGCTCGGGCCCCGGCGGATACGTTGGCGCCATCCGCGCCGCCCAGCTGGGCTACAAGACCGCCTGCATCGAACGCGCCAAGCTCGGCGGCGTCTGCCTCAACTGGGGCTGCATCCCCTCCAAGGCCCTGCTCAGCAACGCCGAGCTGATGGAGAAGCTCCACGAGAAGGAAGAGTGGGGGCTCAAGATCAACGGCAAGATCGACTTCGACTGGTCGAAGGTCATCGGCCGCAGCCGCGAGGTGGCGGGCAGGCTCAACCAGGGCGTGGGCTTCCTGCTCAAGAAGAACAAGGTCGAGCACATCCAGGCCAGTGC
>JBITAB010000237.1:1509-8884 GCA_044439825.1 Phycisphaerales bacterium JB064 | reverse complement strand
GAGGCCATCGAGGGTCTCGGGCTGCCGGAGGGCGGCGTTCCCGAGGGCGATCTTCATCTGCTAGGCGAGCTGGCGAACGAGGCTCTGGCGATTGAGCGGCAGATGGGTGACGCCAGGCGTGAGGCCGATCGTGCGCAGGCCGAGGTCGAGGCTATTGGCGGTGATGCCGTCCCGATGGACGCAGACACGCTTGCGCGGCTCGATCAGGCCTTGGACGCCGTGCAACGGACACGAGAACGACAGAACATCGACCGTGAAGCCGCCGAGGATTGGACGCCGCCACAGACCGAGGCGCCGAGTAGGGTGCTTCCCGCGGCTGTGGCCGTCACCGCGTTGCTTACGGCGATTGCCGCGCTGCTTGCTGCGGCATGGATCGCAGTCGGCCTCGCAGTGATCACGATGGCTCTCGCCTTCGCACACCTGATCCGCAGACCCGCGCCGCCTACCGACGCGATGCCACAGCTTCGCCAGCGCGCCGAGCAGAGCGAGCGGGCGCATGCCGAAGCGATCGCACGCCTGCGGGAGATTGTCGGCGAAGACTCAGAATTGCAGTCGACGCTCTCACTGGTAACGGCCGCGAAGCGGGCCGAGCGGCAGGACAAGCTGGTGCGAGACCTGCACGCCGCAAGGGCGGGGGTCGAGTCGTTGCAGCAGCAACTGGCGGACGTGCTCCAGCGTGCGAGGAGTGTGCTGGGCACACGCTGCGACTCTACCGATGAATTGTCCCGATCGCTGGCCGATCTCAGGCACAAAACTGGCGAACATCGGCGATTGCACGGCATCGAGAGCGAGGCAATCGAGCGGCAGGCCGAAAGCAAGAGCAGGGCGCGCAAGGCACAAGGGGACTACGAGGCCTTCCTTGAGTACCTCAAGCTCACCGAAGACCGACTGAGCGAGTTGCAGGAATGGCTGCGTCTGCGTGAGCACGCACGGGCACTCGCTGGGCAGATTCGTGCGAACGAGGCCGTGCTGCAGCGCATGGAGGCATCTCTCGCCGAAGCAACTGACTTGCGCGAGGTGGACAAGCCTGCTCTGGAGTCGATGTTGGACGCCTGTCGTGCCGCTGGATCCGAAGCCGACGCGCTCCACCGGGAGATTGGCGAGATCGAGGGCGCCGTCAAGCGGGCTCGGCAGGGCGCCGACGTCGGGAGAGCGATCGCGGGATACGAGCGGGCAGCCGAGGTCGTTGCGGATGCTCGTGACCACGAGTGCGCCAAGGCCGCACGGCGGCTCATCCTCGACCACGCCTCCACCGGCATGGAGCGGGAGGACATGCCCGCCCTGCTCAAGTCGGCCGACGATCTGATGGCGACATTCACGAACAAGGCGTACGGCCTGACCGTGAACGCCGAGAGCCAGCCCGTCGTGCGGGATCATCGCACGGGCATGGTGAAGGCCTATGACCAGCTCTCCACCGGCACACGTGCGCAGGCTTTGCTCGCGATGAGGCTCGCCAGCGCCATGGAGGCCGAGAAGCGTGCGGGCGCCACCGCCCTGCCGCTCGTCCTCGATGAACCGCTGGCGACGACGGACGATGAGCGTTTTGAGGTGATCGCGAAGGCGATGTTCGCGTTAGCGGGCGATGGACGGCAACTGATCTATCTGACATGCGAGCCGGCGCACGCCGAGCGATTGCAGCGGCTGGCGGCGAGCCATGGCCTTGATTGCATCAGGCACGACCTGGACGCGATACGCGGTCGGCAGCGCACGCTTCGGAATCCCGCTAACTCGCTTGTCGAGCCCAAGCCTTTGCCATCGCCCGAGACGTTGTCGCGCGAGGCGTACCTGGACGCTCGGGGCGTCGATCCTCTCGATCCGTGGGCGAGCACAGACGCGATCGACCTGTACCATCTTCTGACAGGTGACCTCTCGACGCTCCACCAACTCGATCAGTCGGGCCTTGGGACCGTGGGGCAGGTCTTGGCCGAGCGGCGGCGGCTGGGCGATGCGTTCGCGTGGCCCGAAGTCGCCCGGTCGGCGGACATCGCCAGCCGGCTCGTGCACGCGTGGCGGAAGGGCCGGGCGCGCCCGCTCACCTCGCAGGACCTGATCGATTCGGGCGCAGTCACCGACTCATTCCTGGAGCGGTTGGCGGAGTTGAACAACGACCTCGGTGGCTCGGCCACGAAGCTCGTTGAGGCCATCGAGGAGCGAGCGGACGATCGGGTGAAGGGTTTTCGTTCCGATAAAGCGCGAGCTCTACGGGATTACCTCGAAGGTTCGGCATTGCTGCCGACCGAGCCCACCATGGCCCGAGCCGAAATGCTCGACAGGGCCCTCTCTGGGCTTGAAAACGGCGTTTCCGCACAATATCGAGACAATTGGCTTGCCCTGGCCAATCGCCTGCTGAACCAGCTCGACGCGATGGCCGAGTCCGATCGTGAAGCGCCAGCCCATCTGGAGGCGTAATCCTCACGGACGACCAACTCCAACCCGCCCGAGGCATGGCCCGGGCTGGTTGTGGTGGTACTTTTGATATTGGTTCAGAGCGTGGCGCAGGCCACGCGTTGCCGCTCGATATGGGACCGGCCTCGTGATGCAGGATGCATCCGTCGGCCGCCGCCGTCGAAGGCACCCAGGGAGGTTCGACATGCATTCCAAGATGGGACTCGTGCTGGTCTGCGGTCTGGCGATGGGCCTGGCCGCTCCGCTTGCTTCCGCCGACGAAGCGTTCGGCTCGTCGCTCGTCACCGTGCAAGCCCAGCTGGGCCAGCACCCCGCGCTGACCTTCCAGGGCCAGGTGTTCCACCAGGCATCGGGCGAGGTCTTCGGGCTCGAAGAGGCCCAGGTGCCCGGGAGCAACGCCGTGCTCATCGCGTGGAGCGAAGCGACCGCTGATGGCGACCGCTCCTTCAGCGCGATCTCACTGACGGGCCAGCGCATCGACCGCGTGTCGCCCACCGACAACACCATCCGCCTTCGCTATGCGAACTTCGACCCGGCGAAGGTCACGCCCGCCATCCCGGCCCAGCTCGGCGCGGCCGTTGGTAACGACGCGTACATCGTGCAGTTCATCGGCCAGCCCATCGAGGCGGCCGACCGTGCGCTCGAGAACGCCGGCGCCACGATCCTCCGCTCGCTGCACGACCATGCGCGCATCGTCCGCATGAGCCCGGATGCTAAAGCGGCCATCGAGGCCATGGGTATCGTGCGTTGGGTCGGCCCATACCACGTCGCCTACAAGCTCGAGGAAGAGATCCTCCAGCCGATCGTGCTGGGCGGCTTCTCGGGCGGCGCACGGCGCTACTCGATCGAGCTGCTGAACGACGGCGACGCGGCCATGAACCGTGCGACCCAGATCGCTCAGGGGCTCGGCGGCGCCATCGACCTCACCGTGCCGCAGGTTGGCCGGTTCGAGGCCACGCTGACGCAGGCCCAGCTGCTCTCGCTCGCTGCCGACAGCGATGTGCTGTTCATCGACCGCTATCAGGCCCCCGCGAACGACATGAACATCGCTCGCGCCATCGGCGGCGCGAACTACATCGAGGGCATCGAGGGCTTCTCGGGCGAGGGCGTGCGGGCCGAGGTCATGGACAGCGGTCTCCGCCAGAACCACCAGGAGTTCACCACCATGCCCCCGCTGCTGCACGGCAGCACGGGCATCGACAGCCACGGCACCAGCACGTACAGCATCAACTTCGCACGCGGAGCATCGCCGAGCGCCCGAGGCATGGTGCCCGACGCGCAGGGCATCTTCGCCAGCTACAACTTCGTGGGCAACCGCTATTCGCACACCGCGCAGCTGGTCAATCCGTCGCTTCCCTACCGCGCCGTCTACCAGACCAACAGCTGGGGCAGCGGCCTGACGACGCAGTACTCCACCGCCAGCACCGAGATGGACCGCATCATCTTCGACATGGACCTGCTGATCCTGCAGAGCCAGTCGAACAACGGCAATCAGCAGTCTCGCCCGCAGGCCTGGGCCAAGAACATCGTGTCGGTCGGCGGCGTCATCCACCGCGACACGCTGAGCAAGAGCGACGACTGCTGGTGCAGTGGCGCCAGCCGCGGCCCGGCGGCCGATGGTCGCATCAAGCCCGACCTGACCCACTTCTTCGACAACACCATCGCCGCGACCTCCAGCAGCACGACCGCCTACACGCAGTTCGGCGGCACGAGCGGAGCCACGCCCATCGTGGCCGGGCACTTCGGCCTGCTGTTCCAGATGTGGTCCGAGGGCGTCTTTGGCAACACGACCTCTGGCGGCGATGTGTTCGATGAGCGGCCCGCCTACACGACGGCCAAGGCGCTCATGATCGCCTCGGCCTCACCCTACAACTTCACAGGCACGAGCACCGCCACCGATAAGGCGCGCGTCAAGCAGGGTTGGGGCATGCCCGACCTGCGGCCGCTGTATGACAACCGCGACAAGATCTTCATCGTCAACGAAGAGGACGTTCTGACCGAGCTCCAGACCGCAACGTATCAGCTCAAGGTCGCGTCGGGCACCCCCGAGCTGCGCACGACGCTGACCTGGGCCGACCCAGAAGGCACGACCTCCAGCACGCTGCACCGCATCAACAACCTCGACCTGCGCATCACCAGCCCGAGCGGCCAGACCTATTGGGGCAACTCGGGCCTGAGCGCCGGCATCTGGAGCACCACCGGCGGCACTGCGGACACGGTCAACACCGTCGAGAACGTGTTCGTGCAGAACCCGCAGGCCGGCACATGGACCATCGAGGTCATCGCCGCGGACATCAACCAGGATGGGCACGTCGAGACCGGCGCTCGCGACGCGGACTTCGCGCTGGTCGTCATGGGCACCGATGGGCAGGCCGCCGCCTTCGAGCTCCCCTTCGAGGACGACTTCCCCGAGGTCTCCCTCGATACCGACAAGTGGATCGAGGTCGCCGGTAGCGTGGCGCCCACGACGCTGGGTCAGAACCCACCGAGCGATCCGTACAGCCTGCTGCTCCTCAACGACGCGCGACTGAGCTCGGCCCGCATCAACGTGCCGGCCACGCTCATCCCCGACATGCCCGTCGAGGTCGCGTTCCACAGCCAGCATCGCGGCGTCGAGACCGGCAAGACGCTCGAGGTTGAGTACTACAGCGGCTTCCTGGGCGAGTGGCGTCCGCTGACCGAGGTCGTGAGCAACGGCTCCGACCAGACCACGTTCGTGGCCAGCGCTACGACGCTGCCGTTCGACGCCTATGGCGACGCCTTCCAGGTTCGCTTCACCACGCCGGGCAGCGACGCGAGCGACCAGTGGTACATCGACGACGTGCGTGTGCGGATCATCAGCGACGACCCGACCTGCCGGGCCGACCTGGACGGCGACGGATCGCTGACGATCTTCGACTTCCTGCAGTTCCAGAATCTCTTCGACAGCGGTGATCTCACCGCCGATTTCGACGGCGACGGCTCCCTGACCCTGTTCGACTTCCTGGCGTTCCAGAACGAGTTTGATATGGGCTGCTGAGCATCGTTCTCTACAGACCCTGAAACGAGTCCAAGGGCCCCAACCATGTCGGTTGGGGCCCTTTTCGTTGTCCTTGCGCTCAGGCTGTGGCTCGATGCAACAACGCCCCACTGGAGCAGAGCGTGACCGATGCTCAGGATCGGCATTTCTCACCGAGCTTCGATGTGCAACCCGATGCTACCTCCAACACAACCCGCAAGAAGGAGGCTCCATGGTCAGCCATCGAACACCGGTTCAGCGTCACGATCTACGGAACCTTGCGCTTGCCTGCCTGCTCATCGCCAGCACGCGCGCGTCGTGCCAGACGATCATCACCGGAGTCATCGATCGCAGCACGACCTGGACCGCCGCCGGCTCCCCATACGTGATCGGGGGTGATGTGGAGGTGGTCGGGGGCGCCACGCTGTCGATCCTTGGGGGTGTGCGGGTCGAGTTCGAGCCCGGATCGCGTCTGCTGATCGGCGGCGAGGACGCGGCCGACACGGGCCGGATGCTCGTGGTGGGCACCGGCTCTGCCCGCGTGGTGTTCGCCCCCGCCGTGGCTGGCGAGCCGTCTGGCGGCGTCGAGCTGCGTCCCGGGGCCGCGTGGGAAGCCGACGGCACGGGCTCGGCCCTCCGGTTCGCACGCTTCGAGTCGGTGCACCAGCCGCTGACCATGCGTGGAGCAGCCGCAACGCTCGAGGACGTGACGGTGCTGTGGGCCACTGATCCCCAAAGACCGGCGGTGATCGTCGAGTTGGACGAACAGGCCGACACGGCGCTGCTGGCCAGACGGCTGCAAGTGTTCGAATCGGCCGGTGGGGGCATGTCGGTCGCTGGCGGCGGCAACCACGAGCTGGTCGAATGCCGCTTCCTCCGCAACGATGGCCGCGGCCTGCGCATCGAGCAGTACGTCGACCCGTATGGCCCGGGCCGGCCCGCCACGGAGGTGCGCGTCGAGCGCTGCGACTTCATCGAGAACACCGCCCAGGATGACGACGAGCGTGGCCTCGGCGGGGGAGCGTTGCTCGGCGGCAGCACGATCTGGACCGTGGAGGGCTGCACGTTCGAAAACAACACGAGCGCATGGGACGGCGGTGGGCTCGTCCTGGGCGGCTATGGCGACACAACGCTGCGGTCGTGCGTGTTCGCCGGCAACGCCTCGGGATACGACGGCGGGGGCGTCAAGGTGTCAGGCATCGTCATCGAGGACTGCCGGTTCGCGGGCAACACCGCCAGGAACCATGGCGGCGGCATCAGCACGGATGGGTCGGTGGAGCTGCGCCGCTGTGTCCTCGAGGGCAATGACGCCCAGTGGGGCGGGGCCGCGCAAGGCCGCATCACCGCCATCGATTGCGAATTCGTCGACAATTTTGCGCGCGAGGCGGGCGGGGCCATGCGGGTCCAGTACAGCACCCGCGGCTTCCGCGTGCGCGGGGGCGTCTTCCGCGGCAACCGGGCCGACGGCAGCGGCGGGGCCATCGACTTCAGCGCCTCCTACGCGGGCGACGAGGTGCGCATCGAGGGCGCGGCCTTCGTCGAGAACCGGGCCGAACTCGGCGGCGCCATCGGCGGCATCGGCGGGCGGACCGCCATCGGTGGCCGGCTCACGCTCGTGGGCAACCACTTCGAGGCCAACCTCGCCAGGCGCGGCGGCGCGTTGCACGTGCCTGCCATCGCGATGGCGGGCCTGCGCCTGAATCTCTCGGCAGAGGGCGAGGCCATCAACAGCTTCCGCGCCAATATCGCGGCCACCGGCCCGGCCATCGCCAACGACTCGGAGCACGGCATCGAGGCCCGCGGCGTGTGCTGGGGCCTGGCCACCAGCGCCGCCATCGGCACGCTCATCCACGACGGGCTGGACGACCCCGCCCTTGGCGTCGTGGCCATCGATCCCATCGCGACCGATTGCCTGGTGTGCCCGGCCGACCTGGACGGCGACGGCGAACTGACCATCTTCGACTTCCTGCT
>JBITAB010000237.1:0-1409 GCA_044439825.1 Phycisphaerales bacterium JB064 | reverse complement strand
GCACGCCCACGCGACCTATCGGCGGCGGCTGGAGTGGGGCGCCGCGCTGGTAACCGTGTCGATGGCCCTCTACATCGCCACGCGGGCCGGGCCCTACCTGTCGCTGGGCCCGCTGGGCGGCGCGCTCGTGGACATGCCCATCGCCGACCACCCCGGCGCCGGGCCGCCACCGGACGTTTCCGGCCACACGCTGCGAGGCGTGCTGCTGCTGCTCGCCCTGGCGGGCTGGTGGCTGCTGACCACGCCGCGCGACCCGCCGGCGATCCGGCGCGTCTCGCGCACGCGGGCGGTGGTGCGCTGGTTGGGCGTGGTCCTGGCGTTCATGGTCGTCGTCGATCGTCTTGGCGTGCTCGCGATCGGGCGCGGCATCACCATCGGGCTGGAGGGCACGCTCGGCTGGCTCGCGCTGCTGCGGTTGCTCTGGGTGGCGCACGTGCCGCTGGCGATGCTGCACGTGCGCAACCTGGCAGCGCGTGCGGGCTCGCGAGGCGCCGAGCTCCTGGCCATCCTGGCCATCGTCGCGATGCTGCCGTGGTTCGTGCCGTGCCTCCTGGTGATCATCTTCTGGACGACGCTCGCGCCGCTCGTCGTGCAGTCCGGCGCGACGCTGGCCACAGCGTCGCTGTATCTGGCCCTGCGGCGCACGAACCGACGAGCACCGCGCACGGACGCGTTGGGCCAGACAGAACCGGCCTGAGCGGGCTCGCGCACGCCCTGTTGCCATCGGGGTGCTCGATCCCGGACGCGGCGCCTCAGGCCGCGCGCACGAGTTCGCCCGCGGCGTCTGGTCGCGCGCGGCCGAAGGTGAGCGTGGCCAGGCTGCCCGACCACGCGCTCGCCTTGCCGGTGCCGCGCACGATGCGGGCCCGGTACCACACGCTCAGCGCGCCCTGGGGCGGGTAGAGGTCGATGAACGAGCCGTCGTTGAAGACGCCCAGGTGATGGAACTGCGCGAAGGGCCCGCCCGCCACGTTCACCGCGCGCTGCACCTCCATGTTCGCGCCCTCGAAGCGTCCGGCGAAGACGACCATCGCGCTGCCGTCGCCGCGCAGCGTGGCGCCGATGGCCACAGGCGCGTCGGGCGCGGGCAGCGGGCTGGGCGTGTCGCCCGCGCCGATCTGCGCATCGGCGAACACCTGGGCGGGGTTCGCGCTGGTGAGCGCGAAGCCCTCGATGCGACGCGTGAGCGCTCCGAAGCGGGCCCGCAGCTTCTTGAGCGAGGCGTTCTTGGTCACGGTCGCGCCCTTGGCGGCCAGCCGCATGGCCGCGGCCTGCCGGGCGTCGGCGTGCACCTGGGCGCCCAGGGCGGCGAAGGCGGCCCGGTCGGCCTCGCTCAGCCCGATGGCCTCGGGCCCCACCTGCTGCCAGCGGGCGGCGAGCAGCAGGCACTGGTTGATGAACTTGGTGTC
>JBITAB010000236.1:0-8947 GCA_044439825.1 Phycisphaerales bacterium JB064 | reverse complement strand
TCATACTGTGGGCATGGGACGCTCCACCGCCATCCTGCCCTCCATCGCCTGCCTTGTGCTCAGTTCGGGTTCGGCTTTCGCCCAGTGCCCTATCGAGAGGCTGACGCCGCCGGTTGGGCCCAATGGCGGCAAGTTTGGAAACGCTGTCGCGATCCATGGCAGTGGGGTGCTCGTTGCTGATCGTTCGGCCGCGACATTGTGTCCGGTTGTGTTTGGATGCGGGACCGGGGCGGTGTACCACTTCCAACTCGTCGCTGGTCGGTGGGAGCGCGTGCAGCGCATCTTGCCGGACGATGTCCAGGCCGGGGACTTGTATGGGTCGTCCATGGACCTTCGCGGCGACAGGCTCATCGTCGGGTCGTACAACGCCGATCTTGCCGGCCCAGAAACCGGTGGCGCGTACATCTACGACTTCGACGGCGAGCAGTGGGTCGAAACGGGACGCATTCCTTCACCCCACCCGAGAGCATTTGCCGGTTTTGGCAGCCAAGTTCTCATTGATGCTGGCGTGGCACTCGTACATCAGGGAGGGGTCCTCTACGTGTATCAGGAGGGAGGGCCTGGTCAGTGGATCCGACGGGACTCACTCACATCGCCTGACGGATTGGGCGGTCCTTTCGGGGGCGATAGCAACGCTTTGACAAGCAATTGGCTGTTCGTAGGCGCGCCCTTAGATGACAGCATCGCTCCCAATGTTGGTTCCGTTTACGTTTTCCGGCGCGAGGGGCCGACCGAGTTCGTCTTCCACCAGAAGATCGATTCGCCCGACCCGAGCCGAACCCCGCGGTTCGGCTCGTCCATCGCGACCGAAGGCAACGACCTGTTCATTGGCGGTCCGACCGCCGATGGCGCTTTCGAGGCGGAGGGCGCGGTCTTTCACTTTGAACTGGTCGATGGGCTGTGGGTGTTGCGCCAGGAGATCACTCATGATGATCATCCGGACCGGGGCGACTACTTCGGCAGCGCAATCTCACTGCACGGCGACACACTGGCCGTCAGCGCCCACCTGAAGCGCACGCCCACGACCTTCGGCGTGGTCTACGTCTTCGAGCGCGGGGTCGACGGCCAATGGTCGCAGCGAGCCCGACTGATCCCCGAGACGCTCTCCTCGCCCTTCGGTATCTCGGTCGCGACCGATGGCAGCCGCATCGTGGCCGGCGCGGACGGCGAGTACGTCGATGAAGCCCCACTGGGCGCCGCCCACGTCTTCGACCTCTCGTGCGAGATCTGCCGCCCCGACCTCGACGCCGACGGCGCGCTGACCATCTTCGACTTCCTGACTTTTCTGAATCTCTTTGAAGATGGAGAAGCGGCGGCCGACTTCGACGGCGACGGCGAACTGACGATCTTTGATTTCCTGGCGTTCCAGACGGCGTTTGACGCTGGATGCGAGTAAGCCGGAACCAGCAAAGGCAAGACAATCCCGCTCAGCCCACACCCCGATACGCCGGCAGCAGCACCTCGAACTCCGCCCCCCCACGCTCGGCGTTGCGCGCGATGAGCACGCCGCCGTGCTCGCGGACGATGCCGTCGGCCACCGCGAGACCAAGGCCCGTGCCCTTGGCGTCCAATCGCGAGCTCACGAAGGGTTCGAACAAGCTCGGCAGCAGCTCGGCGGGGATGCCCGGGCCGTTGTCCTTCACGGTGATCGAGACCCAGCCCGAGCCCTCGCGCTCCAGGGCCTCGGCACTCACCACGATCGTGGGATCAACCGTCTCGTTCTCCACCAGCGCCTCGGCGGCATTACGAATGAGATTCACCAGCACCTGCACCATGCGGTCGCCATCGCACGGCGCGCTCAACGCGTCGTCCACACGCACGTCCACGCGCACGCGGCGCACCGGGTCGTCCAGGCTCAGCAGCTCCATCGCCTGACGAACAAGGTCCGCAACCCGCACCGTCGCGATGCGCGGCGATCGCACGCGGGCGAAGTCGAGCAGCCCCTCGCCCAGCTTCTCCAGCCGATCGACCACGCGCCGCATCAGGCTGGCCTTGCTGGGCGCCACGGGCACGCCCGGCTTGTCGTTGATCTCGCTCACCAGGCCCTTGAGCACCGCCAGGGGCGTGTTGATCTCGTGCGCGATGCCCGCGCTGAGCATGCCAAGGCTCGCCAGGCGGTCCGCGTCCGCCAGATTCCGACGTGCGTTCTCCAGCAGGTGATTCTTGCGCTTCAGGTCGCCCGCCACGCGCTCGAGCTCCGCAAGCGTGCGCGCCAGCTCGGCCTCGTTGCGGCGCAGCGCGGTGATCGACCGGTTGCGGCTGCGCATGATCTCACCCAATTCGTCCTGCGGCATGAAGCGTGGATCGATCAGCTCCCGCGATCGATCGCCCTGCTGCACGGCAAGGTCGGCGTGCAGCATCCGCCGGATGGGCTGGTACACGTGCCTCGGCAGCACGAACACCTCGAGGGCCGCGGCGATGAGGAAGTACACCCCCAGCATGCTCAGCAGCAGCACCAGGTCGAGCCGTCGCACGCTCGCCCGCACGCCCCGCAGCCGTCGGTCGACCAGGTAGTACCGCCCCCCCGCGGCGTGGGGCAGATAGAGCCCCGCCGAGCCGATCTCGCCCGGGGCCTGGCCGCCAAAGGCCAGGGGCACCGGCGCGCTCGAGGCCCGCTGCATCGCGGCGATGGCCGTCGAGCTCAGCCCAAGCTCTCCCGCGTCGCCCCACCGCATCGTGATGCCCGGCGAGATGGTGATCGCGCCGCGGGCCCGCCCCTCGCTCAGCTCCCGCACGTCCAGGGTCGCCAGCACGTAGGCCGCGTCCTCGGCCTCGGCCTGGCGCACGAGGTCCTGGATGGCCGGCCTCAATATGAAGAACATGAGGGCGGCCAGGCCCAGCGAGAAGACCGTGTGCAGCACGATGAGCTTCTTGCGTATGCGCATCGTGCCCAGCAGCCGGGCCGGGGCGCGGCGGCGAGAGGCGGTATTCTGGTCTTGGGCCAGATTGGCGGCTGGGTCGGGCACGGGGCGATCCTACACCCTCCCTACAATCCCCCTTGGCCTATAGCAGAACCAACAACAAGCGTCCCAAGTCCCGCTTCCCCGCCGCCACGACCGCCCGATCGGTGGTCCACCAACGCCTGCGCGAGGAGGCCCACCGCTACCCCGACCTGGGGCTCGAGCCGCTGGACACCAGCGCCCTGAAGGGCCCCGGCGCGGGCCGAGAGGCGGCGCTGGCCCACGCTATCTACGACGCCGTCATGCGGCGGTGGATCACCCTCGAGGCCATGCTCGCCCCCCATCTGACCGGCCCCAACAGCCGGCCGGTGCACGAGCTCGACAGCACCGTGCGGGCGGCCCTGCTGGCCGGGGCGGCCCAGTTGCTGCTGCTCGAACGCGTGCCCCCGCACGCGGCCATCAACGAGGCTGTCAACTGGACGCGCAGCGCGGGCAAGCCAAAGGCGACCGGCCTGGTCAACGCCGTCCTCCGCCGCGTCAGCGAGAGCGTGGCTCGGGCCGAGGAAGGCTGGCCGGTAGTCATCGAAGAGCCGGTCGAAGCGCACGTGGGCAAGGCCGATCGCCTGCCGCTGAGCGACGGCCGCGCCCTGCAGCTCACGCGCGACGTCTTCCCCACCGAGACGCTGCCCTGGCTGGAGGCCGCAACCGGCAACCCTCGCTCGCTCGTCGAGCAGTGGCACAGCAGGCTGGGCGAGGCGGGCGCTATCGAGCAGGCCCTCCACACGCTCGTTAGTCCCCCTGTGGTGATCAACCACGCCCACGCCGATGCCGTGGTCGAAGCGCCCGAAGGCCAGACGCTCACGCCCCACGAGACCAACGACGGCCTGAGCGTGCTCGGCCCGGTCGGCTCGAGCCCGCGCGAGATCCTCAAGGGCCGCAAGGACATCTGGGTGCAGGACGCGACCTCGGCCGGTGCGCTCGACCTACTGGAAAACATCGACCCCAAGCCCAAGCTCATCGTCGACCTGTGCGCCGGGCTGGGCACCAAGACGCGTCAGCTCCGCGCGATGTTCCCCGAGGCGACCATCTACGCCTGCGACACCAACGAGGCGCGAGCCAAGGGCCTGCGCCGCGTGTTCGCCAAGGACGAGCTCACCGAAGTCATGGACATCGACGACGTGCGCTACGAGGCGGCCGGCAAGGCCGACCTCGTGCTGCTCGACGTGCCATGCAGCAACTCGGGCGTGCTGCCACGCCGGCCCGAGGCGCGGTATCGCCTGACGACCGACATCGGACGCGAGCAACTCGACCGGCTCACCACTGTGCAGCACGACCTGCTCGCGCAGAGCCAGGCCATGCTCGCCCCGGGCGGCCGCGTGCTCTACGCCACGTGCAGCATGGACGAGGAAGAGAACCAAGCGATCACGAAGTGGGCCGTCGAGTCGGTGGGCTTCACGCTCGAACGCGAACGCTTCGTGCTGCCCAAGGGATTGCCCGGGCAGCCGCCAACCGCCTATGCGGACGGCGGATATGCCGCGTTGCTGGCGATCAAAGCCGGCGAAGGCCGATAGCAGCCCGCCAGGGGGTCTACAGTGGCCCCACGTCATTGGAGCCGCCCCGCGTGAGGGGCTGGCCAAGCGGCAGGTTTCCCGGGAGCGGGGTCGCCATGAAGTTGCTGGACATCCTGGCTCCGGAGTGCGTCAAGGCGCCCCTGGAGTCCAACGACAAACGCGGGGTCATCGACGAGCTGGTCGATCTGCTGGCCGGCCTCGATCGCGTGACCAACCCACAGAGCCTCAAAGAGGCCGTCTGGGCCCGCGAGCAGACCCGCACCACGGGTATCGGCCACGGCCTTGCCATCCCCCACGGCAAGTGCGAGGGCCTCAGCGGCCTGGCCATGGCCATCGGCAAGCCCGCGAGCCCCATCGAGTTCGAGGCCATCGACGGCCAGCCTGTTCGCCTCGTGGTGCTGCTCGCCAGCCCGCCCGACCGCACGAGCGACCACATCCAGGCCCTGGCCCGCATCAGCCGCCTGATGACCATGGACGACTTCCGCGATCGCATCTACGCCGCCGGCACGCCCGACGAGATCTACGAACTGCTTAAGGATCAGGAAAAGGCCGGCTGAGGCCTGCACGCCTCGCCGCCCCACTACCATCCAGCCGTGCCAGTCCTTGCGGTAGCCAATCTCGAACTTTCCTACGGCGACGACATCATCCTCAAGGGCTGCTCGCTATCGGTCGAGGCCCGCGAGCGTGTTGCCATCGTGGGCCCCAACGGCACCGGCAAGAGCAGCCTGCTGAAGATCATGGCCGGCGTGCAGAAGGCAGACGCCGGCGAGATCTCGGTCCAACGCGGCGCACGCCTGGCCTACCTCGCCCAGGACCCACAGGTCGAGCGCGGCGTCACCCTCCGCCAGCACGCCGCCGGCGCGTTCGAGGAATTGGCCGCCCTGCACCGCCAGCTCGAAGACGTCTTCCACAAGCTCGCCGACGCGACCGACGGCGAACTCGAAAAACTCCTTGCCGAGCAGGCCCGCCTCGAGGGCCGCATCCAGGCCTCGGGCGGCTACGCGGTGGACCACCGGATCGACAGCGTGCTGCACGGCCTGGGCTTCACCGATGCCCAGTTCACCCTGCCCGTCGAGAAGCTCAGCGGCGGCCAGAAGGCGCGCCTGGCCCTCGCCCGCGCCCTACTCACCGAGCCCGACGTCCTGCTGATGGACGAGCCCACCAACCACCTCGACGTGCACGGCCGCATCTGGCTCGAAGACTTCCTGGTGGACACCTTCAAGGGCGCGGTCGTCATCATCGCCCACGACCGCTCGGTGCTCACCCGCGTGGCCCAGCGCGTGGTCGAGCTCGAACGCGGGCGCGTCATCAGCTATCCCGGCGGCTACACGGCCTTTCGCACGCTGCGGGCCGACCGCCTCAAGACCCAGCTCGAAGCCTGGGAGCGCCAGCAGACGAAATTTCGCCAGGAGCAGGCGTTCATCGACAAGTACCGTGCGGGCCAGCGCGCCAAGCAGGCCAAAGGCCGCGAGAGCCGGCTCGACCGCGCGAGAGAGAGCTCGACGCTCGAGAAGCCCGTCGAACTCGCGGTCTTCCAGCCCAGCCTGCCCCCCGCGCCGCGCACGGGCGACATCGTCGTCAAGGCCACCGGCCTCACCATGCGCTACCCACGCGAGGACGGCTCGATCCTCACGCTCTTCGAGGGCCTGGACATCACCATCTCACGCGGCGAGCGATGGGGCGTCGTGGGCCCCAACGGCGCGGGCAAGAGCACGCTGGTCGAGTGCCTGCTCAAGAAGCGTGAGCCCAACGCGGGCGAAGTGAAGCACGGCGCGGGCCTCAAGGTCGGCTACTTCAGCCAGAGCCGCGCCGACATGGACCCGATGACGACCGTGCCGCGCCACATCCAGCGCGTCGTCGCCCGCCTGGCCGAGACCGAAGAAGGCCCCGACAAGCCCAAGCTGCTCAACGAGCAGGAATCACGCGATCTCGCCGGCGCCTTCCTCTTCTCGGGCGATCGCCAGGAGGCCCTGCTGGGCGATATGTCGGGGGGTGAGCGCGCTCGCGCTGCCCTCGCCGCCCTTCTGGCCTGCGCCCGCAACGTCTTGGTGCTCGACGAGCCCACCAACCACTTGGACATCCCCAGCGCCGAACGCCTCGAGGCCATGCTCGCGCGCAGCGAGGACAAGAAGGGCGGCACCTTCGACGGCACGCTCATCGTCGTCAGCCACGACCGCACGCTGGTCGATGCCGTGTGCGACCACCTCATCGTCTTCGACGGCAAGGGCAGCGTCAGCCTGCACCTGGGTGGCTGGAGCGAATGGCTCTCGGGCAGCTCCCACGCGTTGGCAGCCCCCGAGCCCGTGAAGCGGGCGGCCCCCCCGCCTCCGCCGCCACCTCCCGCGGCCGCTCCCAAGCCAAAGACCGTCAAGAGCAAGTACTCGTGGATGCCCGTCGAGGCCCTCGAAGAGCGCATCGCCGAACTCGAAGGCCAGGTCGAGCGCATCGACGCCAAGCTCGACGATCCCGACATCTGGAAGGACGCCGTCAAGGCGGCCGAGACGACCGCCAAGCGCGACGACCTCAAGGCCGAACTCGACGCCCTGGAAACGGAGTGGCTTGGCCGTGTCTGACACCCATGCAGCCCAACGCCGAAAGCACACCCAGCGCATCAAGCTGGGCGTGATCATCATCTGCGCACCCTGGCTGCTGCTCGGGCTCATCGGGCTCGTGTCTGCCGGGGTCACCGCGGCCCGGGCGGCCCGCCTGCCCATCGACGAGATCCGCCCCCTCGCCCTGGTCACCCTGTCGATCTGCGCTCTGGCGTCGGTCGTGGGCGTTGCCGTTACAATCCTCGGTGTTGCCGGACTCTTAGCCACGGGCAAGCAGAAGGAGACCCAGCCGTGAAACGCCTCATCGGCACGATCCTGCTGCTCGTCGGCCTGACCATCATGATCGCCGGCGTGTCCTTCGCCTTCGAGGGCTACTTCCGGATCATCCAGCAGGTCGTCGAGAACCCGCTGGCCGAGGGCTCGACCGAGACCGAGCCCGAGAAGGCCCAGGCCCAGGACATGCTCAAGTGGGCGATCGTCGGCGCGTGCGGGGCGCCGGTCGCCTTGGCCGGTGCGATCATGGTCTTCTCGGCAAAGCGCAAGAAGCGCCTTGCCAAGAACCTGATCCGCTAGAACGCGCAAGACCCGGACTCTCGCCCGGGCCTTGCGTTGGATGGATGGAACTCCGTTGACTACCCAGTCACGTCACTACAGCTTGAACCGGCCAACCAGTTCCTTCAGGCGTTCGGCCTGTTCGGACAGGTGGGAGGCCGCCTCGGTCGCCTGGGCGGCGCCGTTGCTGCTCTGCTGGGTGATGGCGTCGATCGACTCGGCGCTCTCGCTGATGTGCCGGCTCGTGCTTGCCTGCTGCTCGGTGGCGCCCGCGATCGAGTCCACCATCGAGCCCAGGTTCGCGCTGGCGCCGACGATGCGCTCGAGCGCCTCGCCGGTCTTGCTGCTCAGTTCGACACCCAACTCCACATCGGCCCGGCCCGCCTCCATGCGGTCGACCGCCACGCGCGTCTCGTCCTGGATCTCACGCACGCTCGACGAGACCTCTTCGGTCGCCTCGGTCGTACGCTCGGCCAGCTTGCGCACCTCATCGGCCACGACGGCGAAGCCGCGACCGTGCTCGCCCGCACGGGCCGCCTCGATCGCCGCGTTGAGCGCCAGCAGGTTCGTCTGGTCGGCGATGTCGTTGATGACACTGATGATCTCGCCGATGCGCTCGCCCTTACGACCAAGCTCGGACACCGAGTGTGCGCTTTCGTTGACACGCATGCTGATGGCCTTCATCTGTTCGACGCTCCGGGCCACGACGTCGCCGCCCGCCTGCGCGTCCTTGCCCGCCTGCTCGGCTGCGCCTCGAGCCTCGATGCTCTGCTTGGCCACCTCCTCGACGCTCGAGGTCATCTCCTCCATCGCGACGCGGACCTGGCCGACCTCGCGCTGCTGGTTGGACAGGCCGGTAGCCATCTCGTCGCTGTTGGCCGCGATCTGCGTCGCAGCGCCCGCCACGCTCTCTGTTGCCCTGCGAACGTCGGCGATGATCGAGTGCATGTTCTCCACGAACTTGTCGAACCAGTGCCCGAGCCGGCCGATCTCGTCGGTGCGGCCCAGGTTGAGCCGCTGGGTCAGGTCGCCTTCGCCCTCGGCGATGTCACGGATACGGGCGATCATCGTGCTCACGGGTCGGTTGAACATGCGGTTCAGCATGAACGCGAAGACGCCCAGCGCGATGAGCACGAGCGGGACGGTGATCATAAGGCCGAACTTGATGAAGCCAGCGACCTGGGAGTCGAGGGTCGTCAAGGGCATGGCGACTTCGTACACGCCGTGCATGTCGCCGGCCTCCCACCCTTCCATCGCAAAGCCCAGAGGGTCCTTCCCGTCGATGACGCCATTTGCATCGGGCTTGTCATACTTCTGAGGGTCGCCGTGGCACAACATGCAGGTCTCGTCGAGCATGATCGCTCGCATGAAA
>JBITAB010000235.1:2532-8984 GCA_044439825.1 Phycisphaerales bacterium JB064 | reverse complement strand
GACCCGTGGGGCTGGCGGCCTCTGGTGCTGGGCGTGATGGCCGACGGCTCGCCCGTGGTGGCCAGCGAGACGGTGGCGCTCGACGTGCTGGGAGCAAAGTTCGAGCGCGAGGTGGAGCCCGGCGAGATCGTGACGCTGGACGACACGGGCATCCACAGCCGGCGTTTTGCGCCCGAGGCGTCGCCCACGGCGCTGTGCATCTTCGAGCACGTGTACTTTGCGAGCCCTTCGAGCAACATCTTCGGGCAGAACGTGCAGACGTTTCGCGAGGACCTGGGCGCGGCGTTGTGGGAGGAGGACCCGCTCTTGCGGGGGGCGCCGGCGGATTATGTGATGCCGATGCCCGACTCGGGGCGCAGCGCGGCGAACGGGTATGCGCGGGCGAGCGGTATTCCGTATCGCGAGGGCATCGTGCCCAATCGGTACGTGGGGCGGACGTTCATCAAGCCCACGCAGCAGGAACGCGAAACCGCGGTGCGGTTGAAGCTCAACGTCATCGGCGAGATCGTGCGTGGGAAGCGGGTTGTCGTGGTCGATGACTCGGTGGTGCGCGGCACGACGACGCGGCTGAAGATGAAGCAGATCTACGAGGCCGGCGCGGCGGAGGTGCACCTGCGGATCAGCTGCCCGCCCATCCGCCACCCGTGCTATTTCGGTGTTGACTTCGCGACGCGGGACCAGTTGATCGCCAATGGGCGCACGGTGGAGGAGATCCGCGAGTATCTGGGCGTGGACAGCCTGCACTTCCTGTCGCTCGATGGCCTGCTGGCGTGCGCGAAGCACTCGCCCGAGAAGTATTGCACGGCGTGCTGGAGCGGAGACTATCGCATCGACGTGGAGCACCCGACCACGGGGCAGTTCGTCGAGCCCTTGCAAGAGCGGATGTTCGACGTAGCAAGTTCGTCGACTCAGGCTCAGGGCGGCAACGGCCTGGGGCGGTAGGCCGTGCTTTCGCGCGAGCATCGTCCGGCGATTCTCGTGCCTGTCGTGATGTTCGTGTTTCTTGGCGTGTTGTGCGCGGCGGGCTCGGCCATCGTGGCCGTGCTCTTGCCCGCGTATTTCCCCGATGTTGGCAAGGCGGCGCCGCGGACGAGCGTGCGGCATGACCTGCCCGGCGATCAGACGATCTACGTGTATCGCGTTCCGAGGCCAGGGTATCTGCTGGTGTCCGTTTCGGGGCCGATGGAGACCTTCATCGCGGACATCCTCGATAAGGACCGCAGCCAGCACATTCCGGTCGTTTCGCAAGATCCTCGGCCTGGCTGGATGCGTCGGTCGGTGATCGAGGATCCTCAGACATCGCGGGGGATCGCGGCTGGTTGGCCCATGCTGTGTTTCTGGTGCCTGAGCGATCGGAACGTGAACCATGACCCTCAGGAAGTGGGCACCGGCATCGTCGAGCTGACGGTGAAGAAGGCGGTGCGGACGTTTCCGGCGAGGCCGATCTGGCTGGGCCTTTTGGTGAACACGGCGTTTTATGCTGCGATCTTTCTCGTGCTCTGGTTTACGCTCGTGTTTGGCTGGCGCAGGGTGCGGAGTTGGCGCGGGCGGTGCCCCAACTGCGCGTATCCGAAGCAGGAGGGTGTGGATCGGTGCCCCGAGTGTGGGATGCCGCTTCAGCCGACGGTGGCCGGCTCGAGCTGAGCGGGCTCGGTTTCGGCGGCGTCGTCGCTCCAGACGACCTCGACCTTGACGTCGAAGAGTTCGAGCAGCGAGGAGAGGTGGCGCGCGACGCTGCGCTTGGCCTCGGCCAGGTACTTGGGCTCCTTGCTCTCGTAGAGCTTGGCGGCGTCCTTCTGGGCGGCGGCCATGAGTTGGGTCTGGCGTTCGGCGGTCATGGGAATGACGTCGAAGAGGCCGAGCACGCGGCCGTGCTGGATGTCGTAGGGCGTGACGTCGGAGAGTCGCAGCGAGCCCTCGATGGCGGGGAGGATGACGCGGAAGCGGTTGATGCCGACCTGCTCGATGTCTGTATGCTCGATGCGGGTGAGGTCGATGGAGTACTGCTTCTCGAAGTGGAAGATCATGGCCACCTTGGCCTGGCTGAGCAGCAGCGGGGGCATCCATTGGAAGCCGCGCGAGGCGGTGGCGATCTCCTTGACCATGACCTCGAGGCCGACGAGGCGGCCGACCGAGCGGACGCGCTCTGCGAGGACGATCGTCTGGTCGGGCTTGATGGGCTCGGCGGTGGCGCGCTTACGCGAGGAGCGGTGCCGCCAGACCATGAGCACCGCGGCAGCCAGCAGGGCGCCGGCGACGAAGGTGACCAGGATCAGGCCGAGGATTTCGAGGATGCCCATGCGATGTCCTTGGGATTTCTCCCGGTTGGATTGCGTTGGCTCTCAGTTCGGTATGGGGGCCGTGGGTTGTCCCAGGGTTCTCTACGCCGCGGGCTGGCCCTGGGGTTTGGCGGCGTCGAGGGCGATCTCGAACGGGCGGACGACCAGGTGGATGCCCGCGGCGACGAGGATAACGAAGACGACGAACAGGACCAGGGCGGCGGCCGAGGCCGTGAAGCCGCCCATGGAGAGCAGCCAGTCTCTCATCGGCTTGGCAGGCCCGATAAACCCAAGCGAGGCCACGCCGGCACCGGCGGCGAGCAGGGCGCAGCCGATGAGGACGCGCTGCCAGGCGCGACGGCTGGGCCCGAGGACGACCCAGGCTGCCCAGAGGCTGAGGATGGCGGCGATGAGCAGGCGCAGGCCCATCATGGGCACGAGCATGCCGCCGCCGAGGGTGTTCTTGCCGGCGACGGTGCTGAGGAACCCGGCCACGGCCAGGCTGCCTGCGGCGGTGGCTAAGGCCATGGGAATGCTGGATTTCTGGATGCCCAGCCCGACGCAGATGCAGGCGATGCCGCAGCCGATGACGATGGGCTCGAAGAGCAGCATGGGCCAGACGAGTGTGCCGGCGGAGAGGGTGGCCAGGTAGAGTCCGAATAACCCCGATAGGGCGAGGACGGCCCCGAGGCCGGCGATAACCAGATTGGCCTTTGGATTGCGTGTCACCATGGCATTATCGGCAGGATTTGCCGACCAATCCGGCTTCGTCCACGGTTGTGGGGGAAACGGACTCGATTTGGCCCATCCGTGCTGCCGATAGCCAAAGCGGTGGCATGGGTGGGCGTCGGCCTGCCCTGCAGGGGCTAGCGCGGGCAAGGAGGTCTGCAATGGGTGGCATTACTTCAGGAATCGGGCTTGCGAGCGGCATCGACTCTGCGTCGATCATCCAGCAGCTTCTATCTCTGGAGGCCAGGCCCAAGCTGCTCGCCCAGCAGCGGCTGAGCAACATCAAGGTCCAGCAGACGGCCTATCTGGATATCAACAGCCGCCTGCAGAATCTGCGCGGCCTGGTGACGTCCTTGCGCACCCAGCCCATCTTTGACGCCAAGAAGGCGACCTCGACGAACGAGGACGTGCTGACGGCCACGGCCTCGGCCGGCGCTGCGGCTGGCTCGTACACGTTCCTGGTCGATCGTCTGGTGAGCACCGAGCAGTGGCTGACGCGTGGGTTCTCGTCGGCGGATGACGCGCCGGTGGGGGCCGAGGCGTTTACCTTCGAGGGGGCCGAGGCTCGGCTGGATCGGGACACGGCCCTTGCGGACCTCAACGGCGGCAACGGCATCAAGCGCGGCAAGATCCGCATCTCGGACGGGACCAAGTCGGCGGAGATCGACCTGTCTCGCGTGGCCACGGTCAACGAGGTGCTCGAGGCGATCAACGCGGCGGACGTGGACGTGACGGCGCGGGTGCGCGGCGGGGCGTTCGTGCTGGAGTCTGGCACGGGCGATGGCAACGACATCACCATCGAGAACGTCGGGGCGACGGAGGTCGTGGAGTCTCTGGGCCTTGGCAGCAGCGCGAGCGTGTCGAGCGAAGACCTCGTGGGCACGAGCGTGTATGGGCTGAGCGAGGCGACGCCGCTGACGCTGCTGAACGACGGCAATGGCGTGTTCGCCAACGAGATCATCGGTTCGACGGCGGATTTCAAGATCACCGTCGACGGCGACGTGCGCAACGTGCGGCTTGGCCCGTTGTATGACGCGGGCGAGCTGACCGAGGGCAAGGCCGTGACGGTGGGTGATGCGCTCGAGCGCATCAACGACGCGCTGGACGGCACGGGCGTGGTGGCGCAGATCAACGCGAATGGCGATGGCTTCGAGCTGTTCGACTCCACTGGCGCGAAGTCCATCGAACTCACCGACGGTACGGGCCTGATCGGCAGCGCGATGGAGGACCTTGGCTTCAGCGCTGGCTCTTCCACGGGCAGTGTCGAGGGTGGCAAGGTGCTGGCCGGCCTGAACAGCACGCTGCTGTCGACCCTGAAAGGATCGGCTGAGGAACTGGGCGACGGCATCCTGCAGGTCCGCTCGCGTGACGGCTCGGTGTTCAACGTGACCATTGGTGACCTCGATACCGACTTCAATGGTTTGATCGAGCAGATCCAGGACCAGATCGACCCGAGCAAGATCAGGGTCGAGCTGGACGAGATGGGCACGAGCCTGCGCTTCACCGATGTCTCGGGTGGCAGCGGCAACATGTCGATCGTGGGCTCTGGCGGTGCGAACGACACGGCGGTGGCGCTGGGCATCAGCACGGGCTCGCTGGGTGTTGCGTCGAGCGACTTCCAGGGCAGCCGCATCCAGCACCAGTACGTCGGGCTCAACACCTTGGTGGCCGACCTCAACGGCGGCAAGGGCATCGGCACGGGAACGTTCAGGATCATCGACGCCAGTGGCGCGTCGTCGGAAGTGGAGATCTCTTCGGACACGAAGACCGTGGCCGACCTTATCCGCGCGATCAACTCGGCCGTCGAGGGTGATGACGTCGTGGCTCGTGTGAACGACAACGGCGATGGCATCGTGATCGAGGACACCAGCGGCGGGCCGAACAAGATCAAGATCGAGGACGTTTCGGGCGCGGTGGCGTCGTCGCTGCGCATCGAGGGCGAGGCGGCCAGCAGCACCGAGAACTACGTCATCGGCAGCTACGAGACGCGGATCGAGTTCGATCCGGCCGACTCGCTGCGCGACGTCATGAACAAGATCAACAACGCCGGCGTGGGCGTGACGGCGTCGATCCTCAACGAGGGCGTGGGCGCCAACCCCTTCCGGCTGAGCCTGACCTCGCGCGAGGCTGGCGTAGCCGGGCGGACGCTGATCGATACCGGCGGGTTCGATCTGGGGCTGACCAGGCTGGAGGAGGGCCAGGACGCCAAGGCGTTCTTCGGCTCGACCGACCCGGCCAAGGCGGTGCTGTTCACGAGCTCGACCAACACGATCAGCGACGTGTTCGAGGGGCTGACGCTGAACCTGCAGTCGGCCAGCGATACCGCCGTGACGATCAACGTGTCGGGTGATCGCTCTGAGTTGGAAACCAAGATCGACGAGTTCGTGAAGGGGTTCAACGACACGCTGGACCGCATCGACTTCCAGACGCGCTATGACCAGGAGACCGAGGCGCGCGGGCCGTTGCTGGGCGATGGCACGCTGATCGGGCTCAAGTCGGCGATGGTGAACACGATCCTGGGCCGGCCCGACAACGTGTCTGGCCGGTACAACAACCTGAGCCAGGTGGGGCTGACCATCGGCGATGGCGGGCGGCTGGAGCTTGACAAGGAGAAGCTGCAGCGGGCACTGGACGAGGACCCGCAGGCGGTGGAGGACCTGCTGATCGCCCGTGAGGTGGATCAGTCGGCCGGCAGCCGGAGCTTTGGCGAGGGCATCACCGTCACCGACCCGGACGCGAAGGAGACCTTCTCGTCGCTGGGCGTGTTCGCCAAGGTCGAGGAGCTGGCCAGGCGGTACATCGACACGGTCGACGGCGTGATCACGAATCGCAACAAGGCTCTGGACAGCCAGGTGAAGCTGCAGGAAGACCGCATCGAGTTCTTCGATCGCCAGCTGCTGGACAAGCGATCTCGGCTGGAGCGGGAGTTTGCCGCCCTTGAGGGCATCATCAGCAACTTCCAGGCCCAGCAGGCCGCTCTGTCGCAGCTGGTCGGATAAGGAAGGTGAATTGATCCTCATTCATGTTCAACTCGCAGGGGTTTGGGGTCGATAGGAGAGCCATGCCACCCGAATCGGCCATGTCGTATCTTCGCTCGCAGGTCATGAGCGCGTCTCCCGCTGAGCTGCGGCTGATGCTGCTCGATGGGGCGATCAAGTTCGCCGTCCAGGGCCGCCAGGGCCTGCTGGACAAGAACTACGAGCAGAGCTTCGAGGGCATCAGCCAGTGCCGGGCCATCATCACCGAGTTGGCGGTGGGGGTCAATCGGCAGGCCGACCCGGATCTGTGCGATCGGGTGACGAGCATCTTCATGTTCATGTTCGGCGAGCTGACCGAGGCGAACATGGAGAAGGACACCGACCGCATCCAGCGCGTGATCGAGTTGCTGGAGTTCGAGCGTGAGACGTGGCGTCTTGCGATCGAGCGGGTGAAGCAGGACAAGGG
>JBITAB010000235.1:0-2432 GCA_044439825.1 Phycisphaerales bacterium JB064 | reverse complement strand
GCCGCTTCGGTCGAGCCTCGCGTGGGCTCGCTCAGCGTGCAGGCGTAGGGCTCGCAGCGGCGAGTTGCTCGGCCAGCACTTCGTAGGCAAATTTGGGTTGCACGTCTCGGGCCAGCAGGCTCGAGCACGATGCGATGGCTTCCAGGGCGTCGGGACCGAGCAGTCCCTGGCGCAGCTTGCCGCGCGCCCAGGTGGCGATGACGCCCAGGGCGAGGCCGTGGGCGGTGCGGTTGGCCGCGTCCTTGCTGGCGGCGGGGTTGGCCTTGACCCAGGCTTCGGACCAGTCGCCCGCGAGCTTGACGCAGGCCTCGGCCAGCGAGCCGTCGTCGCGGCCTGCGATGGCGGCGTCGGCGAGCGGCTCGAGCGCGGCAGGCCACTGGGCGACGCCCGTGCTGAGCATGAGGTCGGCCATGCCTGGTGAGCCCTCGGCCAGGCGGAGGACGTTGGATCGTTCTTCGCCGCTCAGTTGGCCCCTGGCTTCGAGCCAGGCCTGCATGGCGTGGTCGTTGAGCGGGCCGAGGCGCAGGCGCTGGCAGCGGCTGTGGATGGTGGGCAGCAGGTCGTGGGGTCGGTCGGCCACGAGGATGATGACCGTGCGCGGCGGGGGTTCTTCGAGCGTCTTGAGCAGGTGGTTCTGGCCCTCGCGAGCGAGCAGGTGGGCCTCGTCGATGATGCACACCTTGGCGGCGAGGCCGCCGGGCAGGCTGGACGTGCGCGCGACGGCTGGATCGAAGAACTCGCGGAGCAGGTCGATGGAGATGTTGCGCTGCTTGCGGGCGCGGACCTGGGCGTCTTCGCTGTAGCTTGCCAGTTCCTTTGAGATGAGCGTGAGGTCGGGGTGTGCGCCCGCTGAGAGCAGGTCCTGGGCTTCGTCGCGCTGGGGGCCGGCCTCGGGCGTCAGGAGAGCGGCGGCGAAGGCCAGGGCCAGCGTGCGCTTGCCGACGCCGGTGGGGCCCTGGAACATCCAGGCGTGGGGAACACGGCCCGCGGCGATGGTCTTGCGGAGGAAGGCGACGGCCTCATCCTGCCCCAGCACGTCGTCGAGCGAGCCCGCGGCCACGGCCCGCTCGGGGAGCGGGTCTGGCTGTCTTGTTGCGGCTTTTCGGGTGCGTTTGGCCATGCCTGGGCGAGGCTAGGCCGCGGCGGAAGCGTCAGGTGCTGCGCAGGCGGTTGCGGCCGTTGAGGGCGGCGACCTTGTAGCACTCGGCGAGGGTGGGGTAGTTGAAGACGGTGTGGATGAAGTAGTCGAGCGTGCCGCCCAGGGCCATGACGGCCTGGCCGATGTGGATGAGCTCGGTGGCGCCGGCGCCGATGGCGTGGACGCCCAGGATCTCTTCGGTCTCTTGATGGATGAGCAGCTTGAGCATGCCGAGCTCGTCGCCCAGGAGCTGGCCACGGGCGATCTCGTCGTACTGGGCGACGCCGGTCTCGAAGGGGATGCCGGCCTCGGTGAGCTGCTCCTCGGTCTTGCCGACCATGGAGATCTCGGGAATGGCGTAGACGCCGTAAGGCAGGGTGCGCGAGTCTTCGGGGATCTTCTGCCCAAACATGTGGCAGGCGGCGTGGCGGCCCTGCTCCATGCTGGTGCTTGCCAGGGCGGGGAAGCCCACGACGTCGCCCGCGGCGTAGATGTGCTCGACGCTGGTCTGGAAGTGCTCGTTGACCTCGATGCGGCCGCGGTTGTCCGAGGTGAGGCCGGCGGCGTCGAGGTTGAGCTCTGCCGTGGCGCCCTGGCGGCCCACGCAGTAGAGCAGGCAGTCTCCCACGAGCTTCTTGCCGCTCTCGAGCTTGACCTCGGCCATCATCTTGTTGCCGCTGCGTGCGAGCTCGGGAGGCTCGATGACGCTGATGCCTGTTGCCTTCTCGCCGAGGCGCAGGGTCATGCCACGCTTGCGCAGGTGGAACTGGAGCGCCTCGCAGATCTCCTTGTCGACGAAGCCGAGCAGCTCGTTGCGGCCCTCGATGAGCGTGACGCGCACGCCGAGCGCGGTGAGCATGGAGGCGTATTCGGTGCCGATGACGCCGCCGCCGATGACGACCATGGTGGCGGGCAGGTAGTGCAGGCTGAGCAGTTCGTCGCTGGTGATGACGTTCTGGCCGTCGAAGGGGATGTCTTTTGGGCGCGCGGGCGTGGCGCCCACGGCGACGAGGATCTTGTCGGCCTTGATCTCGGACACGTTGGCGCCGCTGACGCGCACGGTGTGGGGATCGATGAACGATGCGGTGCCGTAGGCGACGTCGATGCCGTTGCTGGCGAAGTGTCCGGCGATCTTGGTGACCTCGTGGCGGATGACCTTGTTGGCCGCGCCGAGCAGGCCGGCGAAGGACTGGCTGCGGGCGGCCATGAAGTCGCTCTCGGTGGGCAGCAGGCTGCGGTTTCCGCTGGTGCCCAGGATGGCCTCGCGCAGGGCCTTGCTGGGGATGGTGCCGGT
>JBITAB010000234.1:0-9054 GCA_044439825.1 Phycisphaerales bacterium JB064 | reverse complement strand
GTCGAGATCATGCTGCTCGGACACATCGACACCGTGCCCGGGCACATCCCCGTGCACATCGAGGATGGCGTGCTGTGGGGCCGAGGATCGGTCGATGCCAAGGGGCCGCTGTGCGCGTTCGTGATCGCCGGAGCATCCGCGGAGATTCCGCCGGGCGTGCGCCTCGTTGTCGTCGGCGCCGTCGGTGAGGAGACACCGTCCTCCCCCGGCGCATCGTTCATCAGAGACCGGTACCGGCCGCACGCGTGCATCATCGGCGAACCCAGCGGGTGGGACCGCTTCGCTATCGGCTACAAGGGCCGCCTGCTGGTGCACGCAGCCTTCACGCAGGACGGCGGACACTCCGCCGGTCCGGTGGGCTCGGTCGCCGAGCGTGCGCTCGCGTGGCACCGCCGCGTCTGCGCCAACATCCAGGAGTGGAACCTGGGCCGCGAGGGCCAGTTCGACACCATCCAGCCCAACCTGCAACGCTTCAATACCGAGAGCGACGGCCTGCACGACACCGCCCGGCTCACCCTGGGCCTGCGCCTCTCGACGTGGTGCGATCCGCGCCAACTCGAGTGTGATATCCGTGACGTCTCGCGCGATGGTGAACTCGTGTTCCAGGGCCACGCCCCAGCGCACCGCGGCCCGCGTACGAGCGAGGTGTCCAACGCGCTCTCGTACGCCATCGGCTCAGTCGGCGGCCGCCCCACCGCCACCGTCAAGACCGGAACGAGCGACATGAACACCGTCGCCGCCGCCTTCGGCTGCCCGATCGTCGCCTATGGCCCGGGCGACAGCACGCTCGACCACACGCCGCACGAGCGGCTCGACCTCGCCGAGTACCTGCGCAGCATCGAGGTGCTCCGCCTGGCCATCCCCGAACTGGCCTCCAGCCTCAGCGCCCAGCAGTCGCGGCCTGCACCATCAGCCGCTTCATCTCCGCGACCGCCTCTCGAAACCCCGTGTAGATCGACCGGCTGACGATCGCGTGGCCGATGTGCAGCTCCTCGACGCCCGGCAGCGCCGCGATCGGGCCAACGTTGTGATAGTTCAACGCGTGCCCGGCGTTAAACCGCATGCCCCGGGCCGCAATCTCTCCGCCCGCTAACGCCACCTCTTCGAGCGCCGCGTCGAGCTCCTTGCGCCGGAAGTCTCCACCACAACGCATCCACGCGTGCGCGTACGGCCCGGTGTGCACCTCGCACACGTCGAAGCCCGCCGCGTGCGCCGCCTCCACTTGAGTAAGCGCCGGATCGATGAACGCGCTGACGATCAGCCCCGCGTCCTTCAGCCGCCCCACCACGCCCTTCATTACCTCGAGCTGACCGGCCACGTCCAGCCCGCCCTCGGTGGTCACCTCCTGGCGTCCCTCGGGCACCAGCATCGCCGTATGTGGCTTGAGCTCTCGCGCGAACTCGATCATCGCGTCGGTCGCGGCCATCTCCAGATTCAGCCTGACATTGATCGTGTCGCGCAGCCGCCGCAGGTCGTGGTCCTGCACGTGCCGGCGGTCTTCACGCAGGTGGGCGGTGATGCCGTCGGCCCCGCCGATCTCGGCCTCGTGGGCCGCCCGCACGGGGTCGGGCTCGACGCCACGCCGCGCCTGACGCACGGTGGCCACGTGATCGATGTTCACACCAAGCTGGACGAGTTGGCTCATGGGCCAACGGTATGCCACGACGGCTAGCGCTCGGCCTCGAGGCTCAGGCTCAGCACCGCGAGCGCCAGCACGTGCCTGCGGTCGAGCCAGGCGTCGGCCTCGCCAGCCATATCAAAGCCCGGCGCCATCTCCAGCCGGATGGCGTTGCCGTCGTCGAGCCGGTGGCCCGTCGCCACCACGCTGCCGCCACGGCGGAACTCCATCCGCTTCCAGGGCCCGCTGAACGCCAGCATGAGACCAATCGGCCCGGAGATCAGCCCGCCGATGATCGAGGCGAGGTTGAGATAATCGCGCACGATCGTGACCGAAATCTCCGACGTCGCCCCGCGCGGCGCGGGCTCGTCCTCGCCCATCGCCACGCTCCAGGCATACAGCCTCGAGGCGATCTGCGACACCTCCGCGGCCGCGGCAGCCATCTGCTCTTCTTCGGTGGGTTCCGGCGCTTCCAATGGCTCGAAGCCTCGCACCCGCCACTTGCCCAGACGCCGCGAGATGTCGCCGAACATCCTCCCCTGCTCATCCCGCAACGAGTACCACGCCTGCTGCCCGCTGCGCTCGCTCATGGTCACCAGCGGCGGACGCTCCAGCCCGCCGGGAAGATCATCATGGAAGCGATACTCGCGCGTCGGCTGCGCGAGTAATACCACGACAAGGCCAACAAGCCCCACCGCGACGGCGAACGCGAAGCCCAGCAGAGGATGCAAACCGATGCCCACGGGCACGGCGAACGCCACCAGCACCGATACGATCACGCCAGCCAGGATCGCGAAGAACCGCGCCCGATTCACCCGCGGACGCACGACCAGCAGCAGCCGCACCGCCGAGTCTCGGATGCCGATGCGGACGCGCTCGCCCTGGCGGTCCTGGATGCGCACCAGCACGAACTCTCCACCGTCCACCAGCAGGTCGAGTCCATCGACCGGCGGCACGAGCTCGGAGGTGCTGGCCATGGCGTGATGCTCAGGCCGTGCTCGTCGCGCGGTTGAGCCCGATGAGCGTCTCGTTCGTGTCGAAACGCTTCAGGGCGCCCAGCAACTGCTCGATCTGCTGCGGGGGAGGCATCGCCAGCAGGCGGCGACGCAGCGCGTTGACCGTCTCCAGCTCCTGCTTGGGCATCAGCAGGTCTTCCTTGCGCGTGCCGCTGGCGGCCAGGTTGATCGCCGGGAACAAGCGCCGCTCGGCCACCTTGCGATCGAGGATCAGCTCCATATTGCCGCTGCCCTTGAACTCCTCGAAGATCACCTGATCGCCTTGCCCACCTGTGTCCACGAGGGCGGTGGCGATGATGGTCAGCGAGCCGGCCTCCTCGGTCTGCCGGGCGGCGCCGAAGATCTGGCGGGGCACTTCCAGCGCCTTGCTGTCGATGCCGCCGCTGAGCGTGCGGCCGCTGCTTGAATACTCACGCGAGCGGTTGAACGCGCGGCCGAGCCTGGTCAGCGAGTCGAGGATGATCACCACGTCCTTGCCAAGCTCCACAAGCCGCTTGCACCGCTCCATGGTCACCGTCGCCACCTGGATGTGCCGCTCGGCATCGTGATCGGCGCTTGACGCGACCACGGTCACACGGCTGCTGTCCCAGGGCTTATCAAGGTCGCCCGGCCCATGGCCCGTCAGCGAACGCCTGAAGTCGGTCACCTCTTCGGGCCGCTCGTCGACGAGCAGCACGAACAGCTCGGTGTTCTCGTGGTTCCGCAGGATCGCGGTGGCGATGTCCTTAAGCAATGTCGTCTTGCCGGCCTTGGGCGGGCTGACGATCATCGCGCGCTGGCCGAAGCCGATCGGGCAGAACATGTCGACCAATCTGCAGGCCGCCGGG
Organism: Phycisphaerales bacterium JB064; assembly: GCA_044439825.1. Taxonomy (GTDB): domain Bacteria; phylum Planctomycetota; class Phycisphaerae; order Phycisphaerales; family UBA1924; genus JAHCJI01. The sequence goes on along the minus strand of JBITAB010000234.1, from coordinate 5,593 downwards.
CAGCCGCGATACTCCAGCGTCAGACGCGGGCTCGGGTCGACCGAGGTCAGCTCTTCGAACGGCGTCGGCTGGGGCGCATCCTCGGGCTTCATGCCCTCGATGGTCAGCACGCGCTCGGCCAGCGGGGCCTTGCTACCGCCGCTGTCGCGCTGCGGCCGGCCATTGCGACGGTTGCGTCCGCGTGCGCCGCCCTGCCCGCTCTGATTCACGCTCGCCTGTCGGTTGCCAAGCTCGACCTCGACGCGCATGCCGGGCTTGAGCCCAAAGCGATCCACAAGGGAACGCGGCAGGATCGGGTCGTCATCGCGGAATTGCACGGTATCGCCCGAGAGGGGTCGAAGCCGGACATCTCCGCGCCGTGGTTGGTCCACCAGGCCGGAAAAGATCGTCATGTTGTCGTTCGTCCGCTAGATCCACGCGTCAGAAGACCAGACGAGGCCCTGCTCGCGGAGATCGGCTTTCCTGTGGTATCGGTCCGCCAGGGGCCAACGCTTTGGGGCGCCCCGGCCAAGACAGCACTATCAGAGGCATCCCATGCCCCCGTGTCAAACCAACCAGCCCCACCCAGCGGGCATTCCCGAGGCTTTCGGGCCGGCCACACACCGATACGCATGGCCCGACCCGCCGGATTCGGCTACCCTCGGCGTTTGCGGAACGTGGGGTTATCGGTAGCCCCACCCAGCGTCCGCAGCGCCTCGCACACGCACCAACCGGAGCCGCCACCCACCCATGGAGGTCTTACGAGGCATCGCGGTCTCCCCAGGCCTGGTCATCGGGCGCATCTTCCTCTTGGAAGATTCCGCCCGCCGCGTCGTGCGCCGCTTCACGCCAGCCGAGGGCTCTCAGGAAGAAGCCTCGCGCGTGAAGGCCGCGCTGGAAACTTCTGTCGCCGACCTCCAGGCCGTCAAGGAACGCGCCGAGCAGGAGATGGGCTCGGAGGCCGCCAAGATCTTCCTCTTCCACATCGGCGTGCTGCAGGACAACTCGCTGCGCGACCCGATCTTCAAGCGCATCGAAGACGAGCACATGGCCGCCGAGCACGCCGTCGAGGCCACCTTCGGCGACTGGGCCCGCCGCTTCGCCGGCATGGGCGACTCGGCCTTCACCACCAAGGTCAACGACCTTGAAGACCTGCGCAACCGCGTGCTCGACCACCTGATGGGCGAGCACAACCGCACGCTCGATGAGCTCAAGCACCCGGCCGTCGTCGTCGCCGACGACCTCACGCCATCGCAGGCCGCGGGCTTCAACCGCGAGCTCGTGCAGGCCTTTGTGACAGACCGAGGCGGCCGCACCAGCCACACCGCCATCGTGGCCCGGGCGCTCAACATCCCCGCCGTCGTGGGCCTGCGCGGCGTGGCCCGGGCCGCCATCGAAGACCAAACCATCATCGTCGACGGCCTTGAGGGCGTGGTCATCCTCGACCCCAGCGACGAGCAGCTCGACCGCTACAAGGAGCGTCAGAGCCGCATGGAGCGGCGTCAGACGGCCTGGCGCGAGCACGCCTCGGACCCCAGCGTCACCACTGACGGCGAGCACATCCGCCTGCTGGGCAACATCGAGTTCCCCGACGAGATCTCGCACGTGCTGGACGTCGGTGGCGAGGGCGTGGGCCTCTACCGCACCGAGTTCCTCTACCTCACCAGCGACACCGAGCCCTCCGAGGAAGAGCACTACGAGGCCTACCGCCGCTGCGTCGAGCAGATGCAAGGCCGCGAGCTGGTCGTCCGCACCGTCGACCTGGGCGCCGACAAGTACACCCAGCACCGCTTCGAGCTGCCCGAGCGCAACCCCTTCCTGGGCAACCGCTCGATCCGCTATTGCCTGAGCAACCTGCCGATGTTCAAGCGGCAGCTGCGCGCCATCCTGCGGGCCAGCGCCCACGGGCCGCTCAAGATCATGTTCCCGCTCATCACCACGGTGCATGAGCTCCGTCAGGCCAAGTCCATCGTCCGCGACGTCATGGAAGACCTGGCCGAGGAGGGCATCGCCTTCGACCGCGACGTGCCCATGGGCATGATGGTGGAGGTGCCCGCGGCCGCCGTCATCTCGTCGAGCTTCGCCCGCGACGCCGCCTTCTTCAGCATCGGCACCAACGACTTGGTGCAGTACACCCTGGCCGTCGACCGCACCAACGAGCGCGTGGCCGACCTCTTCACCGCCATGCACCCGGCCGTTCTGCGCCTCGTGAGAGACGTCATGCGGGGGGCCAAGAGCCGCCAGGTGCCCGTCTCATGCTGCGGCGAATCGGCCGCCGAGCTCGACTTTGCCGTCTTGCTGATTGGTCTGGGCGTGCGTACCCTGTCCGTGGGTTCGTACTCGATCCCGCAGGTCAAGCGGCTGGTGCGCAGCGTCTCTGCCGAAGAGTGCACGCGCATCGCCAGGCGGGCCCTCTCGCTGGAATCGCCATCGGACGTCACCGCGTACGTCCGAGAACGCGTCCGCAAGGTCATGCCAGGCGTCTTCGATTCGGGTGAGGATTAGTCCTCTATTGGCCGATAAACCATCGGCCAGGCCCCGTTTCCAGGCAGAAACCAGCCATTGGCCGAACCCCCGGACCCTCGTGGGCCGTAGATGTACATAGGTCGGGGGCGCTTCACGATTCGAGCAACCACGGCCCTTGCACCCGCCGCAGGCCATCGGCCGGCGACGGCGACTTGGAAACGACAACTTCGGCGCCCGCCAGAGGCCGCGGATTGGCCAGGCCCGGCCGGCGCCAGCAGGCAAGATCGATTCCCGATCGATGCCCATCACTCTTTGTGGAGCACGTCGAAGTGACCCCCCAGACCTCCTACGCAGGCCCGACCGCCGCCCATGGGTGTGGCGTCGCCGGCCGCGGCGGGGCGGGCGGCCCGGCACTCCCTGCACGAAAGCCCATCCATCATGGCACGAAAGCCCGCACCTTCCGACAACGGCTCGACCAAGGCTGACTCGACCGACTCCTCCGAAGCCTCTACACCGACCAAGAAGAAGACATCACGCTCCACCAGGGGCCGCTCGCCCCGCCGCGAGAGCAACGCCATCGAGTCCAGCGGCGGCACGCTCGGCGCGTCGCGCATGATCGTCAACTACATCCCGGGCGACGAGTGCCGCATCGGCTTCGTCGATAACGGCAAGCTCGAGGAGTACCACGCCGAGCCCACCGGCTCGGTCAGCCGCGTCAACAACATCTACCTGGGCGTCGTCCGCAACATCAACACCGCCGTCCAGGCCGCCTTCGTCGACTTCGGCCTCGACGAGCACGGCTTCCTGCACACCACCGACGTCCACCCCCGCTACTTCCCCAAGAACGAGGACGCCGCCGAGCGCGTGGGCATCAAGACCCCCCGCCGCGACCGCCCCCCGATCCAGAAGTGCTTCAAGCCCGGCGACCGCATCATGGTGCAGGTGCTCAAGGAGGGCGTGGGCACCAAGGGCCCCACCCTCACCAGCTACATCTCGATCCCGGGCCGCTACCTGGTCATGATGCCCGGCATGGACAACGTGGGCGTCTCCCGCAAGGTGGAAGACGACGACACCCGCCGCGAGATGCGCAAGGTGCTCGACCAGCTCGACCTGCCCGATGGCTTTGGCTTCATCCTCCGCACCGCGGGCATGGAGCGCACCAAGACCGAGCTCAACAAGGACCTTGCCTACCTCAAGCGTCTCTGGGCCGACATGGAGAAGAAGCAGAAGGCCGGCAAGGCCCCGCTGCCCCTCTACGCCGAGAGCGACCTGCTGCTGCGCGCCATGCGAGACCTGACCGGCAGCGAGGTGACCGACATCATCATCGATGACCCCACCGCCCTGGCCCGCGCCGAGCGATTCCTCAACATCGCCGCCCCGCGCAACCGCCCGCGCCTGCGCCACTACACCGGCGCCGCGCCCATCTTCGCCGCCTTCGGCATCGAGCAGCAGATCCACAACATCCACTCGCGCGAGGTGCCCCTGCCCAGCGGCGGGCGCCTGATCTTCGAAGAAACCGAGGCCCTGGTCGCCATCGACGTCAACTCGGGCCGCTCACGCAGCGCCAAGGACGCCGAGACCAACGCGCTCAACACCAACCTCGAGGCCGTCGACGAGATCTGCCGCCAGCTGCGCCTGCGCGACATGGGCGGCCTGGTCATCAACGACCTGATCGACATGCGCCACATGCGCAACCGCAAGGCCGTCGAGCAGCGCTTCGCCGAGCGCCTCAAGCGTGACCGCGCCAAGAGCACCATCCTGCCCATCAGCGAGTTTGGCATCCTCGAGATGACCCGCCAGCGCATGCGCTCGAGCCACGAGCGCACGCACTTTGCCGAGTGCCACCTGTGCAAGGGCAGGGGCGTCATCCGCCGGCCCGACAGCGTGGCCGCCGAGGCGCTGCGCGATCTGGCCCTGGTCGCCAGCCACGACAAGGTCGCCCGTGTCGAGATGGTCGTCTCCGCCCAGGTCGCCAGCCACCTGCTCAGCGGCCGCCGCAAGCAGCTCAGCCGCATCGAGCGCGTCAGCGGCGTCATCACCGAGGTCCGCGTCTCGGAGACCATGGCCGCCGAGCGCTTCGTGCTGCACGCCTACGAAGAGAACGGCAACGACATCAACCTCGAGAAGCTGCCCAGGCTGCCCGACCCCGAGCAGTTCCTCGTCGACGCCGAGGGGCTGGCCACCGACGGGCTCGTCGAGACCATCGCACCCCAGCCCGACGAAGAAGAGGACATCATCCCCACCGTCGAGGCCCACCCCATCGAACTCGACGCGAGCTACGAAGAAGAGGACGAGACCGACGAGCGTGACGAGCGCAGTGGACGCCGCAGGCGCCGTCGCCGCCGCCGTGGTGGCCGAGGTGGACGCGGCTCGGGCGAGGAAGCCGCCCAGCGCGACGAGGTCGCCCAACACGACGACGATGAGGACCACGACGAGGAGGCTGTGGCCGACGAGACCGATCACGACGAGACCGAGCGTCACGACGCCGAGGGCGACGACAGCGATCGCCCGCGTCGCAAGCGTCGCCGCCGCCGTCGCCGTGGTGGCCGCGGCCGCACCGAGGCCGGCGCTTCGCAGCAGGATCGGGACGAAGACAGCGACGAGGACGGCGACGACACGCCCGACAACTCGCTCGCCCGCCGCCTGGCCTCCGCCCTCGCCACGCCCGTGTACGACCAGAATGACGACGACGAGGACCACGACGACGAAGATGAGCCCACCGCCGAACACTCCAACGAGGATGATGGTGAGGCCGAGGAGGGCGACCGCCCGCGCCGCAAGCGCCGCCGTCGTCGCCGCCGAGGCCAGCGTCGCGACGATGGCGTGACGGCCGACCATCCAGAGGAAGAGGCCGAGGAAGCCGAAGAAGCGGAGGCCGTCGAGCCCGCTGAGGCTGAAGTCGCCGAAGATGACGACGAGGACCAGAAGCCGCGCCGCAAGCGTCGCCGCCGTCGTCGTCGTGGAGATCGCGCCGAGTCGGTCGACGCCAACAACGACACGGATGAGGACGAGGACGAGTCCCCGACCGTCGAGGTCGTCGGCCCCGAGCCCGCGCCCGCGGGCCTCATCGAGGCCAGGCCCCATCGTGACGAGGACGACTCCGAGGACGACGCGGAAGACGTCCAGACCAGCGCCCAAGCGGCCCCGG
>JBITAB010000233.1:24189-32501 GCA_044439825.1 Phycisphaerales bacterium JB064 | reverse complement strand
GATGTGCTTGTAGTTGGGCAGCAGCGGGTTGTCGGGGCGGAACATGCTGCCGACGTTGGTGGCGTGGTAGAGGGATGCGTAGAAGTCGGTGTAGTCGTGGATGGTCGCGGGAGGATCGAATTCGCATTCCGCGACGTCGTACAGGTGCGATTCCAGCTTCTTACGGGTCTCGGCATCGATCGACGTGCCAAGGAGCTCCTGGACACGCTTGCGAATCCTGCGGCCGAATGGTCCCGACCACTCGCTGAAGAGCTGCGACTCGTTCTCGCCCTCGTAGATCTCCGCTTCGGCAGACCCACCCGAGTCCGAGTGGATCGCGACCGTGTAGGCGACGTTTGACAGATCAAGAACGCGATCTCCGATCCTGACGCCAAGATGGTCGCACAAGCCCCATTCACCGGGCGGCGCGAAGCGGCACAGCGGCAGATTCTGGATCGGAAAGTCCGTCCCCGGGTCGTTGGCGCTCTCGACCCAGCTCTGAAGCTTCGGGTCGTGGGTCTCGTCGATGGGCCAGGCTGGATGATGGTGGGGGTGCTGGGGCGGCGTCATGGGCGATCCTTCAAGAACTGCACGAAAACAAGGCACGCCGCGCTCGGTGCGCGACGTGCCATGGTAGAGCCCGCGTTGGCCCGTGTCGGCCTAGGCGCAGCCCGCGTCGAAGGCGTTCTGGAACGCGAGGAAGTCGAACAGGGTCAGCTCGCCATCACCATCGAAGTCGGCCGCCGGATCGCCCGCATCGAAGGCGTTCTGGAAGGCCAGGAAGTCGAAGATGGTCAGCTCGCCATCCCCGTCGAAGTCGGCCGGGCAGGCCACGCCGAACTCGTACGCCCCCATGTCGGGCAGCGGGGCGGGCCCCATGCCGGTGTCGGGCGTGGCGGGGTCGTCGGCGCGGCGGCCAAGACCATCCAGGTCGAGCGGCAGCGGCTCGCCTGTGTCGCCGTCGCCGTCCATGTCAAGGTCGTCGGCGATCAGGTTGTCCACGCTGCCCGCGTCGACGCCGGGCGAGCCGCTGGCCAGGCGGAATGAGCCGGGTTGGTAGATGGGCTGGGCGTCGATGTTGCCCTCGCCTGTGAGCCCGCCCTCGATGTTCGAGTAGGTCGCCTGAATCGTGCTGCCAGGATCGGCTACCGGGGCCCCGTCGCGGATGATGCTGTTGCCCAGATAGAGCACCCCGCCCAGGGTCACGTGCACGCCAGCAGAGCACGACGAAGCGTTGCCCTCGGAGGTCACATGGAACGCCCGGGCCCCGCCGCCCGAGACGAAGATCCCACCTCCATTGGCGTTGAGTCTCGCGCCATCGCATGGTGCGATCGCCTGGTTGCCCGTGAAGATTGTGTTGACCAGTGTGAGGTCACCGTCGCTGGTGATGGCCCCGCCGAAGGCGCCCCACTCCTCGCCCTCGGCACGGTTGCGCTCGAACACCGTGTTTACGATCATGGCGTCGCCATCGTCGTGGTGGATCGCCCCGCCCATGGCGATGCCCTCGCCGCTGCCAGGGAAGGATACGAACCCGTAGCCCGTGTTCGTCACGAAGCGTGAGTCGATCACTTCGAGAGTACCGCCCACCATGTCGATGCAACCACCGCGAACGTGGTTGGCGCCCGAAGCGTTGCTGACCAACTCACAACGCTCGATGCGGACCTCGCTGTCCTCAAACGCGATGGCGCCCCCGTAGGCCTCGAACGAGCCGAGGGCCTCGTTTCTCGACAGCGTGGTGTCCAGGAGCTTGACGCGGGCGTTCAGCGCCCAGATCGCCCCGCCATAAGCCACACCAGAACCCAGGCATGTCGGGCCGAACGCGCGATTGCGATCGATCAGGCACCCCTCGAACACCGCGGTGGCTCCGTCGATCACGGCCGCCGCGCCAAAGCCTGGATCGCAGGTCGGCTTGTCGGGGATCAGGTTTCTCACGAATCGCACGTTCCTGAATGTCGCGTTGCCGCCCCTTTCGACCAGCACGGCAGAGTTGCTCAGCCCCTGGAGTGTCATGTCGGCGATGGTGACGTTGTCGAGGACATGGAACGCGCGGTGGGCGTCGACGGGAAAGCCCGACAGGTCGGGCCCCTGGATCACTACCGCCATTGCGTTGCCCGACGCCCCGCGGATGGTTACCTCGGTATCGACCATGGCGTCCCAGTTGTCCACACCCTCGTAGACGCCGTCGAGCAGCAGGATCTCATCCCCATCGACCGCAGCTGAGATGGCCGCACCGATGGTCGGGTACTCGGCACTCGGAACGGTCAATTGGTCGGCAAGGGCGCTCCCGCCGAGTGCGAGTATCGCCGCTGCGCACAGCGTCGTGCGCGTTGGTTGCATCGTTGTTCTCCCCGTATTCGGTATCGTTCTCTCTTTGGCCACAGCGTTGGCCACTGTTCGTAGCGGCCGCCTGCCTGACCCTACCCCACCGGGCCCGCGTCGGTTGCAATCCCACCCAGATTCGATCCCTCCCGCCACCCCGCTATATTGCCAGTCGACATGGCCCGCCCGCTCTCCGATTTCGCCACCAGACTGACCAAGCGCCTGAGGCTGCGCAAGGACTGGTTCATGGTGACCGCCGGGGCGGGCGTGGGCACGCTGACCGGCCTGGGCACCCTGGGCTTTGCCTGGGCTTTGCACGAGGTCGAGCACCAGGTGAAGCTGGGCCAGCTTGCCCTTCCCATCTGGCTCTTGTTCCTTGGCCCCACGATCGGCCTCATGGTCACCGGCATCCTGGTGCGTGTCTTCGCCAGCGATGCCCGCGGCCACGGCGTGCCCCAGGTGATGCGGGCGCTCATCGAGAAGGGTGGGCACATCCCCGCACGGGTGGGGCTCACCAAGGTTGTCGCCAGCATCGCCACCGTCGCCAGCGGCGGCTCGAGCGGTACGGAAGGCCCCATCGTGCAGATCGGGGCGACGGCCGGCTCGGTGGTGGCCCAGCGGCTGGGCGTGAGCCGTGAGGAGATGATGACGCTTGTGGGCTGCGGCGCGGCCGCGGGCATCAGCGCCATCTTCAACGCCCCGATCGCCGGCGTCTTCTTCGCCTTGGAAGTGCTGCTGCGCGACTTCTCGCTGAAGACCTTCACGCCCATCGTGGTGGCGGCCGTCTTCGCCGCGGCGGTCACGCACATCACCACGGGCCAGAACGAGGCCATCTTCGCCGCCAGCGATGCGCTGCAGAAGGTCCAGTTCACCGGCTGGGAGCTGCCCAACTACCTCGTGCTGGGGCTGATCTGCGGCGTGCTGGCGGTGGGCTTCAACCGCGTGCTGCACTGGAGCGAGGGCGTCTACGCCAGGCTCAAGCTCCACTGGCTGGTGGCACCGCTCACCGGTGGCCTGCTGCTGGGCGCGCTGGGATTGGTATGGATCCTTCTCGTTCGCGCTGCTCCGGGCGACGCGGGCCACGAGGCCGGGCACATCCCCAGCTTCTATGGCAACGGCTACGAGGCCATCCGCTGGCTGCTCGACCCGGCCAGCTATGACGCCACGTTCGGGCCGGCTGCGCACGCCGAGGCGGCCCTGCCGCTGGCCATCTGGCTCATCGCGCTGCTGGCGGTGTTCAAGGCGGTCGGCACGAGCCTGACCCTTGCCAGCGGCGGCAGCGGCGGCGTGTTCGCCCCCAGCCTGTTCATCGGGGCCGCGGGAGGCGCTGCGCTGGGCATCGCCCTCCAGCGACTGGGCCTGCTGCCCGCCGATGGCTCGCCGGCGGCGTATGCACTGGTGGGCATGGCGGCCGTGGTGGCGGGAAGCACGCACGCGACGCTCACGGCCATCCTGCTGCTCTTCGAGATCACGCGCGACCCCTACGTGCTGCTGCCCATCATGCTGGCGGCCGTCATCGCGACGCTGGTCTCCCAGGCCATCGATCGTGACAACGTGTACACCCACCCCCTGCGCCGTGCCGGCCTGCGCATCGGCCGCACGGGCGACCTGGCCATCCTCCGCAAGATCGCCGTCACCAGCGTGCCTGTCATTCCGCTGCCAAGCGAAGCGGTCTACCCGAGCGACCCGCTCAGCAAGCTCATCACCCTGCACGCCAACAGCCGCGTGCCCGACTTCGTCGTGGTCGACACCAAGGGCGACTTCATCGGCATGGTGACCGGTCGCGACATGCGGACCGCGCTGATCGATCGCGAGGCCATCCCGCTCTTGCTTGTCGCCGAGCTCATGCGGGCCGACCTGCCCGCCGTGCTTACCACCGACACGCTCGACATCGCCCTCGAGCGATTCGAGGACGACGACGTCGCCAGCCTGCCGCTGCTGGGCCCACCCGACATCACGGGACACCGCCGTCCGCTTGGCCTGGTTACCCGTGCGGCGGTGCTCGACCGCTACCGCCGCGCCCTCGAAGAAGAGCTCTAAGCACGACAACACCCGGCGATCCTCCTCCGACGGCCGGGTGCGCATCCTTGCATCTCGTTGTGGTGCGTTCTCTCAGCAGTCCATGCCGTAGTAGAACCGGCTCTCGACGATCTTGCCGTCCTTGACCTTGTAGACGCAGCACTCGCTCATGTTCATGCGCTGGCCGGCCATGGGTCCGGCCTTGGGCGTGCAGTCCAGGCTCATGAAGCAGGCGAACTCGTCGCCCAGCGGGTAGGGCCCCTGGATGTCGCCGCCGTGGATCTCGTTGTTCTCGAAGAACCAGTCGCTGCCCTTGAGAAGCTGAGCCTTGCTGGTCGGGCCAGCGGCGTGCGCGGTCTTCCACTCCTCTGGCATGTCGTCGTAGCCGGGCATCTGGGTGCAGTCCATGGCCTCGACCACGTTCACCGTGTCGGCGTAGAGCTCCTCGATGGCCTTGCGGTTCTCGCCCTGCTGGCAGAGCTCCACAAGCCGCTTGCCGACCTTCATGCTCTCCTGCGTCTTGCTCGCATCGATCGTCGTGGGAGTCGTCGTCGCCATGGTCCATCTCTCCGGTTGGTGGGCTGGCAGCACGGCCGGCCCGGTGGGGTGGGTACGGGCATCCACCTGCCCGATGCGGGATGCTACCCCGCCGAGGCCCGGAAGTCGAAGTGTTTTGTACGGGTAATGAAAGGTTAGTAAAAGCAAAACGGCCGCCCCGTGAAGGACGGCCGTTGGGTCAAGCTTTGAATCGGTGCGGCTTACTCGCAGCCGGCGTCGAAGGCGTTCTGGAAGCAGAGGAAGTCGAACAGCGTCAGGCTGCCGTCTTCGTCGCAGTCGGCGATCAGGTCGCCGCTGTCGAAGGCGTTCTGGAAGGCCAGGAAGTCGAAGATGGTCAGCTGGCCATCGCCGTCGAAGTCGGGGTAGCAGCGCTCGCCCTCGCCCAGCATGGCGATGAACTGGCCGTTGCCGTCCAGCACGTTAACAGTCGCGCCCGTCACCGGGTCGGTCACGTTCACGCCGTCGCCGTTGGTCCACATGATGCTGCCGTTGCCCAGCTCCCAGCCCGCGCGAGCGCCGGAGTCGGCAGTGCCGAGGATCACGCCGAGCAGGCCGCCATCGATGCTGATCTCCCAGATGCCCGAGGGCGAGCTGAACGCGCCAACCAGCACGTTGCCCGAGCTCATCTCGCTGGTCTGCTGCAGGAAGTTGAGCTGGCCGGCCGCGAAGAACTGGCCAAGGAAGTTGCCCGCGTCGTCGTAGCGGTCGAGCTGATCGTCGATGGTGACGAGCACCTCACCGTTGTAGGGCAAGGCGAACCAGGGCGATGCGCCCAGCGGGATGTTGCCGATGATCGTCGCCGTGGTGGGATCGACGCGCACGATCGCGTTGCCCGGGGCGCCGTTGTTGCTGCCGGCGTTGAACACCCACACCTCGTCGCCGATCACGTTGACGCCGCGGACGTTGTCCAGCCCGCCATCGGGAACCTGGCCGCCGAAGAAGTCGATGTAGTCGCCGTCCAGCGTGAAGCGGTCGACACGGTCGCGGAGCTGGTCGCTCACCCAGATCTCGTTGCCGACCTGGGCGACACCCTTGGGCGTGCCAGCGCCCAGAGGCACCAGGTCGATGAACACGGGGTCGATCAGCGAGCCGTCGAAGGGGTCGAACGACGCGATCACGTCGTTGGTCGAGTCGGGCACCAGCAGAACCTGGTCCTGAGCCATCACGCCGCCAGCCAATGCGAAAGCGGCCGCGGTCGCGGAAATCGTTCCGATCTTCATCCTCGAGTCTCCTCAATGTGCCGGTCACCACGAGCGGCCGCTGGCCTCGTGCCAGCGATCCCAAACGACCGGCTATACAGCATATCGAGGCTCGGCCCCTGCTCCAAGCCGATTTTCGATACGAGGGCAATCGAGACGTCCGAGAACAGTCGGGCGATTCCCCTTAGCCGATCTTCGCGACCACGAACGTGATGTCGTCGGCCTGAGACCCGCCGCCGCACTTGGCCTTGTGGTCGGCCCGGATCGCCTCGGCGATCGCGTCGGCGTTCCGACCAGCCGAGGCACGGATGACATCCTCCAGCCGCTCCTTGCCGTAGAACTCGCCGTCGTCCATCTTGGCCTCCCAGAGGCCGTCGGTCGCCAGCACCATGACGTCGCCCTTCGAGAAAGGCCCGGCCTTCTCGGTCTCGTACGCCTGCCCGGCAAAGAGGCCAAGGGGGATGCCCCCGCCGTCGAACTCGGCAAAGCGGTCCTGCTTGGCCAGATAGACAAGTGGTGGGTCGTGCCCGGCAGAGGCCCAGGCCATCTCGCCGGTCTTGCCATCGAGCATTACGAGCAGCATGGTCATGAACCGCTGCCCGCCCGTGTCGTCGACGAGCAGTTCGTTCATGTGCGTGAGCAGCTCACCCAGCGAGGCCGGCTCGTCGCACCGGCTGCGCAAGATGCCGCGCGCCGTCGCCATGAGCATCGCCGCCGCCACGCCGTGGCCCATGACGTCGCCGATGGCCAGAGCCGCGCTGCCCTCGGTCAGCCCCTGCACGTCGAGGTAGTCGTAGTAATCCCCGCCCGTCTCGTCGCAATACGTGCTGTGGCCGGCGATGTCGAGCCCGGCGACGGTGGGGGCCTCCTGTGGCAGCAGGTTCTTTTGCACCTCCATCGCCACCAGCAGGCTCTCGCGCAGTCGCACCCGATCGCGCAGGTCCTCGGCCATCGCGTTGACGGCCTCGGCGATCTGCGTCAGCTCGCGTGTGGGCTCGGGTCGCACACGCTCGTCGAGCTCGCCCTGCCCGACCGTGCGGATCTCGCGCACCAGCCGCCGCACGGGCACCGTGGCGATCAGCCCTGCGACCAGGCCCAGAACGACGGTCACCAGCACCGCCACCAGCGTCGCCCGGCTGCTGCTCGCGCGAGCGGCGGCCACGGGCGCCAGCAGCTCGGCCTCGGGGATCGCCGTGACCACACGCCAGTCGAGGCCGGGCAGCTCACGGAACGCCGACACGCGCGCGAGCATGCGCTGGCCATCCACATCGACGTCGTTGGTGCCCACAAGCAGTCCGTCGAGCGCCGCCGCCACGCCGCGAACGCGCGGGTCCTCCACCTCGCTTGCCATGATCACGCCGGGGACGCCCTCACGCATCACCATCGCGGGCACGTTTTCGGGCGAGAGCGAATGGGCGATCAGCCGGCCCTCGCCGTCGAGGATCAGGATGTATCCCGCCTCGCCCACGCGCAGCGTGCGGAGGAAGTCGGACAGCGCCTCGAGGCTCATCTCGGCGGCCAGCACGCCCACGAGCTCGCCCGAGGCGTCGCGCACCTGCTCGACGAATGGCAGGCCCAGCGTGCCGTCGCGGCCGGTGCCATCGAGCCACGGGTAGGGTGCCAGAAACGTCGACTCACGCGCCGCAAGGGCCCCGGTATACCAGGGCCGCTGCCTCGGGTCGTACGGATGCTCGCCCAGACGATCGGCGATCTCGCCCTGCTCGTCGAGCGCAAATTCGAAGGCGAACGGCTCGCCACCCCGCAGGTTCTGCTCGTCGGCGATGCCATACTCGGGCCGATCGGCGTCGGGATATTGGATGACCCATGTCGCCCGCCCCTGGGCGTCGCCCCAGGTGATGCCGCTGAACATGTCCATGGCCTGGGTGAACTCGAAGAGCTGCTCACGCCAGGAGCGAAGGTCATCGGGGTCGAGCCGGCCCGCGAGGATGTGGTGGTTGTGCACCCGCGTCGCCCTGCCCGGCATGCGCAGCAGCGTGCCCAGCCGCTCGTTGATCCTCCCGTGGATCTGGCCCATCTCGGCGCCGTTGAGCGTGCGGGCGGTCTCCTGGGCGTGCCCGCTCCAGAGCATGACCAGCACGATGGCCGCCACCGCCACGGGCAGGGCCATCAGGATCGGCAGCAGGAAACGGATCGACACGCGGCCCAGCATGGGCAGGCCCCCCATGAGCAGAGGTGCTGCGGAATTGCAGCGGAAGCCTACACGCCCTCGACCGGCAG
>JBITAB010000233.1:22293-24089 GCA_044439825.1 Phycisphaerales bacterium JB064 | reverse complement strand
GTGCCCTCCTGCTCGATGGGGTTCTGCGTCGCGAGCACGAAGAACGGCTCGGGAAGCTCGTGCGTGGTGCCTGCCACCGTCACGCGGCGTTCCTGCATGGCTTCCAGCAGCGCGCTCTGGGTCTTGGGCGTGGCGCGGTTGATCTCGTCGGCCAGGACCATCTGCGCAAAGATCGGCCCGCGCTGGAAGGCGAACTGCCGGCGGATGTGCCCGCCCTCGGTCTCCACCTCGTCGATCACCGTCGTGCCCGTGATGTCCGCGGGCATGAGGTCGGGCGTGAACTGCACGCGGCCGAAGTCCAGCCGCAGCGCGCTGGCCAGCGTGCGCACCATCAGCGTCTTGCCGATGCCGGGCACGCCCTCCAGCAGCGCATGGCCACCGGTAAAGAGGCAACTCAGCAGCCCGTCGATGATCGGCCCCTGCCCGACCACCACGCGGCCCACCTGCTCACGCACGGCGTGATAATCCTGGCGGAACTTGTCCGCCGCCGCCTGCGTCGCCTCGGGCGTCTGCCCCTCACTCGCGTCCATGCACGCTCCAGATCGGTCTCGAAGGTCCTGGCCTCAGGGCTGCACCATCTCCGGCGCTTCGGCCTCGACGGCCTTGGCCCGCACGCCTTCCCACGTCTTGATCGCCTTGGTCGACAGCCCGCGGATGGCGCTCTCGATGGCCACGACGTCGTTGGCGGGGAAGCCTCGCGTCAGCACCACCGTATCGCCCTCGATCGTCACATACGACACGTCGTTGCGATTGCCGAGGGTGACCTCCACCCGATCGCCCCGGGTCTCGCGACGCTGCCGCCCGGCCTCGCCGTCGAAACGCCTGCCCTCGTGGTAGGCCAACTCTTCGGCGAACTGCCTGGCCTCGGCGTCGTTATCCCACACGCTGATCCACGCCAGGCCAAGCCGGCCGTCCTCGTGCTGCCACACCTGGTAGCGATCGCCGTCCCAGCCCTTGGCCGCCTCGATGGCGTCGGGCGAGCCGCCGAGCAAGACCCGCGTCTGGAACTCGCCCATCACGTTCTGGCCCACCGGCTCCCAGCCAAGCTCGGCCAGGTTGACGTCGGGCAGCGTGATCTCGATGGGGTCGTCGCGTTCGTCGCCCAGATACTTCTCGATGTGCAGCAGCTGCTCGCTCGACAGCGGGGGGTCGCTGAACGCCTTGTCTACCGCGGCGAACCCGCCCTCCTGCACCATCGTCGTGACGAGGATGTAGCCGTACATGTAGGGGAAGATGAGCGTCTCCTTGAGGATCGCCGGCATGGCGTTGGCCTCGGCGCCCATCATGCCCCCGCCCGCGCCCATCATCGAGCCCATGCCCTCGGGGTCCTGCTTGAGCAGGTTGGTCATGTCGCCCTCGTCGCTCATGAGTGCCCCGGTGCCGATGAGCGTCGCGTCGCCCTCCACCAACGCGGTGATGGCCAGCTTCACGTCGTCATCGTCCATGGCCACTTCCATGATGGCGTTCAGATCGTGGTGCTGGTCTTGCAGCGCGTGCGTGAACTCGTGCGTCATGATGTTGCGCATGATCGGGTCCATGAACCCGTCGGCCTGCGCCACCACGTCGCCCACCATCTGCCCCATGAACTCCTCGAGGTCGTCGGGCAGGATCACGTGCTTCTCGGCTGGGTCATAGAACCCGCCCGCCTGGCTCACCACCAGCTTGATCATGTCGTTGAGCACGTCCGAATCCATCGGCACCAGGCCAAAGGCCTTGTACCCAAGATCGATCTGCCGGCGATACTCCGGCGGCATGTCGCGATCGACCATCTCGAGGATCTCGGTCTCGATCTTGGC
>JBITAB010000233.1:0-22193 GCA_044439825.1 Phycisphaerales bacterium JB064 | reverse complement strand
GAAGTGCGTGTCCTTGTCGCTGAAGATCCCGCCGGGGATCACCAGCAGCTTGCGGGCGATGGCCTGCTCGACGAACTGCGTCCCGGTCATCCCCTCGGGCACTCGGGGAAACAGGTAGAACGCCCCGCCCGGCACGGCCACCTCGGTCCATTGCCGCAGCGCCTTCACCAGCCGATCGCGCCGGGTCTTGTACTGCGACACCACCGGCGCCATGTCCACGTCCATCGCCGCGATGCACCCGTGCTGGGCCATCGACGGCGCGCACACGTATGTGTATTGCTGGAACTTCGCGATGTGGCCCATCAGCTCCGCCGGCCCGGCCGCATAGCCCATGCGCCAGCCCGTCACGCCGTAGGTCTTGCCAAAGCCGCGGATGACCAGCACGTCGTCCTGAGCGCCCTCGAAGCGCGCGGGCGATGGGCAACGCGCCTTCTTGGGCTCGCCCACCGTCGTGTCGCTCTCGAAGTCGTCGAACGTGAACTCGTCATAGATCTCGTCGCTGATCAGCAGCACGCCCTTGCGTCGGCACAGGTCCAGCAGGTCGCGGCACTCCTGCACGCTGCCCACGACGCCCGCCGGATTCGAAGGCGCGTTGTACAGCACCAGCTTTGTCCGCTCGGTGATCAGCGGCTCGACCCGCTCTGCCGTCATGCGAAAGTCCGGGTACGTGTCGCACCGCACGGCCTTGCCGCCGCACATCGTCGCCACGTGCGGATACATCACGAAGTAGGGGTCGGGGATGATCGCCTCGTCCCCGGGCCCCATGAGCGCCATGAACGCGAGGAAGAGCGCGCCGCTGGTGCCGCTGGTGACCAGCACCTCCGGGTCGCCTGCGGAGCCAAAGCTCCAGCCCAGATCGCGTCCCAGCCAGGCGATCAGCTTCTCGCGCAGCTGCGGGATGCCCTGGGTCTGCGTGTACCCGTTCTGATCGTGTTCGATGGCGTCGATGGCGGCCTGTTTGATCGGCGCCGGCACCGGGAAGTCGGGCTGCCCGATGCTCAGGTTGATGGGGTCCTCGATCTGGGCCCCGAGCTGGAAGATCCGGCGGATGCCCGAGGCATCCACCGCACGCGCACGATCGGTCACAAGTCGGCTGACATCCATGCCCCCATCGTTGCCACCACATGCCCCCGAGGCGCAACAAAAAACCGCGAGCAATCCGCCCGCGGCACAAATCTCGATTGCACGTGTGGCCAGTGGCCTTGGCTCAGACGCGGACCTTGGGAAGGCCGAGGGCCTTCTTCTCGTCCTCGACCATCTTCTTCTGAGCCATGAGCTGCGCGACACGCTCGGCCCGGGTCAGGACCGAACGCTTCTGGACCAACGCGCCACCCGTACGAAGCGAACTGTGAAGACTCATGGCCGGCACTCCTGCAAAAACGCCCAGGCCGCTCTTTCCCAGGCCCGGGCGGAGATGATAGCCGCATTGTGGCCCACGGGCCAACTCAGCCGTCGAAGCGCATCCAGAGCTGGTCGCGGGGCGTGTAGGGGCCGCCGGCCTCCTGCGGCACGGTGCCCAGCAGCCTCAGCACCCGGGTTTCCAGGTCCCGCCGCTGGTCGCCCATCGCCCGATACTGCCCGCTGGGCACGGGGAAGGCGGTATAGAGGCCAAACCCCTGGCGGCCCTCGTCCAGGGCCATCGCGGGCACGCCGTTGGCCGTCAGGTGCTCGGCCAGGCCCTTGGCCCGCTCCAGGGTCATGCCGCTGGCCAGCTTCAGATAGTTGTTGCCGGCCTCGCGCACGTCCGCCAGCACGTTCACCTGAGGTGCAGGCGCGGGACGCACGGGCTCTGGCTCGACCACTGGTGTGCGATCGGGCGTGCGGGCGGCCTCTTGCTCCTGGGGCCGTTCGATGCCTGCCAGGGGCGATCCTTCGCCCTGTTGCCGATCCTGATTACCCAGGACCACCGGGTCCTGGATGGGCCCGCTGCGGTCGGTGCTATTGATATAGGGCTCGAGCTTCTCACGCTGGCTGGCGCCGCCGAGGTGATACCCAAGCTGCCAGACCCCGATCACGACCGCCAGCACGACGACGAGCGCCCCATACACCCACATCAGCCGCACCTTCACGGCGCTCGTCGGGTGCATCCCTGACCAGTCCGCCGCTCCGGCGGGCTCATCTGCCTTGGCACTGGGCTCGGGCTCTGGTTGTGGCTTGGGCTGGGGTTTGGCGGCAGGCTCGGGACGAACGACAGGCTTGGGCTCGCTCTTGGGCTTGGCCGGCGCTTCGTTCAGGTCCTCGAGCGTGGTCTTCTTATCGCTGGGCGTGGGCTTGGTCTCGACCGATCCCTCGGCCCGTCCATTGCCGTTGGCGTGACCGACCGAATGGCCGTTGTCCTGGGTGGGCCCGGGCTTCTCGGCTGCGTCCTTGGCCCCGCCCAGCACGCCCGGCCGCCCATTGCCAGAACCCCGGCCCTGATGCGGGCCATCGTTCTGCTGGAGCAACTCGAATAGTGGGGGGCGGCGGCTTGCCATACCTACAGTCTATCTCGGCCCGAAGGCACGTACTCCATCGGCTTTCCTGTCGTTTTTCATGGGCTTGGCGATTCGCACGCCCGCCCCATCGACCCGATCACTCCACGCCCTATCATCGGCCCCATGACCGTGCGAGAACAGGACATCCTCAGGATCGCCCCGCCCGCCATCTCCGCCACAGAGCGGCTGTACGTCCGCGAGGTGGTCATGGGCTTTGGCACCACCCTCCGCCACTTCTTCACGAGCTTCGGCCAGGGCAAGACCAGCCGCACCTTGCAATATCCAGAGCAGCGGCGTGAGGATTACCCCGTCGAGAAGGGCGGCCAGAACGCCAGCAACTTCCGCGGCGTGCACCGCCTGAATCGCGACGAGGACGGCCGCGTCAAGTGCGTCGCCTGCATGATGTGCCCGACGATCTGCCCGGCCAACTGCATCCACATCGTGGCCGAAGAGAGCCCCTGGGACGACCGCGAGAAGTATCCCAAGAAGTTCGAGATCGACGAGCTGCGGTGCATCTTCTGCGGCATGTGCGAAGAGGCCTGCCCGGTCGACGCCATCGAGCTGACGACCGAGTACGACATCGTGGGCCAGAGCCGCCAGGAGCTGATCTTCGACAAAGAGAAGCTGCTGCACGTCTACGACGTGACCATCGACAAGAAGCCGATGTGATCCTCCGCCCTCAGGCGACCTCCAAACAAAACCAGGCCGCTTTCATCTTCGCTCAGCATTGGGTCTTGCTGACGTTATCGGTCTTGTGTGCAATCACGCAGATTGCATTGTCCGATAACAGGTCGAATTGGGTTGCTCACGTCCGGTCTGGCAACTTGGGCAAGACGCCGTGCAAAAGACCCATAATTCGCGGTATGGTGCGGATAATTTCTCTGGATTCCTAGCCAGATTCCGGTTAGGCTGTAGGTTAGAGGAGTTGGGCTCTCTTCCCGATTGGGAGACCGGGACTGGTCGCATTGGCCGGTTGAGCCACACGAGAGCGGGCACGATGCCTGCAGAGGAGATGCAGAGATGGGTCGCACCATGCTTATTGCCGCAGCCGGCGTTGCCGCCACGGCTGCTGTTGCCAACGCCCAGGCCATCCTGACCTTCGGTTTCACCGACGTCAGCGGCTCGTTCACCGCCAGCGATGGCTCGTTCGCGGGTAGCTCGGACGCCGCCACGTCCGGCGATGTCACCCGTCTGGCGAGCCCCGGCGGCACTGCCGTCTATGAGCCCGGCTTCGTCGGTACCGGCGCGTCGGACTTCAGCTTCGATATCGACGTCATGATCACGGGCGCCAGCACCGCTGACGGCTCGGGTACCTTCACCATCGTCGACGTGCACGGCGAGACTCTCTCGGGCAACCTTGACGGCGAGTTCACGCAGCTCATGGGCGGCGCGATCGCCTTCGAGGGCACGCTGAGCAACGTCATGTTCAACGATGTGTCCGGCGACGGCACCTTCGACGGCCCGACCGTCGGCTCGTTCGGCACCGACCTGCCCGGCACCGGCCCCTACACCGGCGCCCTCGTCCAGCTCTTCATCGATGGCTCGGGCGGTTTCTTCGACTCCGACTTCACCGGCATCTCGACCCAGGTCAGCGGTGCGGTTGTTCCCGCTCCGGCCAGCCTGGCCCTGCTCGGCCTCGGTGGCCTCGCCGCCGCCCGTCGCCGCCGCTAAGAGCTTGGGAATCTCGTGGGGCCGTCTCCCTCGGCTCGCAGATCGCAAGCAGATTTGACATCACGATCCATCAGCCGACGACCGTCCAAGGCCGTCGGTTTTTTTGTTGTGGTTCGTGACGGATTTCGCTCAGCCGGCAGTGCCGGCGGGCGATGCCATGACCGTGCGAAGCTCGGCGTTCAGCCCAGCCGCGGTTTCGCCGACGGCCTTCTGCCAGTCCGCTCCAGAGCCCGCATAGATCACCGACCGGCTGGCCGTGGGGAGCAGGCCCCGGGTCGGGTCGTTCTCGCAGTGGCTGTCGTGCTTGGCGAAGGCGCACATGTCCTGGATGGTCGCGCCCTGGGCGCCAAGACCGGGTAGCAGGAACAACTGGTCGGGCATCACCGCGCGAAGCACGGCCGCCTGTTCGTGCTGGGTGGCGCCGACGACGGCGTGCACGCCCGGACGCCTGCGGCCAAGTTCGGCCACGAGCTGCCCGAGATGCATCGCCAGCGTGCCACCGCTGCGGAGCACGACATCCTGCACGTCCGCGCTGCCCGGGTTGCTCGTTCTCACAAGCACGAACACCGCGAGCTTCTCGTCGAGGTATGGCTCAACCGTCTCCATTCCAAGGAACGCGTTGACGGTGATCGCCTGCGCTCCGAGGCTTGCGGCGCCAGCCGCGTAATGCCGCCCCGACACGCCGATGTCCCCACGCTTGGCGTCGAGGATCACGGCGAGCCCGGCATCGCGAGCCGCACGGATGCCGGCCTCCAGCGCCTTCAGCCCCGCGATGCCGAACCGCTCGAAGCAGGCCGACTGGAACTTCACGACCGCCGTGTGCAGGGCCACCGCCTCGACGACGCCTCGCGAGAAGTCCTCGAAGGCCTCGCCGGGCGTCTTGCCGGCCAGCGGCTGGGGCATGCGGTCCAGGTCGGGGTCGATCCCCACGCACAGCGGTGCGCCGCAGCGGGCGTGGGCCTCCCGCAGGGCGCGGTCAAACTCGGTGCCGGCGCTATCGTGTTGCATCGATGGCACGATAGAGCGCCTGTGGCCCTCAGTCATGCCGCGAACCCGCCCGCTCGTGCATTCGGAGCCTCGCGATGTCTCAGGAGCCACCCCCAGCCAGCCTCGACCTCGATCGCGAGAAGGGGCTCACGATCACCTGGCACGACGGCTCGAGTTCGTTCTATCCCCTGGCCTACCTCCGCCGCATGAGCCCCTCGGCCGACATGCGCCAGCTGCGTACCGAGATGGCCACCAACCCTCTGGTCGTGGTGCCAGACACCGGCCCCTCGTCCGCCCTGCGCGCCACCGATGCCCAACTCGTCGGCCGGTACGCGCTGCGCATCACCTTCTCTGATGGCCACAAGACGGGGCTCTATAGCTGGGATTACCTGCGTTCGATCGACCCACAGGCATCGAGCGAAACGCCATGACCGAGCCGCAGGCCAACGCCAAGCCAGCCATCGAACTCACCAGCCCGCTCATCGAGCTTCCAGGCGTCGGCCCACGCAAGGCCAAGCAGCTTGCCGCCCTCGGGCTGACCAACGTGGGCAAGCTCGTCGCCCATTTGCCCTCGCGCCACGAGTGGCACGAGCCGACCCAGCCCATCGCCAATCTCTCGGAGGCCGCCCAGTCCTCGGCCGTCGGCGAGGTCACGGCTACGCGGCTGGCCGGGCGATACCCGCGCCAACGCCTGGAGGCCAAGCTCACCGACGAGACCGGTTCCATCGACCTGGTCTGGTTCAACGGCGGCTACCTGCGACACCAGGTCCAGCCCGGCGTCCATCTCCGCGTGCAGGGCAGGGTGGCGTCGTTCAACCATCGCTTGCAGATGGCCAACCCCACTTTTGACATCATCCCAGAGGCCGAGGATGGCGCGGAACCTCAGGCGCCAAAGGACGCCGCCCTCGACCGCCGCCTCGTGCCCGTGTATCCGGCGGGAGAGGGGCTCAAGAGCCGGGCGATTGCCGACGCGATCTCCGCGGCCATCGCCGCCGGCGCGCTCGAGCACATCGATGACCATCTGCCCGAGGACTTCCGCAAGGACCGCGCGTTGCCATTCCTGCGTGACGCGTACCGCATGCAGCACGCGCCACAGGACGAGGAAGAGCTGGCGTTGTCACGACGCCGGCTTGCGTACGACGAGCTGCTGATGCTCCAGCTTGGCGTGCAATTGCGCCGAGCGGAGCTGCGTCAGGAAGGCCGTGCGATCGCGTTGCGGGCCGATGAGGCGCTGCACGAGCGCATCCTCTCCCGACTGCCCTACACGCCCACGCCCGGGCAGCTTGCCGCGATGTCCGAGCTTGCTGGTGACATCGCCCAGAACACGCCCGCCAATCGGCTGATCCAGGGCGACGTCGGCTCGGGCAAGACCATGGTGGCCGCTTACGCGATGCTCATGGCCGTCGCGACGGGCCACCAGGCCGCCCTCATGGCGCCTACTGAGATCCTGGCCGAGCAGCACTACCGCTCGCTGCAGCAGATGCTGCACAAGGCCGACGTGCGCGTGGTGATGCTCACCGGCGCGTTGTCCGCCGCCGAGCGTCAGGCCATCCTCGCCGACCTGATCATGGGCCACGCCGACATCGTCGTCGGCACGCACGCGTTGCTTACCGAGTCGGTCAAATTCAAGTCGCTCGCCCTGGCGATCATCGACGAGCAGCACCGCTTCGGCGTACAGCAGCGTGCCGCTCTGCGCGAGAAGGCGGGCGAGACCATCCCGCACACGCTGGTCATGACGGCCACGCCCATCCCACGCACCATCGCCATCAGCGTGCTTGGGGACCTCGATGTCACGACTATTGGCGATATGCCCCCGGGCCGGCTGCCCGTGCATACCGAGCACATCCCCAAGGCCAGCCGGTCGTGGGCGTATGAGCGGCTGAAGCACCATGTCGCCGGCGGTGGTCGCGCGTTTGTCGTTGCGCCTGCGATTGGCGACAAAACCCAGCAGCTCGAACTGGTCGAGTCCGATGAATCGACCGAGGAAGGCGCAGAGAAGGAGCCGCTGATCGGCGTGCTCGACCTTGTGAAGGAACTGGAGAACGGCCCGCTCAACGACCTGCGCATCGGCCTGCTGCACGGCAGGATGGCCTCGGCCGCACGAGAAGCGGTGATGGAGCGCTTCCGCTCGGGAGAGGTGCAGGTGCTCGTCGCGACGACGATCGTCGAGGTCGGCGTCGATATTCCCGGCGCGACGTGCATGGTCATCGAGCAGGCGGACCGTTTCGGTCTGGCGCAGTTGCATCAGCTCCGCGGTCGCGTCGGCCGCGGAGCGGTGCCCAAGGGCCTGCGGCCCGAGTGCCTCCTGATCGCTGAGCCCGCGACCGACATCGGGGTCGAGCGGATGAAGGCCATCACGTCGACGCTCGATGGCTTCAAGCTCGCCGAGGCGGATTTTGCGCTCCGCGGGCCGGGCGAGCTCTTTGGTTCGCGTCAGTCCGGCGCGTTGCCATTGCGTGTCGCCGATCTGGTGAAGGACGCAAACTTACTCGAGCTGGCCAGGCGTGACGCCCAATCGTGGGTGCAACGATCCCCCAAATTAGGGGAGCCGGGCGATGAAATACTCCGCAAACGCGTGCTTCGGACGGTTGGGCCGTGGCTCGGGCTTGCCGACGTCGGATGACCCAGGGACAATGCGACCATGGGTAAGCAAGCTGAGGTCGAGAGCGATGCGCACGAGCGGCTGCAGGACCGGCTCCTGAGCGCTGTCGGCGACCGCTCGTACCGACGCATTGGCGAGATGACCAACACCCATCCCGAGACGGTGCGGCGATACCTCTCGGGCCACGCCCCGAGCGTCGACTTCGTGTCTCGCCTGGCGCATGTGCTCGGGCTCAATCTCAACTGGATCCTCACCGGGCGCGGCCCGATGCGCGTGGCCGAGATCAAGCCCCAGGTCTTGAAGGAAGCCAACGCGACCGATCTGCTCACCCACGTCGCGCTGGCCATCGAGAACCTGGAATCCAAGGTCGACCGCCTGGAACGCTACACTCAGGTGCTCGAGATCATGATCCGCCAGCACGATGGCAGGGCGGCCGGGACGATCGAGCCCCAACCTCGCGGCGGTGAGACGCATGGCCACGCAGCCCCAACGCAAGCAGAGACAGACGCCAGCGAGCGAGCGGACTCCATCGCCGACGCTCTCTCCGAGCGACCACGTTCGGATGCTGGTTGAGATCTTGCGGCCAGCCGGGGCCGAGCTCAGCCGCCGCTGGCTGGCCTGCCTCCTGCTCGCGCCCGAGGCCGAACGCGAGGCCATCGTCCGCTCGGTCGAGCAGCGCATGGCCGAGTTATACCTGAAGCCGGACGATCAGCCCAAACAGCAGCGCGAGGTGAACGTCGCACATCCGCCCGAGCAGCGCGAGGGCTTCATCGAGCAGAAGATCACGACCTACGCCGTGAATGAGGATGCGGACTAGCCGCGTCCGCCCGCGCTGACGGTCAGCTTCGCGGGGTTCGTCGCCTTGGGCTCGGCCTGGGTGTGCAGCTTGCGGGCGCGGTGCTCGCTCCAGTCGGTCACCTGCAGGTCTGGGCTGGTTGCGCCATCGTGCGTGCGGATGATGTCGTAGGTGTTGTCGCGCTGCGAGGGCACGTACCCGGCGTCGCGGATCAGGCGGCACAGCACGGGCTCGTTCAGGCAATAGGTCGTGCCGGCGGACGACACGACGTTCTCTTCCATCATCACGCTGCCCATGTCGTTGGCGCCAAACTTCAGGCCCACCTGCCCGATGTGCGGGCCCATGGTCACCCAGCTGCTGCCGATGGAGTAGATGTTGTCGAGCATGAGCCGGCTGAGGGCCTGCGTGCGCAGGTATTGCGTGGCGCCGGCCAGGCGCAGGCGGCGGCCGAACTCGGGGTGCATGTCCTTGGTGCCGCTGCCGTCGAGCCTGCCGACGACGTCGCCTGGGAATTCGCCTGCGTCCTCTTCGCCCTGGCCCCACTCGCGGAGTCGGCCGAGGGCGGTGTTCTCGCGCTGGAAGGGCCAGCTGATGAACGCCTTGTAGTGGCCAAAGCTTGGGGTGGCGATCGGCTCGCCCGGGCCGGCCGCCATCGGGTCGCGAGCGCCGCCCTCGAGCAACGCCCTGTCCTGCCACTGCCGCACGAGGCGCATGTGGTGCACGCGATCGCCGTAGCCCTCGATGTGGCCGAACATCATGGTGGCGCTGGTGAACATGCCCAGCGTGTGGGCGACGTACATGCACGTCAGCCACGCCTCGGCGTCGCACTTGCCCAGGCCGATCTTGCGGCGGACGGCCGGCGCGAAGATCTCGCCGCCGCCGCCGGGCAGGCTGTCGAGCCCGGCCTCGCGCAGACGCACCATCACCCAGCGGATCTTGTCCTCCAGCGTCGCTCCGGGTGGGTTGAAGAAGTGGACGAACTCGATGAACTCGGGCGGGCTGAACGCGTGGATGTGGATGTGCGGGAACTTTTCCTTGATGCCGCGGAGCAGCTCGAGATACCAGTCCAGCGGCAGCGCGGGATTCATGCCGCCCTGCATCAGGATCTGCGTGCCGCCGATGTCGCTCAGTTCGGCGATCTTCTCGTGGATCTGCTCGTACTCGAGCGTGTAGGCGTCGTGGTCGGTGGCGTCGCGGCGGAAGGCGCAGAAGATGCACTTGGCGTTGCAGACGTTGGTGTAGTTGATGTTGCGATCGATGACGTAGGTGCGGTAGGTATCGCCGTGGACCTTGCGGCAGCGGGCGTCGGCCCAGCGGCCGAGCTCGGCGAGCGGCATGGTGCGCAGGATGTCCAGCGCCTGCTCGGGCGTCAGGCGGGCCTGACCGTCCACGACGGCCTGGAGCAGGCCGCGGTCGGCGGCGGGCAGATTCGGGTGTTCCTGCGGCGCGGCATAGATCGGGGGCATCGAGACCTCCAAGGGGATCGCTCGGGGCATTGTTGGGGCCTGGGGCCCCGTTGTCAGCAAAGTTTCAGAAATATTTGAAACTCGGGCCACGTCCGAATGTTCCCGGCGGCCCGGCAGGCTGGGCAGGAGCTGCGGGTGGTAGGGGCTGGCTCTGGTGGATGGGCTGGGAGAAGCTGGCAAAGCCCTGGGCGCGAGGGCCGGGCAAATCGATACCTGTCGATGGGGCGTGTTGCGCCCTGCTGGAGGGCCGTGCCGATGCAGTTTACTCCCCGACCCCATGTCTCCGGGGCCCTGGTGCAGCTTCGCACCACGGTCACCGTGTCGGCATTGGGTGTCATCCTGGCCGCGGTCATCCAGATGCTGGCCTTTGGCTTCGTGCACTTCACCGAGGTGCGGTGGACGGTGATGGAGACCCCGCCGGCCGCCCAGCAGCTCACGGTGGTGAAGGCCGAGGACGTGAAGGGCGAGCGGCCCGGCCGTGCGGCCCGTGGCGCCAGGCAGGTGCAGACCGAGCCCCAGAAGGTTCTTAGCCGCTGGGACGGCACGCTGCGAACGTTTACGGACGCTTCGGCCTCGATCGGCCTGATCTCTGCTGCCACGCTGTGGGTAGCCGTGGGGCTTGGCGTGGTCGTGGCCGGTGGTGGGAGCGTGCCAGGCGTGGAGCAGACCGTGCGTGCGAGCACGTGGGCGACCGTGCTGGGCCTGAGTGCTGTGCCGCTGATCGTGAACCTGCCCGGCCTGCCGCTGAATGGCACGTTCGTGAGTTACCAGACATTGCTGAGCGCGAGCGAGGGCTCGCTGCAGCTCGACACGGTGTCGTTGGTCGCTTCGCACCTGGCATTGCCGCTGATCGGCGCTGTGTTGGCGGGGTATTCGCTGCTGTGCTTCCGCGAGGGCGTGGAGGCCGGCGTGATCGTCAAGAGCGTGAGCGAGCTCGATCGCAAGCTCGATAAGGAGCTCGAGACGATCCGCAGCTCGGGCATCATGAGCAACCACGGGCAGCGCGCCGTGGGCGTGGTCGACCGTCCGATCGGCGAGGCCGAGGCCGCTAGCGAGCCCGCGCCCAAGAGCCGCTCGTGGGTCTCCGATCGCGACCGTGGGCTAGGCGAGAACTCGCCCGGAAACCCGCTGCGCCGGCCCATGTGAGGCTGGGTGCAAGCGTGCGTGAGCACGCCAAGCCTTTCGTCTGAACGCACAACCACAAGGACTCCACCAGTCCGATAGCATCGGGCTGGTGGAGTGGCTTCGCGTCACGACCGATACAGCCAGTGTGGACGGCAGGACGAATGGCCTGCCGTGGTGGTTCTGGGACTGTCTTGGTTGGTCGCGGAGGTGCGGTTTGGACGAGCAGACGGCTGGCTTGGTGGTGGATGCGCAGGCGGAGGGTGATGTGGCCGAGGACAAGACTTTCGAGACGCCGCAGGATGACGACGGGACGCGGGCTGGTGGTGTTGAGCCCGATGAGCCGGGCGTGGACTGGCTGAGCCCGCAGAACCTGCCGACGGACGCGAACGAGCTGCAGGAGTGGCTGAGCGCGCGGTGGGCGCCATGGATGCGGCTCTTGCACGAGCTTGGCGTCGAGCCGTTTACGGCGTGGGAATTCGAGCAGATCGTGAAGGAAGCCGAGCCCACGCTCAAGGACATCGAGAACGGCTTCGCGAGCATGTACAGCCCCTCGTGCAAGGCGGCCGAGGAGAAGTACGAGGGCGCCGACGTCGCGATGCTGTTCCGCGATGCGCAGCAGGCCATCGGCGAGCTGACGGCGGCGCTGCACTCGGTGTTGCACGCGAAGGTCGCGTATTGGAAGCGCTTCGCGATCGAGGATTGGGAGCGTGAAGAGATCGACGCGCTTGTCGAAGCCAACCCGCTGCCGGCGGGGCCGAGCGCGGCGCCGGAGCGTCCGCGGCGGTTCGTGCTGAGCCTGCTGCAGCCCGGGGCGTTGGCGGTGAACTTTAAGGTGACCGACGAGCCTGCCGAGGGCCAGCCCGACCTGAGCGATCCCGAGCCCGGCGTGCGCTACGAGGTGCAGCGTCGTATCGGCGAGCATGGGCACTTCGAGCATCTCGCGACGACCGAGAGCCTTGGGTTTCGTGATACGTCGCTGCCGGTTGGCACGCGGCACGTCGTGTATCGCGTGACGCCGGTGCGCGAGCAGCGGATGGGTGCGCCGGGGTATGTGCAGATCGACCTGTTCCCGGAGTCCAACGCGGCGTCGATCCAGGAGAATCCGCGGCTGGCGTGATGCAGCCGTGGCTCGGTCAGGGCTGGGGTTGCCAGCCGTAGGTGATGTAGTCGACGCTCGATGAGCCGTCGGTGTAGAGGTCGATGAGCGCGTAGCCGGGCTCGAACTCCTGGCATGGCCCGCCCCACCAGCCGCCCGAGACGGCGCCGTTGCAGGCGTACTTGACGCCGAGGTACTCGACCTGATCGGCCAGGTGGATGTGTCCGCTGAGGCACAGCCGCACCTTGCTGGTGCCGGCGCTGCCTTTGTGCTTGTGGAAGAGGTCTTTGAGCTTGCGCGCGTCGATGTGCATCCACGCGCCGGGGACGCGCCAGTCGCCCGAGGTCTCGTTGTCGCCATCGAGGTAGGCGCAGGCGGCGAAGATGGGGATGTGGCTGATGATGCAGACCGGGGTCGTTGCCGGCGTGTCTCGGAGCGTGCGGTCGAGCCAATCGAACTGATCGTCGTCGAGCAGGCCCTTGTAGCCGCCGCCCTGGCCTCGCAGGCTGTTGGGGCTCGTGCTATCAAGAACAATGAAGCGCCAGCCCGCTTGATCGAAGGTGTAAAAGCGGTGGTCGAGCCCGAAGGCGTCGGCGGCCCACTTCTTGCCGTCGGTTGGGTCGAGCGCGAGCACGTCGTGGTTGCCGATGGCGTATCGGGCCCGCGTGGACAGGTCGTTCTTGATGACGCTGTTCCAGGTCTCGAGCTGGATGGGAGCGCGCTCGCGGCCGCCGTCGCCATCGACGTTCATGACGTTGTCGCCGCCGAAGATGATGAGCTGCGGCGCGTCTTGGCGAGACTGGACGTGGTGGAGGCAGGCGGCAAAGCCCTGGGCCCCGGCGCGTTCGGGCTGGACGTGGGTATCGGTGAGGTGGGCGATGCGGAGTGCGCGGATCGGGGCATTTGTCGATGTACGCGCTTTGGCCAGTGCGGCAGGGGCGATCGTGAGCGCCGCACCGGCAGCCAGGATGTTCCGTCGGGTGGGGTGGGGCGTGGTCATGGGCGCAGCATACCGCCCGGCGTGCGACGCTGGAGGCGTTGCATGGGCCGGGCGGTCAATCTTCGCGCCGCGTGAATGTTGGTGGCTGTCGAGTTACTGAGGAAGCATCTGCTGGACGATGCGCTCGACGCGTTCGCGGATGAGGGGCATGGCCTCATCTTCCTTCATGTTCATCTGGTTGGCCCAGGCGCTCAGGCGGACGCCGTGGGGGAAGTAGTTGCTGGTGCGGGTCATGGTGGCGGTGGAGCCGGTGCGCTGGGAGGTTGCGCCGCCCTCGCCCATGCGGCTGGAGCCCACGCCGGCGGTGGTGCTGCCCGAGGTGTCCGAGTCGGCGAGGAGCTCGAACTCGATGGGCTCGGGGCTGTACTCCTCGAGCACGAAGTCGGTGATCATGGCCCACTCGCGGACCTTCGAGGCGTTGGTCATGCCAAGGCCCACGAGACCGCCGGCGGCTGCGCCCGCGCCGGCGCCGGCGGCCCAGCTATCGGTGGCGTTCTCGACCAGGGCGTAGGTGCCCAGGCCGACGGCTGCGCCGCTGATCCAGCCCATGGCGCGGGCGGTGTCGGCGCCGCCGGTCTCGGGCTCGACCTCGCCGAAGAAGCGGGTGCGAGCGCGGAGGCGGTAGGTCGCTTCCTGGGGATTGCTGACGAGCTGCCAGCCCTGGGAGGTCGCAGCGTCGCGGAGGAGCTGGGTGAGATCGACGTCGGCGTCGGAGATGTTCTGGAAGGAGACGTAGACCTTCTTGTTCTCCGGGGCCGGCGGCTCGAGCTGGGGCGGGGGGACGACCCAGACGGTGCCCGACTGGGCGCTGGCGTACTTGTTGGCGGTGATCCTGCCCATGCCGCGAGCGGCCGCGGTGCAGCCGGTGAGGGTTGAGGCGAGGAGGATGCCGCCGATGAGGGCGGCCGCCAGAGCGGTCTTTCGGAGAGGGGTCTGCATCTCGGGCTCCTGTGGTCTGAGACTTGGCTGAGTGGCGCTCTGGTGCGAGGGCCGGTTGGCAGGGTATCCCTGCATCGGTTGATGGACGGATGTTTCTGCACGCCGTGTGATTGGTGGTGCGTGGGTTTGGTGCTGGTCGCGCAGGCGTTGGGGCGGGGTTTCCTGGGTTTGCCTCTTCCTACCCTCGCCCCGTGGTTGGGCTGTTGACCAATGCGGTGTATCTGGCTGTGGCGGCGGGCACGGCCCCGTGGTGGGCGCGTAAGGCGCGCGGCGGCTGGGGCGAGCGGTTTGGGAAGGTCGAGGCGCTTCCGTCGAAGATTGATGATCCGCGGCCCAGGGTGATGCTGCACACGGTGTCGGTTGGCGAGACCAACGCGGTGCGTGCGTTGGTGCCGCTGTTGACACCTCACGCGCGGGTGATCGTGACGGCAACAACCGACACCGGGCTGAAGCGTGCAACGGAGTTGTATGGGGCGACGTGCGACGTGCGGCGGTATCCGCTGGACGCGACGTTCGCGGTGCGACGCTTTCTCGATGCGGTGCGGCCGGACGTGGTGGGGCTGGCCGAGCTTGAGCTGTGGCCCAACTTCGTGTCGGCGTGCGAGCGGCGCGGGGTGCCGGTGGCGGTGATCAACGGGCGCATCAGCGAGCGGTCGTTCGGCGGCTATCGCAAGCTGCGGCCGGTGCTGAAGGGCGCGTTCGGGAAGCTCGCTGCCGTGGGGGCCCAGGACGAGACCTATGCCGGGCGGTTCGAGGCGATGGGGGTGCCAGGCGAGCGGGTGCGGGTGATCGGATCACTGAAGTGGGACTCCGCGCCGGACCCGGCGGAGGGCGGGGTGTCGGCCAAGGCGGCGGCACTGGCCGAGGGGATGGGGATCGACCGGGGGCGGCCCGTGCTGGTGGCGGGCAGCACGGGGCCCGGGGAGGAGGCCCTGCTCCTGGCGTCCAAGCCCGAGGGGGTGCAACTCGTGTGCGCGCCGCGGAAGCCCGAGCGGTTCGAGGAGGCGGCCGCGACGCTGAGCGCGGGAGGGGCGGGATGTGTTCGGCGGTCGAGCGGCCAGGCCGGCGGGGGGGACGTCTTCCTTTTAGATACGCTGGGCGAGCTCGGGGCGGCGTATGAGCTGGCCGACGTGGTCGTGGTGGGGCGGAGCTTCGGGCCGGTGGATGGGCCGGTGCAGGGGAGCGACCCGATGGAGCCGGCGGCCCTGGGCAAGCCCGTGGTGACCGGGCCGGCGCATGCGAACTTTGCGACCGTCGTGGAGACGCTGCGGAAGGCCGGGGCGTTGCGAGTGGTGGAGAGTGGCGAGCTGGCCGGGGTGATGCGGGAGTTGTTTGGGCAGGCCGAGGCACGCGCGGCGATGGGGCTGGCGGCGCGTGGGTGCGTGGAGCGTCAGCGCGGGGCGAGCGCCCGATGTGCGGCGATGCTGCTGGGTTTGGCTGGTGTGAAGGTGGAAAGCGAGCCCGGGCAGGCGTGACGGCTACACTAGCGACGGATTGAGCAACAGCGCGACCCGGTTGGTCGTATGCCTTTATGGGAGCAGTGCGTTGGCGCCCGCCGACGCCGCCTCTTGCGGGCATAGGCAGCCGGAAGAGCGCTCCCGCGGAGCCCGCAGGCCCTTGCGGGCGAATCCCGTGTGGCGGGTGCCCCCGCCCATGGCCCACCGACCCACCGATGCGCCCCGCCCGTGCGAGCCGGGGCCAGGAAGCACCGAAGCGTTCGTATCCACTGCCGCCACGCTTTAGAGCGCCGCCGTTGGAGATTCCCGATGCCCACGAGCCGTTCCACCAGCCGCCTGACCGATCTTTTCCGCCGAGCCGGCGCCGTTCCCGCGGCGGGGGGTGAGTCTCCCGCGACGGTCGAGCCCTTGGAGCCTCGCGTGCTGCTTTCGGGCACGCTCGAGCTGCCCACGGGCGTGGAGATGCGCGACTGGCAGGGCGGGCAAGTCGCGGCCATCCAGGACTCGTGGATCGCGACGTTCGATCGCTCGGTGACCAAGGAAACGCTGACGGCGGCCTTCAGCACGGTCGTCGGCGAGCTTGGCATCGCCATCGACGGCTACATGCACCGCGGCACCCGCTTCGTCGAGTTCCTGACGCCCGATCCGCTCAACGAGCGTGCGATCGACATGGTGCGCGACCGGCTGGGCAACCTGATCAACATCGAGCCCAATGTGGCGTACAAGCCCGATCGTGAGGCCAACGACCCGGGCATTCCCGACGCGTGGTGGATCGAGAACACGGGCCAGCCCATCCCAGGCCAGCCCCAGGGCACGGCCGGCGCTGACATCAGCATCGAGGAGGCGTGGGAGGTCACCACGGGCTCGAGCGGTGTGGTGATCGCGGTGATCGATACCGGCGTGGAGTGGTACCACGAGGACCTGGCCGACAACATCTGGTCGAACGCGGGCGAGATCCCCGGCAACGGCATCGACGACGACGGCAACGGCTATGTCGATGACACCCGTGGCTGGGACTTCGGCACCGCGACGTTCGGCCCTGGCGGCACCGGCGCGTTCGGTGGCGACAACGATCCCGATGACGACGCCCAGGGCGGCGGCCACGGCACCTCGGTTGCGGGCACCATCGGCGCGGTCGGCAACAACGGCATCGGCATCGCGGGTGTCAACTGGGACGTGTCGATCCTGCCCATCAAGATCGCCAACCAGCAGGGCGCCCTGGTGGGCGGCGCCATCGTGGCGGCCCACAACTATCTGACGAACCTGATCCTCAGCGGCGTAAACATCGTCGCCAGCAACAACAGCTATGGCGCGTTCTCGCCGGGCTTCTATGGCGAAGAGTTCGAGGAGTTCGACTTCGAGCGCGAGGCGATCGAGGACTTCATCGCAGCCGGCGCGACGTTCGTCGCTTCGGCCGGCAACGAGGCCAACGACAACGACGACGCGTTCACGAGCTATCCCGCGGCCTACGACCTGCCGGGCATCATCGCCGTGGCGGCGACGAACAACCGCGACGAGCTCGCGAGCTTCTCGAGCTATGGCGCTACGACCGTGGACGTCGCCGCTCCGGGCGAGGCCATCCTGACGACGGCGGTGAACAACAGCTACACGTATATCGACGGCACGAGCTTCTCGGGCCCGATCGTGGCCGGCGTGGTTGGCCTGATGAAGACCGTGCGTCCCGACCTGACGCCCGAGGAGATCACCGACGCGCTCGTCGCGTCGTCCGATCCCGTCGCCGCGTTGCAGGGTCGTGTGGTGGCCAACGGCCGCGTGAACGCGGCTCGTGCGCTGCAGATCATCTCGACCGATGGTCCGCTGGTGCTGCAGGTGAGCCCGGGCCAGATCGCCGGCGCGCCGCAGACGCAGATCCAGGTGTCCTTCAGCGAGCCTGTGCAGTCGCTGCCGGTAGACATCCTCAGCCGCATCTCGCTGATCCGTGCGAACGGTGATGGCGGGTTCTTCGACGGCAACGAGGTGACGATCGGCCTGACGTCGGCCACGCTGGATTCGACCCGCACGGTCATGACCATTACGCCGAGCGGCCAGCTGAGCGCCATCGACCGCTACCGCCTGGTGATCGAGAACGAGGCGATCCTCGACGACGAGGGCAACTTCCTGAACGGCGACTCGACCTCTGGTGAGGACGAGGTCTACGAGTTCGAGTTGATCATCGCGCCGGGCATCGGCGAGCCGAACGACCGGCTGTCGACGGCCACGCCCGTGGTGATCCCCGGCGGCGGTAACGGTTCGGTGACCTTCAACGGTCGCACGATCGGCGACGGTGTGCAGGCCGGGCTGGATGTGGACATCTACCGGCTCGATCTGCCGCGTGGCGGCCTGATCTCCGCTCGCGTGCTGGCCCAGCAGCTGCCCACGCCCAGCAGCCTCGACGGCGTGCTGCGGTTGTTCGACGCCGCTGGCCAGGAACTGGCGATCAACGACCAGTTCTTCGGCAACGATCCGTTCATCGACTTCTTTGTGCCCAGCGCGGGCGTGTACTACGTCGGCGTGAGCGGCTTTGGGAACGACAGCTACCTGCCGCTCGTGGCCGGCAGCGGCCAGAGCCAGTCCCGTGGCAACTACGACCTTCGCGTGGACGTGGCGCTGATCGGCGACTCGATGGTGTCGGCGGGCCAGTCGTACACGGCGCCGGGCCGGACCATTCCCGACCAGAGCGTCCTGATCGACACGATCGTGGTGAGCGACTCGCGCGAAGTGCGTGATGTCAACGTCACGCTGAACATCAACCACGACTTCTTCAGTGATCTGACGGTTGACCTGATCAGCCCGCAGGGCACGTCGATCCGGCTCTTCGCCGGCATTGGCACCTCGGCCGATGACATGACCTTCGCGATCTTCGACGATGCGGCCACGCGGAGCATCACGAGCGCGACCGCGGCCGACGCGCCGTTCACCGGCTCGTGGCGTCCGCTCGAGGCCCTGAGCGCCTTCAACGGCGAGAGCGCAGAGGGCGGGTGGCAGCTGGTCATCCGCGACACCAAGGGCAACGACATCGGCAGCCTGCTCGATTGGGACCTCGATTTCGTTCTCGAGAACGACATCTTCGGCCCCTTCGAGCTGAACGACACGCTGACGACGGCGCGGGTGATCGAGCCTGCATCGGGCGTTGTGAACCTCAACGCGTTCATCGGTGATGGCGGCTTTGGCAAGCTCGATGTCGATCTGTACCAGTTCCAGGCGGCTGCCGGCAGCACGCTGAACGTGACGGCGACCTCCACCAGCCAGGCCGATCTCGCGATCCGGCTCTTCGACGCGGCGGGCAACGAGCTGCAGAGCTCGAACCCCGCCGGCGAGCGCGATGCCGGCATCGAGGGCTTCGTGTTCGTCGATGGCGGGACGTACTACCTGGGCATCAGCGACACGCTGCGTGCGGTGGCCCCCAACACCTACGACCCCACCCAGGTGGGCTCGGGTGGTGAGGGCGCCACGACCGGCACGTACGGGCTCGAAGTGCAGCTTGCCAGCGGCGTGAGCGACCCGGGCGTCTCGCTCGCGGGCGACGCGCTGAATGTCGGCCTGACGCCCAGCGGCGCGTGGGGCTTCTCGGGCACGGGCATCGAGTACAACGGCATCGAGTTCCTGCCGAATATTGGCGATGGTCAGCCCGCGTTCTTTGGCCTGGGTTCAAGCTCCGGTTCGTTCGTGAACGATGGCCAGGGCACCAGCCAGGACGTGCCCTTCAACGTGACCAGCCAGTCGACGCCGACGGTGAACCGTGTGTCGATCAGCGGCGTGACGGGCTCGTTCCTCGTCGATCGCAGCATCAGCTATGGTCTGGGCGACAACTTCATCGCTATCGATGTGACGCTGACGAACACGTCCGATCGCCGCATCAGCGACGTGCTGTGGGCCGAGGGCTTCAACCCCGATCAGGACCTTGGCGGCACGGGCAGCCAGTTCACGCTGAACGATGTGATCGATGGCCAGCCGATGGCGGTGGCCACGGGCGCGAACGGCTTGGCGATCGGCCTGGCCGCCGACCCGACCGATGCTCGCGCGATGGCCTTCTTCGCGTCGGTCTCGGGCGATGTGCGCAACCCCCAGAGCGTGCTCGATCGCATGCTGCCCGATCCGAACGGCGCGTCGGCCGACCTGACGATGGCGCTCAGCTATGACCTGGGCGACGTCGATCCCGGTCAGAGCACGACGATGCGGTACTTCATCTTCCTGAGCGATTCGGGCCAGGAGGGCATCGCTGGCGCCAACGGCCTGCAGGCGACGGCGACCGGCACGCGTGCGGACATGCAGCAGCTCGATCGCGGCCTGCTGACCTATGACCCGACTGCTCCGTCCGACGACAGCGAGGGCCTGGTGGACCTGGCCTATCGCCAGTATTACCCCGAGGGCTTCGCGAACGATCGTGCGAGCACGTTCGTGCCGATCACGAACTTCACGAGCCAGGACGCCCGCGTCGTCGTGATCGTGCGGTACGAGGATCCGAGCGTTGGCGTGCGGGATCAGGTGATCTTCGACGGCACGGTGGCGGCCAACACGCGCAGCCCCGACGCGCTGACGATCACCACCCCCGAGCTGTACGCGCAGGGCAGCGCGACCAACGTCTTCAACCCGGTGAGTGGCATGGCCGACGGCGTGTTCAAGGACACCCCGTACGCCCTGGAGATCCGCTCGTCGGTGCCTGTGGCCGCGACGATGAGCCACTTCGACTTCGGCTTCTCGACCGGTGAGGCCTTCAGCGGTCAGGCGAGCGAGGTGTGGAGCTTCGCGAGCGTGTCGATCGGCCAGGACAGCCGCGACTTCATCACCTTCCAGAACACCTCGGGCGAGGTGACCAAGGTGAGCATGTTCCTGTTCCCGAAGACGGGCCAGGGCGGCGGCACGGGCGCGGGCCAGGCGGTCGAGATCGTGTACACGCTCGAGGGCTACCGCCGCGGCGGCTGGAACCTCAATGCCGAGCTGACCAACGGCCTGCTCGCTGGCCGCATCCAGCCGGGCGAGTACGGCGTGGCCCTCGTCGCGACCGAGCCGATCGTGGCGGCCAGCAGCACCTTCGACAACGCCGGCGGCGCGGCCCAGCTTGGCGAGCCCAACCTGGGCTCGACCTCGGGCGCCATCGCGGAGGGCCAGATCGGCCTGACCAGCCAGGCCGAGACCATCAGCGTGTTCAACCCGTCCTCGGACACCGCCACGGTGACGCTGCAGTTCGTGTTCTCGACCGGCGGGGCGATCCGTCGCACGGTGGAGGTCGCTTCCGGCCGCGTGAGCGAGGTTGCGGTGCAGGACATCCCGCTGTTCCCCGAGGGCACGGCGTATGGCGTGTTCTTTGAGAGCGACGAAGCCGTCGTGGTGTCGAGCAACACCCGCGGCCTTGGCGAGGAACTGGCCACCAGTGCGGCGACCAACGCCCACAGCCTGTGGGGCTTCAGCGAGGGCTTCCAGCCCACCCAGGGCGGTCAGGTGAGCGAGTACCTGCGTGTGTACAACCCCAACCTGAACGACTCGCTGCTGGAGATCACCTTCCGCTTCACCGACGGCACGACGGAGACCTTCCGCCGCGTGGCCGGCGCTTCGAAGGTGAGCGAGTTCAACCTGCGGAACTTCATCAGCGCGAGCCGCTTCGCTGCGTCCCAAGGTGACGGCGGCGTGTTCTACGGCTTCACGGTGAAGAGCTCGAGCGGCATCGTGGCGTACCAGGGCCGCACCGACTCGTTCTTCGGCGGGTCGTTCGGCACCCTTGGCGTGCCTCTGGGCATCGAGAGCGCTCTGGCCTAAGCCAGCGTACTTTCCAACAGCTTCGAGCCCGCGATCACTGGTTGGTCGCGGGTTTTTCGTTGGTGGCCGG
This sequence comes from Phycisphaerales bacterium JB064, assembly GCA_044439825.1. GTDB lineage: Bacteria > Planctomycetota > Phycisphaerae > Phycisphaerales > UBA1924 > JAHCJI01. The sequence goes on along the minus strand of JBITAB010000233.1, from coordinate 756 downwards.
CGTGCCGCACTCGGGGCATTGGGTGAGGCCGGTGGTGTCGTAGCCGCAGGATTCGCAGAGGCCGCGGGCACGGCGGCGGCGCTTGTGGTTGACGGCGTGTCGCGTGGTGGCGAAGGCGAGCCAGAGGGTGGCGACGCAGGCGCTGTAGAAGAGGGTGTTGATCGCAAAGCCAGGCCAGAGCGGCATGAGCGGCAGGCTGTAGTGGCCCAGGGGATGGAGCATCGGGTGCTGCGGCTGGTGGTGAAGGATGAGGCCGCCCCTGATGCCGTGGCGAAGGCTAGCCAAGGGCATGTCTTGCACACGCTCGATGGGCGGGCGCGGGCCGATGGCGTATTGCTCGATCATCATGGCGTGCACGGGCCAGCCGCAGCGCTGGGCGGACCATCGTTCGACGGGGCGTTGGAGGGCATGGAGGGACTCGTCGTGGCTGGGGCGGAAGGAAGATGCTGCGAGCCAGCCGTGGCCTACATCGAGACACCGCTCGGCCAAGGACCAATTCGACTCTCGCGAATCAGTGTCGATGGTGCGGTCGGGTTGGATTTGCTTGAAGAGGTTGTATGTGTGCTGATTGTGGGAGCCATACATATGGATGCTCGAGACAACAGGGTGTCCCGGGGATTCGAGCTCTCGATTCTCAGGCATTGAGTAGTCCCACTCGTTGCGGATGATGTACATTTGATCGTGGTTTTTGACTACATACCAAGGCAAGTCAGGGATGTGATGGACGTCCATGGCGGCAGGTGTGAACCACTTCGC
>JBITAB010000232.1:4924-9243 GCA_044439825.1 Phycisphaerales bacterium JB064 | reverse complement strand
TCGCTGGAAGGCCTCTCCAGGCACGCCGACCCGGCGATCCGAGCCAACGCCCTGGAGGGCCTGCTGGAGGCCCCGGGCCGGGCCAGCGCGTCGCTCCGCCAGGGATTGCGAGACGAGAACCCCGGCGTGCGGGCGATCGCTCTGGCGGGCATCGGCAAGGCCCAGCGGGCGGATCTGGCGAGCGAGTCGAAGTTCCTGCTGCGAGACCGCTCGCCGCTGGTCAGGCTCAACGCCGCCTACGCCCAGGCCGCGAACGGCGATTTCGGCGGCATGTCCGTCATCGCGGGCATCCTGCTCGAGTCGACCGATCCGCGGCATCGGGCCCAGGCCGCGTTCGTGCTTGGCGAGTTGGGCGATCCGTCGGCCCTGCCGCTGCTGCGTGATGCCGTCACCAGGCCCATGTCCATGGCGCCCACCGGCCAGGTGCGGCTGATGAACCTGCAGATGAGCGAGGCCATGGTGAAGCTGGGCGATCAGGAGCAGATCCAGCCCATCCGCGCCGCGCTCTACCCGGCCCGTGCCGAAGACCTCGAAGCGACTGCTCTGGCCGCTCGCATCCTGGGAGAAGTGGGGGACCACGCGTCCGAAAACCAGCTTGCCCTGCTTACCGCACGCCTCGACGAGCGTGGCAACATGATGCCGCCGGAAGTCCGCCTTTCGGCCGTCTATGCCCTTGCCCAGCTTGGCAAGACCCAGGGCGACGTGTTCGCCCTGGCCTATCTGGACGACCCAAACCCCGCCGTTCGGGGCTTTGCCGCCCTGTGCCTTGGGGAGATCGGCAAGACCCAGCACCTCGACAGCCTCCAGCCGCTCTTGAACGACCCCAACCCGGCCGTTCGGGTTCATGCCGCGGCGGCTGTTGTCCGGCTGACACGACCGTGATAACCTGTCCCCTCGCCGGGTAGGGCCCTCTGGGGCGTTTCCTGGCATGGCGAGGCCGGCGGTGCGTGTTTGGGGCGTGGCTCCAGGCAACCATCGCCGCCTGGGGGGCGTATCGACGCCCGGCCCGGGGTTCGGCTCCGCGGGGGCTGTCGGCTACCTATTGCAGGCAGCCAGCTATCGTGGACCGTGCCTGCTTTGCTTGGCTCGATCTGATTCGGAATCGATGTTTGGAGATTGAGCCAGCGGGTTTCGGACAAGCATGATGCGTTCAAGCCGGGGCGTGCCCGGGTGAGCGACAGGATCGGATGAGCGGCCCGCATCGCCGGAAACGGTCGGGCGGGCAGGGACGTAAGGGGCCAGCACCAGGTCGGCGTTCGCGCCGGCACTCGGCCATCACACGGGCCTTTTCCACGGCCAATACACGGGTTTTCACACGATGCACACTGTCACCAAGTTCCTCGTTGTCCTGGCCGCCGTCGCGGGCATCGCGCTCTCGTCGCTCACCATCGCCTTTGCGGTCAACAACCGCGCGGTGCTGACCGACTATCGCGAGCTCCAGTCCACCAACCAGGCCCTGCAGGCCCGCGAGCAGGACGCCGCCGCCTCTGCCGCCAACGAGGCCGACCGCCTGCGTCGCGAGCAGGACGCCCTGCGTCAGCAGATCACCGCCAGCGAGGGCGAGCTCCTCCGCCTGCGTGGCGAGGTGGGCGAGCTGCGTCGCGACAAGCTCACCGCCACCCAGCAGGTGACCACGCTGCAGAACCAGATCTCGCAGCTCAACGAGACCACCCGCATGCTCACCGAGCTGAGCGATCGCTTCGCCTCCGAGGTGAACGAGCTCCGCGGCACCGAGCTGGCCCTCCGCCAGAACGAGATCGACCTGCTCGATCGCATCGCCGACCTGCAGAGCAACAACGAGTCGCTCACCGCCGCCGTGCGTGGCCTGCGTGAGCAGATCGCCCGCATGCAGGGCGAGGGTGCCGAGGGCGGCGAGGCCATCGCTGGCAGCCCCGACATGACCTCCTTCGTGACCGGCATGATCATGGAGACCGAGCGTGATGCTTCGGGCGCCACCCTGGCCCGCGTCGACCTCGGCTCGCAGGACGGCCTTGCCCGTGGCAAGCGTCTGTTCATCATCCGCAACGAGGGCGGCAACCGTCGCCTGGTGGGCCACCTCAACGTCCAGTCCACCGATCTCCAGTTTGCCGAGGGCGTGGTCGACACGCTCGGCCTGGGCCTCACCCCCCAGCGCGGTGACATCGTCGTGTCGGACATCCGCCGCTAAGCGTCTGCGAAAGGGAGCACAGGCATGAGTCAGTATGGAATGCAGATGCCCGGCGGACGAGCCAACCGCGGCCCCAGCATGGGCGTGATCGACGCGCTGCTGCTGCTGGCAGTGGTGGCCATGGGCTTCGGTTGCTTCTTCATGTACCAGGCCGCCGCCTCGGTCAGCCCCGATGGCCAGCCCTGGCAGATGCAGGAAGAGGGCAAGGTCACTCTGCCCGACTAATCCGCACGAACCAGCGGTTTGTGATCAAGCAGTGCTTGGCAAACGCTGGAAACGAGCTAAAATCTTGACCACGACGGGATGGCGGCTACGCTTGTCTCCCTTCGCGGGAACCGATGGCGGTCGCCTCAGGCGGCCTCCGACAATCTGGGGCGGTAGCTCAATTGGTTAGAGTACCGGACTGTCGATCCGGTGGTTGCGGGTTCGAGTCCCGTCCGCCTCGCTTGAAGAGCCCTCGCATCGCGGGGGCTTTTTGATTTGACGCATGCTCGACACCGGGCTGGTAAGAACACCGCCTCGCGTTCGCAATCACCGTGTTATCGAAACCATTGGGCGTGCGAACGGTCATTCAACCACCCGTCTGGTCCCGATTGCTCCACTTTGCTCTGTAGGGTGCCGACGTTCCCAGTAGCGCAAGAAACGCGCTGGGAGCTATGGGACGTGGCTGCAAGGGTCGGGATAACCTGGATGAGTGCGGCCTTGGGCGTGTGGGCGCTGGCGTGTGCCGTCGCGTTTGGTGCGCTGTGGACCTATGCCAACACGCCTGGCGAGCGTGGCGCACTCGCGGCCGGCTGGACGCCGCCTGCCGAGTTGGACGTGCCGGGCGATCGGCCGGTGCTGATCTTGTTCGCCCACCCCAAGTGTCCTTGCACGCGGGCGACGATGAGCGAACTCGAGCGGCTGCAGCGATCGCATCCAGGCGCTTTCGCGGTGCGTGTCATCTTCTTTGAGCCAGTCGACGCCACAGAGTCGTGGCGAGAGACCGACCTGTGGCAGAGAGCGCAGCGGCTTCGGAATGCACTCGTTGTTGCGGATCCGGATGGACGGCTGTGCGCCGGCGCGGGCGCCGAGGTCTCTGGCTGCGTCGCCTTGCTGGATCCCTCGGGCGGTGTGCAGTTCTGGGGCGGCATCACGGCTGCGCGTGGCCACGAGGGCGAGAACCTTGGGCTGATCGCCTTGCGCGACATCCTGGATGGCCAAGAGCCGCGGCAGCGGACCGCCGACGTGTTCGGTTGTGGCATCGGTGGCGCTGTGCCTGCGACGCAGTGTGCAGACGAAGGGGCGTGCGATGCAGACTCTTGAGAATTCCCTAGCACTTGCGCACTTTCGTGATGCAGAGGCACGTGTCCATCGCCGGACCGACCTGCTCTTTGGCGTGCTGTTCGTCGTGCAGTTCATCGGCGCGGTTGTTGCCACCATACTACTGACCCCGAGAACGTGGTCGGGCTCGGAGAGTTCGGTCCACATCCATGTTTGGGCCGGTCTTGGCATCGGCGCGCTGCTCTGCATCATGCCGTTGATTCTCATCGTGTTCCGCCGCGGCCAGCCCGTGACGCGGTACACGATCGCCGTGGCGCAGATGCTGTATTCGGCCTTGCTCATCCACCTGAGCGGCGGACGCATCGAGGCGCACTTCCACATCTTCGGTTCGCTTGCGTTCCTGGCGTTCTATCGCGATTGGCGGCTGCTTATCCCCGCGACGGGTGTGGTCCTTGTCGACCATGTCGTGCGCGGGCTATTCTGGCCCGAGTCTGTCTTCGGCGTGCTTGTCGCCAGCCCTTGGCGATCGTTAGAGCATGCGGGCTGGGTGGTGTTCGAGGACATGTTCCTGGCGATCAGTTGCATCCAGTCGCGGCGAGAGATGAAGGCCATCGCCGTGTCTCAGGCGGAGACCGAAGGCGCCCGCGACAGCACCGAGCGGCTCGTCGAAGAACGCACCGAAGATCTGCGCAAGCAAACAGAAGCTCTTGCCCGTTCGGAAGAGCGGTTCCGGCTGGCGGTCCAGGGCGCGCAGCACGGCATCTGGGATTGGAACCTGAAGACCAACAAGGTCTTCTACGCGCCGCGATGGAAGCAACTGATCGGATGCGACGATGCGGAAATCGGCGATTCTCCAGAGGAATGGCTCAGCCGTATCGTGTCGGAGCGA
>JBITAB010000232.1:0-4824 GCA_044439825.1 Phycisphaerales bacterium JB064 | reverse complement strand
GATTGCTTCCGATCGATGCTCCGTGAGGTCGATACCGTGGCACGCCTGGGCGGGGATGAGTTCGCGATCCTGCTTAACGACGTGCCGGACGCCGAGGCGGCTATGAGGCTGGCCGAGCGTCTGGTCGATGCGTTCCGCAAGCCGTATAAACTGAAGGGACACGAGATCTGCTCGACGTTGAGCCTTGGTCTCGTGATGAGCGGGCCGAAGTATGATACCGCGGAAGCGATGCTGCGCGACGCCGACGCGGCGATGTATCAGGCGAAGTCTACTGGCAAGAGCCGGGTGCAGCTCTTTGACGAGAAGATGCACCGGGCAGCCCTGCGCCGGATCAACACCGAGCGGGAGCTCATGCGGGCGACCCAGGACATGGACGCCATGGACCGGTGCTTCCGCCTGCACTACCAGCCGATCGTTGATCTGTACGATGGCAAGATCGCCGGCTATGAGGCGCTCATTCGCTGGGAGCATCCCGAGCGAGGCCTCATCTCGCCCGACATGTTCATCCCCATCGCCGAAGAGAGCGGGGCGATCGTGCCGCTTGGCGAGTGGACCTTCCAGCGGGCGTGCGAGCAGATGGTCGAGTGGCGCCGGCAGATCGGCCCAGGCCGGCCGCTCATGGTGAACGTCAATATGTCGCGCCGGCAGCTCGCTCACCCCGGCCTGCTACCGATGCTTAAGCGCATCCGCCAGCAAACCGGTGTGCGATGCCAGGACGTCAAGCTGGAGCTGACCGAAACGGCCATGATGGACTCACGCATCGATGCGATCAACATCATGAACGAGATCCGAGCGATGGGCATCGATCTCGCCATGGATGATTTCGGCACGGGCCAATCGTCGCTGAGCTGCCTGCGACAGTTCCCAATCCGAACACTCAAGATCGACCGGGAGTTCCTGCTGAACATCACCCACAAGCGTGAGTTCAGCGCTGTGGTGCATGCCATCATCGCGCTGGCACACAACCTCAATCTCGACGTTGTAGCCGAGGGCCTCGAGAACGAATCTCAGCTCGCCCAGTTGCAGGCGATGGACTGCAGGTACGCCCAGGGCCATCTGTTCAGCACCGCAGTCGATAGCGTTCTGGCGACCCAGTTCCTCGATGGCGGCCTGCCATATTTCTGCAACATGTCGGCCGCTTGACGAATGAGAAGCCGCTCACGCGTGTTGACGGGCAGCGTCTGTGTGCAAAATGTCACTCGTAACGTCTCTTGAGCGTGCGGAGTGATGCGTGGCCGAGCAGAGCGATGACAAGCAGAACGGTGTTAAGAAGCTCGCCGATCTGATCGACGATCTTGATGATCAGGTCGATGGACAGGATTCGCTTTCGGTGGGCGATATCCTCGACGCCTTTGGCACCCGGGCGTTCGGTCCGCTCATGGCCCTGCCCGGTCTGGTGATGGTCACGCCCCTGGGCGGCATCCCAGGCATGCCGGTGATCGTGGCCGCCTTTATCGTCTTGATCGCGGCCCAGCACCTCTTTGGCAGAGATCATCCGTGGCTGCCCAAAAAGCTCACCAACCGATCGGTCTCCAAAGACAAGTGGGATAAGACGAGAAGCAAGGTCCGCCCCTGGGCCAAACGCGTCGATTGGCTGCTGCGGCCTCGACTGCAGGTCTTGGCTGGAAGGGTCATGGAGCGGGTGATCAGCATCGTTATCATTGTGCTGGCGATCTCGATGATCCCTATTGGCTTCATCCCCTTCGCCGTGGCCGCTCCCGGGGCCGCGATCCTGCTATTTGGCCTGGCATTGTCGGCACGTGACGGCGTGGTGGTCATCCTGGGCCTTCTCGCGACGGGGGTAAGCGGCTATCTGGTGTGGACGACCGTGTTCTAGACGCAGAGTTCCGGAGTGAAGCCAACGGGGCTATCCTCGGGCTTCTCTGTTGCGTCTCCGTTCTGGCGAGCCCTCCGCTTGAGCCACACCGCGTCCATGAGCACGCCGCTATCTGTTGAGACCCCGATCCACGCCATCGTGCGCGTCACGCACGAGCGTCTCGCGTGGGCCTTCGTCGTGCTGGGCGTGCTGGCCTGCTCGGTGAGGTACGGGCTGGGCTTCCCGCTCATCCCCGACGAGGCCGCCCTGGCGATGAACATCGCCCGCCGGGGCTATGAGGGGTTGCTGGGCGAGCTTGAGTTCGGGCAGATGGCCCCGCCGCTGTTCCTGATGGCGGTCGAGTGGTGCACCCACACGCTGGGCCTTCACGAGTGGAGCCTCCGCCTGCCGGCCTTCGTCGGGGCCATCGGGGCGCTGCTGACCTTCCCATTCATCGCCCGCCGGGTGCTCTCGGGCTGGGGGTTCGTGCTGGCGGTGGGCGTGTTCAGCGTGTCGTACTGGCCCTTGCGATACAGCTCCGAGGTCAAGCCCTACGGGCTCGACATGTTCTTCGCGTGCCTGTGGCTGCTGCTGGCGCTGCGGTGGATGGCCAGCGATCGCCCGTGGCGCTGGATGCTCGCGATGCTGCCGTTGGCGCTCGTGGGTTTTGGCTTCTCGTTCCCCTCGGTCTTCGTCGGTGGTGGGGCGGTCGTCGCCATGACGCTTGCGGGCAGCCGCCACGGCTGGCTCACACGGATCCTTCAACCCGGCGTTGTTGGGGCCGCGCTGCTGGCAGGCTTCCTGGGCACGTACCGCTGGCTGGTGCCTGCTCGTAGCGGGACGGCCGAGTGGATGGCCAGCTACTGGGCCAAGGCCTTCCCGCCCACCGATTCGATCGGCGGTGCCGCGTGGTGGTTCCTCGACGTGCTGACGGGCGAGTTGATGCCCTATCCCATGGGCGGCGAGAACTTCGCGAGTACGGCCACGCTGCTCTGTGTGATGCTCGGCATCGCGCTGCTGCTCAAGGGCCGTCGCTTTGGCCTGTTGGCCTTGCTGCTGGCGCCAGTCGCGCTTGGTCTGGTCGCGGGCTTCCTGCACAAGTACCCATTCGGCACACCAACGCGTTTGCAGCTCTATCTCGCACCGGTCTTCTGCCTGATGGCAGGCCACGGGCTGGCCGAGCTGATGCGATGGCTGGGTGTCGCCCTCCGCGCCCCGGCCTGGCGCAGCCCGATGCGGGTGGCCTGCGTGCTGCTGGGGGGCATTGCGCTGGGCACGATCGTGCGCGATGTGCTGGTGCCCAGGAAGTCGTCCACCGATGAGGCCCTCCGAGAGGCGGCCCGCGTCATCTGGGGCACGGCCCGCTTCGACGGCCCGCGCCCCCTCAGCCTGCGTGAAGACCTGAACGCCGCCTTCGTGCCCGAGCCCGAGGGCATGCAGAGCGAGGTCACGCGATTCCTGGCCAACTACTACGTCCGCGTGCAGCGCGATAGCGAGAAGGTCGAAGAACGTGACGTCGACCCGGGAGAGCCCGTCGAGGTCGTGACGTTCTATGTTGAGGGCTACGTCGACGCCGCCCTGCGAGCGCAGTGGATCGACCGGTTCGAAGACGCCCACCACCTCCGCTACGCCGGCAGCGCCACGCTCACCATCCCCCACGTGGGCAACCACGAGGAGTTGCTGCGCTACGACACGATCGAGATCCTGCGGTTCGAGCCGGTGATTGACGCGGCGGCCGAAGAAACAACAAGCCCCCCGGGCGAGCGAGGGGCCTAGTCGTTCCGTCGTTGATGTTCCTCGCGAGTGCGAGCGATCCACTCAGCTGGCGGTCGGCGCCGGCTCAACCACGCGGATGTGCAGCTCCTCGAGCTGGGCCTCGTCGACGCCCGAGGGCGCCTCGGTCATGAGGTCGGCGCCCGTTTGCGTCTTGGGGAAGGCGATGACGTCGCGGATGTTGTCGGTGCCGGCCAGGTGCATGACCAGGCGATCGAGGCCGAACGCGATGCCGCCGTGGGGCGGTGCGCCGAAGCGCAGGGCGTCGAGCAGGAAGCCGAACTTGGCCTTGGCCTCTTCCTCGCCCAGCCCGAGCAGTTGGAAGACCTTCTGCTGCACGTCGCGGCGGTGGATGCGGATCGAGCCGCCGCCGATCTCGCTGCCGTTGCACACCATGTCGTAGCCGTCGCTCAGGACGCCCAGCAGCGTCTGCTTGTCCTCGGGCTTGGCGCTCAGCAGCCGCTCGGTCTGGTCGGCACGCGGCGCGGTGAAGGGGTGGTGCAGCGCGTAGTACCGCTTGCTCGCCTCGTCGTACTCGAACATCGGGAAGTCGACGACCCAGAGGAACGCCCACTGGTCCTTGTCGATCAGCTCCAGGTCCTTGGCGACCTTCTGGCGCAGCTCGCCAAGGGCCTTGGACGCCACGTTGTACCCGTCGGCGCCGAAGATGACCGTGTCGCCGGGCTCCAGCCCCATGCGCTCCTTGAGCTCGGCCGTGATCGGCTCGATGAAGCGCGCGATGCCGGTCTCGAAGCCTTCGGCCGTCACCTTCGTCACGGGCGCGCCGCCCGCGCCGAACTGCTTGACGAACTCGGCATACCCATCGGTCAGCTTGCGGGTCAGCTTCTCGGCGCCGCCCGGCACGCGGAAGGCCTTCACGACGCCGCCGTCGCGCGTCGAGGGATGTCCGGAGCCCGGGTTCTTTTCCAACGCCTGGGCAAACACCTTGAAGTCGGTCTTGGCCGCCAGGTCGCTGATGTCGACCAGCTCCAGGCCATACCGCAGGTCGGGCCGGTCGCTGCCGTAGCGGTCCATCGCCTCCTGCCAGGTCATGCGCGGGAACTTGGGCACCTCGACGCCCAGCACTTCCTTCCACAGCGTGCGGGCGAAGGCCTCCATCGTCTCGAGCACGTCCTCGCGGCGGACGAAGGCCATCTCGAGGTCGATCTGCGTGAACTCGGCCTGCCGGTCGGCGCGCGGGTCCTCGTCGCGGAAGCAGCGGCAGATCTGCAGGT
>JBITAB010000231.1:0-9244 GCA_044439825.1 Phycisphaerales bacterium JB064 | reverse complement strand
GGCATCGACCTCGAGGTCATGCCCGGCGAGACCATGGTCATCATGGGCGGCTCGGGCTCGGGCAAGAGCACGCTGCTGCGCCTCATGATCGGCTCGCTCAGGACCGACGCGGGCACGATCGAGGTCTTTGGCCAGAACATCTGCGGCATGGCCGAGGAAGCGCTCAACAAGGTGCGCCTCAAGTTCGGCATCCTCTTCCAGAGCGGCGCGCTCTTCAACAGCATGACCGTGGCCGAGAACGTGGCGTTGCCCTTGCAAGAGCACACCCGCCTCAGCCAGGAGATCATCGATATCCAGGTCAAGATCAAGCTCGAACAGGTGCAGCTTCGGAATGCGGCCGACCTGTTCCCGGCCCAGATCTCTGGCGGCATGAAGAAGCGCGCCGGCCTGGCCCGCGCGATGTCGCTCGACCCGCAACTGCTCTTCTGCGATGAGCCCAGCGCGGGGCTCGATCCGGTGACCAGCGCCCAGGTCGACCAGCTCCTGCTCGACCTGACCAAGAAGCTGGGCATCGCCTGCGTCGTGGTCACCCACGAGATGGACTCGGCCTTCACCATCGCCGACCGCATGGCCATGCTCGACAAGGGCCGCATGCTGGCCGTGCAGCCCAAGGCATGGTTCGAGCGCGTGCGGGATGTTCCCGAGAACGAGGTCGAATCGCTGAGCGAGGACGAGCAGATCATCCACCAGTTCATCCGCGGCTCGGCCAAGGGCCCGCTGAGCGAACGCATGAGCGAGAGCGATTGGGAGCAGGACATCCTGGGCTCGCGTCCGGGCGTGCCTGGCGTGCGCAGCGTCGAGCCCTCGCGTATCGTTCCAAAGACCGAAGACGAGAGCGTGCTCAGGCGTCTGCAACGCATCCTGAGAGCCTGATACGTACGGAAGGAAGCAGGGAAGCCATGCCGCCGCCCGGTGGACGTAACGCGATCGTGGGAGCGTTCTTTATCGCCGCTGTGGCGTTGGCGGTGATCGTCACGGCCATCCTCAGCGATCTGGCCTCGGCCTTCGTGCCCACGTCGCAATACGTCGTGCGATTCGAGCTCTCCGATAATGCAGGCCTGCTGCCGCCCGGCGCCGAGGTGCGCGTGGGCGGGGTGAAGGTTGGCAGCGTCGCCGACATCACGCTTGCCGGGGCGGGAGAGGCCGCCGAGACGGTCGACGTGCATATCGAGGTCGACCGTGACCTCGTGCTCCACAAGAACGCCGTGATTCGCCTGGAAGTCCCGCTGCTGGGCACGGGCACCGTGGTCAACATCATCAGCAGCGGCACGGGCGAACGCCTGGCCGAGGGCGGCATCGTGCCGGGCCGCCCATCTCCCGGCCTGCTCGCGCAGACTGGGCTCAACGACGACGACATGGAGAACATCCGTCGCTCCATCGCGTCGCTGGCGGTCACGACCGACCGCATCAGCCGCATCCTCGAGGACGTCGAGCCGCAGGTCGGCGATGCTGTCGACGGCCTCAACGAGGCGCTCGACGACGCGCGAGTGATCGCGGGCAGTCTTCGCGAACGCCTGCCCCGCATCGGTGATCAGGTGGAAGGCACGCTCGGCGAGATCCGCACGAGCATCGAGGTGTGGACAACCCTGGCCGAACGCCTCGACCAGCGCACGATCGAGCTCGCCGACGTGATCCAGAGCGTGCGCAGCACGATCGACGACAACCGCCCGAACATCGATCGCGTGATCGCCGATCTCGCCGAGATCACCACGCGCACCAACGAAGAGATCATGCCCGCCGCGGTCGAGACCGTCGAGAACGCACGGCTCGCATCGTCCGAGGGCGCCCAACTCGCCGCCGACGCGCGGGCGATGTTCGAGGCCGAAGCGCCGGGCATCCGGCGTGCGACCGCGAATCTGCGTCTGGCGAGCGATCAGGCCAAGCTCACGATGCTCGAAGTCCGCCGCAGCCCATGGCGTCTGCTGCAGCGGCCGACAACCCGTGAGCTCGAGGGCGAGCTGATCTACGACGCCACGCGCTCGTTCGCGCAGGCCGCCAGCGACTTACGCGCCGCCAGCGAGAGCCTGATCTCCCTGAGCACCGATCAGCAAGGGCCGGTTGATCTGCCCGGCCGCCAGCAGGCCATCGAGCAGTTGCACGAAGAGCTCAAAGCGAGCTTCGCGCGATACCGCCAGGCAGAGCAGGAACTGCTCGACCGCGCCCTTGAGCTGGGCGCGGGCGAGGAATCGGGCCCGAGCAATCGCGGCGGCTAAATGACCAGCCCGTCGGCTTACTCGCAGCCCATGTCGAAGGCGTTCTGGAACACCAGGAAGTCGAACAGGCTCAGTTCACCATCGCCGTCGAAGTCGGCCTTCAGGTCGCCCAGATCGAACAGCGTCTGGAACGCCAGGAAGTCGAAGATGGTCAGCGAGCCGTCCTCGTCCAGGTCGGCCACGCAACGCTCGGGGGCGATGAACGCGTCGTCGCCGATCTCGTCGCCGATGCCGGTGTTGCGCTTGATGATGTCGGCCAGCGTCTGCTGCTGCACCAGGTCGACCAGGTCGCCGGGCAGATAGGCCTCGTGCCAGAAGCGGTCGCCCTCGCGCAGCCGCACGAACTGCTCGACGAGCACGGCTTGCAGGGTCTCACCCACCATGGCGCCGTCGACGACCGGCTCGCACAGCAAGCCCACCCAGGGGTCGATGGAATCGCAGTCGGCATAGACCGAGGCGAGCTTCGCCTGCACGGCGGGGTCGGGGTTCACGCCCGCGAAGTCGCTGATGCGTGGCAGCCCGAAGTGCTCACGCACGGTGTTGTAATCGGGCAGGCCGTGATCGCGCCCACGCTGGATGTTCAGCGCGGCCAGGTCGAAGCCGCCGTCGCCGGGGATGCCGAACAGGAAGTTGCGCACGTCGTTGATGACGTGGGCGTCCAGTTCCTGGGCCTTGACCATCGTCACGCCGCGGAGCACCGAGTCGATGCCATTGTCGCCGATCTCGGTGGGCGTGAAGAACGCCTGGGCCAGCGACAGGTGGCCCTCGGGCGCCTCAACCCCGCTGCTGTCGAGCCTTGGCAGGAAGGCGGGCAGCATCGAGTGGCCCATGCGGAAGCCGGCGGCCGCGAACGTGTTGGAGATGCCCGGATCGATGGCCGAGTCGTACCCGGTGTACGGGGGCATCGCGTCGGGCCCGACCAGCATCGGCAGCCACTGGTTGTACGTGATGCTCTGCACGATACCGCCCACGATCGCGCGGGCGTGCTGGTAGACCTGCTCGCCCGTGAAGCCGGGGTTGGCGGCGCGGATCTGGCGGGCCCAGTAGTTATGCTCGCGCACGAAGAGCGTGTGGATCGCCGTCAGCGACACCTGCTCGTTGCATCGCACGTCGCCCGCGAGGTAGAGCGTGCGGTCGAGGCGTGTCGGGGCGTTGGGGAACTGGTTGACGTTGTAGGGCAGCAGGTCGCCCTCGCTGGTCTTCAACTCGCCCGAACCGTCCATCGTGCGCAGCTCGAGGGCGCGCGGGGCGTCGGAGCCGTAGACCATCGAGGCGTCGAGGAAGGCCGTCAACGCGTTCACCTGCTGACGCACGCCAGACACGGTCTGGAAGGCCGAGCGGTCCATCGCGATGAGCTGCGCGCCCGTGCCATCGGGGTCGAACCACGCGTCGCCCGTGGGCACCACGATGTCGAACTGCTCGAGCGGCACGTGGATGGGCGTCTCGGTGATGTCGTGGTCGATGAACTGGCCCCAGAGCCAGAACATGTTCGAGTTGCCCTTGCTGCTCTGCATGTCCTGATGCAAGCCCTGGGCGCTGACGGCCTGGCTCACCGCGCGGGCGCTCGGGCCATCGCCGCGGGCCGGGATGCGGCCCGCGCCATCCACGTATGCGGACGGCGCGACGCGCACGAAGGGCACGCCAACCGAGCCCAGCCACGGGATGACCGGGTTGTTGAACCGGCCGTTGATCGTGCGGTACTCGCTTGGGAAGGTCGCCGGGTCGTCGACGCCGGGCGCGTCGGGGTCTCCGAGCGGCATCATGGGCATGAAGCCAGGGAAGAACGAGCGCTGGACCACCGAGCTACGGCGGCCCTCCTGCTCGTTCTGCGGCTCGCCGCTGATCGGGGCCGCCTCCTGAAGCTCACCGGCCTGCTGTGCCAGCGCGGGCGTGCAGGTGCCAGCGGCCAGCGTGAGACCCCATACGGTCAACGCAGTGTTCGCAACCTTGGACATCTCGTTCCCTCATCCTCTCTGCTCGTGCGGCTGATCCGGGCCCATGCCATGGGCCTAGCCGACAACCCCCGGGGATGGTGGTCATCCCCTCGTGCCCCTTCAATATACCCGAATGTTCCGCTGCGCTCAATAGATGAGCGAGATGTGGATAGCCCCATCACGCCCGAATACCACCATGAGCAGGCCAAACCGCGTCTTGTCGTCCTATAACCTCAGCAGCCCGCCGAAAACTCGTTCTGGAAAGCCAGAAAATCGAAGACCGTCAGGGTGAGGTCGCCGTCGTAGTCGGCCAGCAGATCGCCGTTCATGAAAGCGTTCTGGAACGCCAGGAAGTCGAAGACCGTCGCTTCACCGTCGCCGTCGAGGTCGACAGCGCAACCAGAGCCCACCGCCGAGGCCCGCACCATCCACGTGCCGTTGAATGGGCTGTCGGACATCCGCAGGATGAACGGGGCCGCGCCTAGGTCGGGCACGAGCTGGCCGTCATAGAAGAGCCAGCTGTTGATGCCCAGCGTGTCCTGGTCCATGCGGGCCACGGACTGGCGCTGCGGCACAAAGGCCGCGATGGCGACGAAGAACCCGCCAGATCCCACGGCCGTGGGGCGGATCGGATACGTCGCGAACGTGCTGGTGGACGTCGCCTGCGACTCGTGCGAGGCGGCCGACACGACGACCGAATTGGTCGGATCGCCATCGCCATCCGCATCGGCGTACACGATCACCGTGAGCGGCGTGCCCACGGGCAGGCTGCCGGGGAACGACACGCTGACCTCGGTCAGCCAGCCGCAGGCCGTCGAGGGCTGGAAGTAGTTGCCCCAGGTCACCATCGCGTCGAAGTCGCTGGGGCCGATCGTGAAGCCGCCCGAGCCATCGTCCAGGACGTAGTCGCACTGGGCGAGGCTGGTGGAAGCACAGAATAGCAATGCAAGGGTCGCGGTTTTCATGGCCGACCGTACGCCGTTGGTGCAAGGTCCAAGGCCGTCGAGCGACTCAGTCGCCGAGGCAACTTCCCTTGCCTCGGACAGGAGCACACATGCAACTCCAGATCGCCTTCTCGCTCATCCTTGCCGCCGTTGTCGCGACGTTCTGCCCCGATGCCGTCGCCCAGGAGACGCCCGCTCCCGCGGCCCAGCAGACCAATGCAAAGACTGAGACCGAGCCGGTGCGCAACATCGCAGAGTGGGACCTGCCCAAGCGCACGAAGCTGGCCATCGAGGGATACGACCCGGTGGCCTACTTCCCCGAGGGTGGCGGCAAGCCGCTCAAGGGCTCGAAGGACCACGAGCACACCTACAAGGGCGTCACCTACCGCTTCGCCAGCCGAGAGCATCTCGAGATGTTCAAGAAGGCACCCGCACGATACGAGCCGGCGCACGGCGGGTGGTGCAGTTGGGCCATGGCCGACGGCGACAAGACCGAGCCCAACCCCAAGAGCTTCATCGTGAAGGACGACCGCCTCTTCCTGTTCTACGACGGCTTCTTCGGCGACACCAAGGCCCAGTGGCTCAAGGGCGATCACAAGGACCTGGCCGACAAGGCCGACCGCGCGTGGAAGAAGATCAGCCGCGAGGAGAAGCGGCAGGTGAAGCGGCCGGGCCAGCCTGACGAGGCGGCGAAGCCCGATTCACCCGGTCAGGGCTGAATAACCGCACAGCGTCCAGACATACCTCTCTCCCGAAGGCGGCCCGTCAAGGGCCGTTCTATCATGCCCATTCGGCTCTTTGATCCACACCCATCGCGGCCGGGCCGGCCCGCAGCCAGTCCGCCCATTGCCCCCTTGGAGACCACCCGCCCATGTCCAACCAGCCCGTGATCGTCGCCGCCAAGCGCACCCCTATCGGCAAGTTCTTCGGCTCCCTCGCCGGCACCCCCAGCCCCGTGCTGGGCTCCTACGCCATCAAGGCCGTGCTCGATCAGGTGCCGGCCCTCAAGGGCGACATGGTCGACGAGTGCGTCATGGGCTGCGTGCTCCAGGCCGGGCTTGGGCAAAACCCCGCCCGCCAGGCCGGCCTCAAGGCCGGCCTGCCCGACACGCTGAGCGCCAAGACCATCAACAAGGTCTGCGGCTCGGGCCTCGAGGCCGTCATGATGGCCGCCCAGTCGATCAAGGCCGGCGACAACGACGTGGTCATCGCCGGCGGCATGGAGAACATGACCGGCGCGCCCCACTTCGCCCACGTGCGCCAGGGCGTCAAGTTCGGCGATACCAACCTCACCGACGTCATGGCCCACGACGGCCTGCGCTGCGCCTTCGAGTGCTGGATGATGGGCAACGCCGCCGACCACATCGCCCAGAAGTACGACATCAGCCGCGAGGAGCAGGACCGCTTCGCCGCCCAGAGCCACCAGCGCGCCGAGAAGGCGACCAGCGAGGGCTGGTTCAAGGACGAGATGGTCGCCCTCACAGGCGAGCAACTGGGCAACCGCAAGGTCCCCGGCCCCGAGGGCGGCTGCAGCACCGACGAGGGCATCCGCCCCGGCAGCACCGCCGAAGGCCTCTCGAAGCTGCGCCCCGCCTTCGACAAGGCCGGCACCGTGACGGCCGGCAACGCGAGCCAGATCAACGACGGCGCCGCGGCCACCATCGTCATGAGCGAGAGCAAGGCGAGCGAGCTTGGCATCAAGCCCATGGCCAAGATCGTCGCCTACGCCACCAGCGGCGTGTCGCCCAAGGACATCTTCGCCGCCCCGATCACCGGCGTGCAGGGCGTGCTCAAGAAGGCCGGCCTGAAGATCGAGGACATCGACCTGTTCGAGCTCAACGAGGCCTTCGCCGCCCAGGTGCTGTGCAACATCAAGGAGTTGGGCATCAGCGAGGACAAGCTCAATGTCGCAGGCGGCGGTATCGCCCTGGGCCACCCCATCGGCGCCAGCGGCACGCGCGTGCTGACCACCCTGCTCTACCAGATGAAGCGCACCGGCGCCAAGCGCGGCCTGGCCGGCCTGTGCCTGGGCGGCGGCAACAGCGTGGCGATGGTGGTGGAGGCGGTGTGAGCGAGGAGCCCCCTCAATCACGTTGCGCGGTGTATGGATACAGCCGACGAGTTATTGACAATGACTCTGGGTTGCTTGAACTCGAAGAAGTGACGTTTCCGCACAATCCTGAATTGCTTGAAGCTGTGGCCGAGTTCCTCGTCGCATCAGCTAAGGAAATCCGAGCCAAGACGCCTCGCGTTGAGTTTCACATTTCTGAGCACGTGCCACACTGGCGCGCGAAGTATGGAGATCTCGCCATAGTCATTTGCCGTGAACCATAAGTGCAACAATCGATGGTGAGCGAGCCGTCGCCGTCGGCATAGCAGCCATCGGAAGCCTCGAGTACAGGCGGGGATGAACGGCGTGGCGATGGTGGGGGAGGCGGTATGGTCGGGCCTGTGGACGATCTGGAGTGTGATGGCGATATCGTCTCACCGTTCTGCAACGCGGAGCGGGCCATACGCGATCGGGATCTGGAGCGCCTGGGCCAACTCATTGAGGAGCATCCGGCACTCCTTCATGAGGTCGAAGACGGATCGCTGAACTGGACGCTGTTGCACCATGCGGCTAGCGAGGGATTCCTCGATGCGATCCGCCTGTTGGTCGAGCGTGGCGTGGATGTGAATGCGCGTGTTGAGTCTCTTGCCGGCGACACGCCGCTCGACGTCGCGATCAACCGCCATCGATTCGAAGTTGGACTGTTGTTATTAGATCGAGGCGCTAATCCGAACATCCCGACATGGATGTGGATCACCGCACTTGTCCGCGCTCTCGATGATCTGGAGCAGGTTCCCGCGACTCTCAAGGAGCCCTTTGTGACCCGGTGCATCGAGGCGGCCGGGCGTTTCGCTGCGCCCGAATATCTCGATGGCACAAAGCCTGAGTTCTGGCCGCGCAATCCGGGCGGGCCGAGGCCACGGCGCGTTTAAGCCTGCAATGGGGCTAGCACCCCGCATCAAACGCATTCTGAAAACACAGAAAATCGAAGATGTCCAGCCCGCCCGACCCGTCGCAGTCCGCGATCGGGTCGCCGTCGTCGAAGGCGTTCTGGAACGCGAGGAAGTCGAAGATGGTGAGCGAGCCGTCGCCGTCGAGGTCGGCGTAGCAGCCGGCGGTCACTTCGAGCGTCGGCTGCGGCATCAGCGTCACGGGCCGCTCGCCCGCGTCGGCGATGATGATCGAGAGCTCGGCCAGCCCCGCCGCGCTGGCGGATGACGCCGTCAGTTCCACCTCCCACACGCCGCCGCCCAGCGGCGCGGGCGTGCCCAGGTCGATCGTGGGCGGCCCACCGATGATGACCTGCGGCACGACCAGGCTGCGGCTGGCCGCCTCGCCCTGCCAGTCGCGCAGCTCGATGCGCAGCGTCGTGCTCTCGCCCGCGGCGATCACACCGTCCTCGAGCGTCGCAACGCTCTCCACCGCGTCGGTCAGGCCCACCAGGTCGCTGCGCCAATCGTCGAACAGGTCGCGCAGCTGGAACACCGGGTCGGGGTCGCTGCGGCTCTGGAAGGCGATATTGAAATTCATGAAGTACTCGCCCGCGCCGCAGCCCGGGCCGGGGGCGAAGCGGCCGCCCTGATTGCCGATGACCGTCAGGTTGTTGCCCGTGGTGCCGACGAGCTCGTCGAAGCCGTCGCCCGTGAGGTCGGCCAGCACGAAGCCTCGCGGGATGAGGCCCGTGCCCGTGGAGCCCACCTGCACCAGCGTGCCTGCGTCGAGGCGATAGGTCAGCAGGTCGGTCGTCAGGTCGCTCACGCCCACGACCACCTCGGCCGCGCCGGGGCTCCTCACGCTGCCCACGTTGGCCCAGTTGGGCGTGCGCGGCAGCACGGCCGTGGCCTGCGAGAACGCCGCGCCATCGAGCGACACCACGACCACCTCGCGTCGCGTGCGGTTGACGCCCACCAGGTCATCATCGCCGTCGCCGTCCATGTCGGCCGCGTGCAGCAGCGTGCCGTCGAGGTTGGTCACGCCCACGGGCCCGAGCACGAGATTGCCGGCCCCGTCGTTGAGCACGGCCGCCACGAGCCCGGCGCTGGTGGCGTAGGCCACGTCGGTGGAGCCATCGCCATCGAGGTCGCCCGCGGCCCACTGCCTGGG
>JBITAB010000230.1:0-9306 GCA_044439825.1 Phycisphaerales bacterium JB064 | reverse complement strand
GCCTCGGCGATGCCCTCGTGCGTCAGGTAGGCCTGCTTGCGCTCGATCTTGATCTCGTAATACTGCGTGTGCTGGTCGCGCTCGGCCTCCCACGTCGGAAGCTGCTTGCGCAGATCGGCCAGCTCGGCCTGCATGCTCTTGGCCGCCTCCTTGTCGCGAGCCGTGCGGATGTCGCCCTCGACCGCCTTGATGCGGTTGACGGCCTCCTGCACCTTCTCGTCGGCCTGCGTCCAGGGCTTGTTGAGCTCCACCAGATGCCGCGCAAGCTCGTCGGCCTGCTCATAGCGCGGGCGATCCTCGTGGGCCGGGCCGCTGATGATCAGCGGCGTGCGCGCCTCGTCGATCAGGATCGAGTCCACCTCGTCCACGACGGCAAACTCGCGCCGGCGCTGCACCTGCTCGGCCACCGATCGCTTCATGTTGTCGCGCAGGTAATCGAAGCCGAACTCGCTGGTCGTGCCATACACCACGTCGCAGCGGTACATGTGCCGCTTGATCTCCTCGGGCTGCATGTGCTGGGGGTGGATGGCCCCCACCGTCAGGCCCAAGGCGTGGAAGAAGGGGAACGTCCAGTCGCGGTCGCGCTGCACGAGGTAGTCGTTCACCGTCACGACGTGGATCTTGAGACCCTCCACCGCCGCCAGGCACGTGGCCAGCGGCGCGACGATCGTCTTGCCCTCGCCCGTCTTCATCTCGGCGATCTTGCCCTGGCTGAGCACCATCGCGCCCAGCAGCTGCACGTCGAACGGCCGGGCCCGGAAGGGCGGCCGGCTCTCGGGGTACAGCTCGCGCACGGCGTTGTAAAACTCGACGGGGATCTCCACCCGCGCCCAGCCGGGGATCGGCTCGGTCGACCCGAGGAACTCGTCCTTCTCGTCGGGCACCGCGCCTTGGGGCGGCTGGCCCATGAACGTGCGGGGGATCATCAGCGGAAGCTCGCTGGCCTGCTTCATCAGGTCGGCGTGCAGGGCGCGCATGGGCTCGGGCAACTGGCTGGCATCGAACCCCTGCTCGGGGTCGAGCGTGTTGCGGATGCCCACCGAGCGGTCCATCGCCTCGCGCGCCACCGCGAACACCTCGTACAGCAGCGCGTCGGCCTTCTCGCCGTCCTGGATGCGTTTGCGGAACGAGCGGAAGCGAGCCTTAAGCTCGGTATCTGTCAGCGGCCTGACCTGGTCTTCCAGCGCATTGATCTGGTCGACCTTGCTGGTGAACTTCTTGACGAACCGCTCGTTGCGGGTGCCGATGATCTTGTTCAGCACGGGCCCGAGAACGGGGATGCCCTGGTTGCCTGACATGATGAAGCCTCGCGATGCCGCGCCGCCGGCCGTGCCGCTCTATTGAGCAAGAACGCACGCCGCGACGCCCCGATGGGGTGTTGCCTTGGGTTGTTCAACGGTGCTCGGGCGAGAGAAGCACAGCGCCGGGCCGCCCGAGAGCGCCCGCGCCGGCAAGGGACGCCTCACGCCTGGGCGGGCGGGGGCAGGTCCGTCAGCTCGCACAGCCCAAAGGCCGCAAGCGGGGCCCAGGCCACCTGGCCGGGCCGAGAGATCAGCAGGGCGGGCTCCACCGGCGCCACGCAGCGGCCCTCGTCGGGCACGGTCGCGCAGGCCAGCAGGCCCTCGACAAGTCGGCCGAGCCCGACGACGCTGGTGCGCGCCTGCGGCCGGCCCTCGGCGACTTCTCGCACGCCTTGCGCGGAAACCCGCATGGCGGCGTCGGCTGACGCCAGCACGACCAGCAACGCGGCCAGCGCCGCGAGCGAGACCGCTCGCCCACCGGCATTTGTTCGCGTTGTGTTCGATTTGCTGGTCATCAACTCACCAAGATCATCACGAGCCGGCCGTCCGGCATTCCCGGCAACCGCCGAGATGACAAGCGACAGGCATTCCTCTAAGTATCGGCCCGCCGAGCCTCCTAAGCAATCCCCGGACCGCCAACATCGCAGCGGCCGACGCCCACAGACCGATATCCTTCAGACCCGCACTCGGCGGCGCCGGAGGCCCAACCATGCAATCGACCATGACCGACACGCACGACCGCCGGATGCTGCCCAACACGCGCAACGCGCTCACCCACAAGTTCTCCGTGGGCGGGCACGAGGGCTACCTCACCATCGGCCTCTACGACGACGGCTCACCCGGCGAGGTCTTCATCAAGATGGCCAAGGAGGGCTCGACCATCAAGGGCATGGTGCAGGCCTACTGCCGGGCCCTGAGCCTGGCGCTCCAGTACGGCCTGCCCGTCGAGGAGGCCGTCACCCGCTTCCGCGGCATGCGTTTCGAGCCCATGGGCAGCACGTCGAACCCCGAGATCCCCGAGGCCACCAGCCTGGTCGACTACGTGGCCCGCTACCTCGACATCCACTTCGCCAAGAAGCGCTGAGTATTTCTTCTGGGGCTAACCCACCCGGTTCGGCGGCTCCTCGCCCGCCAATATCGCCCGCACGTTCTGCGCCACCATCGCCGTCATCATCTCGCGATACCGACGCTCGGCGCTGCCGATGTGGGGTGTCAGCACGGCGTTCTTCGCGGCGATCAGCCCCGGGTGCACCACAGGCTCGCGCTCGAACACGTCGAGCCCCGCGCCCCAGATCGTGCCGTCCTGGAGGGCTTCGACCAGCGCCGCCTCGTCCACCACGGGCCCCCGGGCGGTGTTGATGAGGATGGCGTTGGGCTTCATCAGCCCCAGCCGACGCTTGTCGATCAGGCGCCGCGTCTGCTCGGTCAGCGGCGTGTGCACGCTCACCACGTCGGCCCGGGCCAGCCCCTCGTCGAGTTCCACCCGCTCGGCCGCCAGCGGCGCCAGCTCCATGTCCCACTTGCGGCTGCGGGCCGTGTAGAGCACGCGCATGCCCCAGCCCAGGCTGCGCAGCGCCATCGCCCGCCCGATGCGGCCCGCCCCCACGATCAGCAGAGTTCGGCCCGTGAGATCGGCCCCCAGAAAGTCGCTCATGCCCAGCGGCCCGTTGCCCGGATACGCCTCGCTCCGGGCATACTCGTCGGCCTCGACAACCCGCCGCGCGACGGCCAGCAGCAGGGCCCACGCCAGGTCGGCCGTGCCCTCGGTCACGGCGTCGGGCGTGTTGGTCACCACCACGCCCGCGTCTCGGCAGGCCTTGAAGTCGATGTTGTCGGTGCCCACGGCGTATTGGCACACGCCACGCAGCGAGCCGCCGGCGGCCTCGAGCATCTCCGCATCCACCTTGTCGGTGAACATGCTCACCAGCACGCTCGCGCCTGGCAGGGCTTCGAGCACGGCCTGCCGATCAGGCAGTCCATCGCCCAGCACCCGCACCCCGGCGCCGCCCACGTCAAACCCGCCGGGCATCGCCCGCGTCACCAGCACATCGCAACTCGCCGCTCGCGTCATGCCCCAGCCTATCTCAGCCTTGCGGCACTCGCCCGAAGGCGATCTTCTCGTCCATGTGGTGGCTGCAGCCGTGCATCGAGCCGAAGTAGAGCGACCCGGGCCCCCACCGCTTGACGGCCTTGTCCATCACCGAGGACAGCCCCACGTTGCGCTGGTCCTGGCCGAAGAGCATGCCCGGGGTCTGGCTGGCCAGCACGAGCCCGCTCACCGTCGCCCCCACCTGCTGATATCGCCCGCCCCGCGCGTGCCGGCGCTCCCACAACTCGTACAGGCGTTCGAGCAGCGCGGGCGTGTCGTGCACCTGAGGCAGCGAGCCCGACATCGAGAACCGCCGCCCATCGACGAATCTGGCCTGGATGCTCAGCTCGGATGCGAGATATCCCTCTTGCCGCAGCCGCTTGCCCAGCCGCGTCACGAGGCGCACGAGCATCCGCCGCGCCCCGTCATCATCGCGAAATCTCGGCTCCAGCACGTTCGCGTGGCTCATCGAGTGCTTTCGCGTGGCGATCTCGGGCTCATCCACGCCGTGCAGCCCATCCCAGTACCGTGCGCCGACCACCGAACCCCAGATGCCCACCGCCTCATGGCGGCCGATGCTCCACAAATCCCCGATCGTGCGGACGCCACGCGGCGCCAGGCGTGCTTCCATCGATCGGGCGATCCCGGGCAATTCACGCACGCCCAGCGTGCCCAGACGCCCGGGCACCTCCGCCGCGGGCAGCGACTCGAGCCCGTCGGGCTTGCCCAGGTCGCAGGCCACCTTCGCCAGCAGCCGCGTCTGCGCCACGCCCACCGAGCACGTCAGCACCTCGCTGAACCTCTCGCGCACAACCTTCTTGATGGCCCGCCCGAACTCGAGTCCCCGCGTCCAGTCCCGCTCATCGCCGCGCAGCCGGATGGCCCATTCATCGATGGAATAGGCCTTTTCGATGGGCCGCACGGTGTCGATGGCCGCCGCCACGGCGTTGTGCACCTCCACGTACGTCGCGGGCCTTGCCAGCACCATCTCGATGCCCGGGCACAACCGCCGCGCCTCGGGCACCGACGTGCCCACCTTCACGCCCCGCTGCTTCGCGTCAAAGCTCGCGGCAATCACGCAGCTCGAATCGCTGGCCACGGGCACCACGCCCACGGGCCGCCCACGCAACTCGGGCCGCAGATGCTGCTCGACGGACGCGAAATAGCAGTCCATGTCCACGAACAGCCAGTGGGGCGGGCCTGATGCCACGTTCATATCCAAACATTATCCTATCACACAGGCTCTTGTCAAGCCGTTTTTGCCTGATTCGCAGCTTCGATGACGTGCAGCGGCGCACGTCGCCAGCAGGCGCACCGGGCCGCTCGAGCGTGCGCGCACCGGTGCGCGAGGCCTGTTTTTCTGGGCTTTTGGGCTATCCGACAGGAAATATCTCTCGAAAACCACTGTTTTTTCAGGGCGAAAGCCCGACAAGCCGAACAACTGTCGGCGAGCGGATGCGTACAAGAGACTTGCCTGGAGTATGGGCAAACCGCCCGGCACGAACGCCGGACCCTCGCACGGAGTGCTGAAATGGCCAAGAAAACCACGTCCCGTTCCACCCGCAAGACCACCAAGAAGACCGTTCGCCGCGCCAAGACCGGCGCCACCAGCCGCAAGGCGCCGGCCCGCAAGACCTCCACCCGCCGCGCCGCCACGGCCACCAAGTCCACCGGCACCAAGATCACCGGCGCCAAGGGCAAGCCCCGCAGCAAGAGCGAGATCCAGGCCCTCATCGCCGAGCACGTGGGCATCTCCAAGAAGGAAGTCGCTCAGGTCTTCGACACCATGGGCACGATGATCGCTGCCGACCTGAAGAAGGGAAGCGTGGGCACCTTCAACGTGCCTGGGATGATGAAGGTCACCGTCCAGCGCAAGCCCGCCACCAAGGCGCGCAAGGGCATCAACCCCTTCACCGGCGAGATGACCACCTTCAAGGCCAAGCCCGCCCGCAACGTCGTCAAGGTCCGCCCCCTCAAGGGCCTCAAGGACATGGTGGCCTGATCACATCCACCCACATCGCCGCGGACGCATAGCCTCGGCCATGACTTCTCACCAGCACGCCCCGACGCCACGCACGAACCCCGTGCGACGCGTCGCCGGGCGTGCGGTCGTTGCGCTCGAGACCACGCTGCTGGCCCACGGCCTGCCCGCCGGCCAGGGCCTACCCCTCGCACGCGAGCTCGACCAGATCGTCACCGACGCCGGCGCCCGGCCCGCCACCATCGGCGTGCTCGAGGGCGTGCCCATCGTCGGCATGACACCAGACGAGCTCGAGGCCTTCCTCGCGCGCCCCATCATCCATAAGGCCAACACCGCCAACCTCGGCCCGCTGGTGCACCAGGGCGCGACGGCGGCCACCACCGTGAGCGCCACCGTGCACCTGGCCGCCAGCGCGGGCATCCGCGTCATGGCCACCGGTGGGCTGGGCGGCGTGCACACCAACCTGCACCAACGCCTGGACATCAGCGCCGACCTCACCGCCCTCGCGCAGCACCCGGTCGCGGTCGTCTCCAGCGGCGTGAAGGCCATCCTCGACGTCGCCTCGACGCGCGAGCTGCTCGAGACCATGGGCGTGCCAGTGCTGGGCTACAACACCGACAAGTTCCCCGCGTTCTATCTCACCGAGAGCGAGTGCGGCGTCGACGCCACCTTCGACGACCCTCGCGACATCGCGCTATTCGCACGGCATCACCTGGCCCAACACGGCTCGGGCGTGCTTGTCGTCCAGCCCGTGCCCGCCGAGCACGCCATAGAGCCCCACGTGTGGCACGATTGGCTGGGCCAGGCGCAGGCCGAGACCGCGGCGGTGCAGGGCCGCGCCGCCACGCCGGCCGTGCTCGACTCGCTCCATCGCATCTCGCAGGGCCGCACGCTGAGCGCCAACCTCGCGCTCGTGCGCGCCAATGCGGCGCTGGCCGCGAAGATCGCCGCAGAAATCGCGGCGTAGTTCAAGAATCAGTGCATGCCGCGAACGAAATCGCCCATCCGCTCGATGCCCTTGCGGATGTCCTCTTCCGAGCAGGCGTAGCTGATGCGCACGTGCTCGTCGCCGCGGCCGCCGAAGGCGCTGCCGGGCACCATGGCCACGCCATGCTCTTCCAGCAAGGCCTCGCAGAAGCTCAGCGAATCGCTCACCTTCGCCCCGCCCTTGCTGGTCTTGCCGTAGTAGCCGGCCACGCGCGGGAAGGCGTACATCGCGCCCTGCGGCCGCGCCGTCTGCACGCCGGGCACCTTCTCGAGCAGGTCCATCACCAGATCGCGCCGCTTCTCGAACGTGCCGCGGAAGCGTTCGATGTCCGCGGCCGATTGCTCGAGGGCCACCGAGATCGCCGGATAGATGAACGACGTGATGTTGGTGATGGTCTGCGCCTGGATGCGCCCCATGGCGGGGATCAATTCCTCGGCCAGCGCGCCCGACGCCGCCGCGTAGCCCACGCGCCAGCCGGTCATGGCGTAGCTCTTGCTCAGCGCGTTGATCGTCAGCGTCCGCTCGGCCACCTGGGCCAGCGAGCCGATCGATACGTGCTCGAGCCCGTCAAACACCAGCTTCTCGTAGATCTCGTCGGTCACGACGACCAGGTGCGGCGCGATCGCGCGTGCCGCGTCACCCAGCACCTCGGCAAGCTCGGCCAGCGATTCTTGCGTGTACACCGCGCCGCAGGGGTTGCTGGGCGTGTTGATGATGACCATGCGCGTGCGCGACGAGATCACCCGGCGCAGCGCCTCGGGCCGCAGCACGAAGCCATCCTCGGGCTTGAGGTCCACCTCCACCACCGCGCCGCCGCACATCTTCACGATGGGCTCGTAGCTCACCCACGCGGGCGTGGGCACCACGACCTCCCAGGGCCCGCCGTCCGGGCTCTCGTCGCCCAGCAGCGCGAAGCACGCCTGGAAGAACGCCGCCTTGGCGCCAGACACGATCACCACGCCGTCGGCGTTCACGTCCAGCCCGTTGTCGCTGCGCAGCTTGGCGGCGATGGCCTTGCGCGCGTCGGCCGGGCCAACGGCCGCCTCGTACTTCGTCCGGCCGGCCATCAGCGCATCGACGGCGGCCTTCTTGATGACCTCGGGCGTGTCAAAGTCCGGCTCGCCCGCGCCGAAGCTGATGACGTCCTTGCCCTGGGCCTTGAGGGCCTTGGCACGCGTGGCCACCGCCACCGTCGCCGATCCCTCGAGACTGTCGACGCGCTCGGCCAGCTTCACCCAGGACATCACACCCTCCATCGCACCAGCCCCCGCAAAAACTCTCACATATCCAAACCGCGAGCCACCATCATCGGCATCGAGCCGGCCGGGCCATACCGTTGGGCCCGGGGCCCTAACCATACGCCCCACGCCGCCGAGCGCCCGACCAAGGACCGACCCCGATATGCCCCCCGAGCCAGCCGAGCCCAAGCCGCCAACGCCCACCAGGCACGGGGCCACCGATCTGCCCGCCGCTTTCCGCGAGAAGGCCGCCGGCGTGAAGCTCCTGTGCCTCGACGTGGACGGCACGCTCACCGACGGAGCCCTCTACATCAACGAGGACAACGTCGAGACCCGCCGCTACTGCGTGCGCGACGGCCAGGGCATCGCCGCCTGGCAGCGCCTGGGCTACACCACGGCCATCATCACCGCCCGCCCCGCCCGCAGCGTGCGCAAGCGCGCCAAGGAACTGGCCATCCCCCACCTCTTCGATAGCGTGAAGGACAAGCGCCAAACCATCCTCGACCTGATCAAGACCCTCAAGCTGACCCAGGACCAGGTTGCCTTTGTCGGCGACGACCTCTCAGACCTGCGCGCCATGCACACGGTGGGCTGCCCGATCGCCGTGGGCGACGCCGATCAGGGCATCAAGGACCTCTCGCTGCTCGTGACCCAGGCCCCGGGCGGCCACGGGGCCGTGAGAGAGGCAATCTGGGCGATCCTGCGGGCCCAGAACCGGCTCGATCACGTCATGGCTCTCTACAGTTAGCGATGCCGAACCACACACTCGGGCAGAGCCGGCGGGGCAACGCCCCCAAACGCATCTTGCTGGCCGTCGCCATCGCCGCTGTCGGCGTGGGCGTGCTCGTCTACATCTTCGCCAGCGGCCAGGGCGGCCCCAGGCAGGGCTCCCAGGGCCAAGGCCTGCCTCCCGTCGGTGAGCAACAGGGCATCCAGCTCGGCGGCCCCGGCGGCGAGCAGCAGGTGGCCCGCAACGTCGACATCTCGTTCGTCGACCGCAACGACCCCAGCCGCACGCAGGCCCGCATGATCGCCCAGCAGATGGCCCCCCAGGGCTCGCGCGGCTACATCGCCACGACGCCCAGCATGTGGATCTACCAGACCTCGGGCCAGACCATCCACGTCAAGGCCAACCAGGGCGACCTGGCCATGCCCGCGCGCAGCCAGCCGCCCGAGCGCGGCACCCTGACCGGCGACGTGCTCATCCGCGTCTACGAGGCCGGTGCCGACACCAGCCCGCAGGCCATCGACCCCACGAGCCCCACCACCACGCCCGCGGCCACCTTCAGCACGCCCGCGCTCGACTTCAACGTCGAGCTGGGCACCATCTCGACCCAAGAGACCGTCAAGGGCTCGGCCGAAAACCTCGTCTTCGAGGTCAACGGGCTCGATATCCGCGGCAACCAGGTCACCAGCCAGCTCGAACGGCTCGAGTCGTTCCGGGGCGGCACCGCCACGTTCTCGCCCCCCGCCCCAGCCCCTCGCGAGCCACAGCCGCAAGCGCCCGCGCAGCAGCGCCAGACGCCGCCCGCCGCCGAGCGTCCGCAGGGCCAGCAGGCCACTCCTCAGCCGGCCGCCCAACCCCAGCAAGCGCCGGCTCCAACGCCCATCGAGACCTTCTACCACCTCCAGCTCCAGGAAAACGTCGAGATCACCCGCGGCTCGATGACCACCACCGCCGACACGCTCGAGGCCTGGGTGCGCCTGGT
>JBITAB010000229.1:6056-9360 GCA_044439825.1 Phycisphaerales bacterium JB064 | reverse complement strand
GTCGGCGGGCGGGCACGAGTTGCAGCCCTCACTGGTGAAGAGCTCGACGAGGGTGGGGGCGTCGGGCCGGGCGTCGGCGGCGATCGTGGTGGTCGCGAGAAGGGCGAGCACGGCCAGGAGGATCGTGGGCATGCCAGCAGCCTAGCGGCGCAGTCTCATGGGGGCCGCCCGCTACGTGGGGTGCCGGACGAGCCCCGCGTGAAGCCAGACGCGGTCCGCGCTTCGTGCGCTACGCGGCCTGCAACATGAAAGCCGACACCCGCTTGACCACCGTCTTGGGGGCGTGGGGGCGGCGAGGAGGATGCCTCGAAGAATGAAAATTTGTAGCTTCATGCCTGAGCAGAACCACGAGGGTCCACCGGCTTCCCGTAGCCTGAGACGGGTTTTTGGCACCCCGGTTTTGGCCAAGGGTGGCCGATAACAGGGTTACTATGTATTGACATGGCCACCACTGGCCAGGTAGGGTTGGTGTTGGAACGGGCCGGAGGCGTTCCGGACCGTCCAATCTCGTAGGGGAGCCGCGCGACGGGGCGTAATCCGCGCGGCACAGAATCAGGAGTCAATCCATGCAACGGTTGAGGAAGCGTGTGGCCCTCGTGGCCACCGCGGGTGTGCTGTTGGCGTGCCAGGGCCTGGCCATGGCGGCCGACCAAGTTGGTGATCGCCAGTGGAGCAACGACGAGTGGTCGGTCAGGACCTGGATAGACCAGGGCACGCCCATGGTGGCCGTGCGCCGCGGCGACCTGGGCCTGGAGCGCGTGGCCGAGCAGCGCGAGACCATCCGCCTGCGATACGCCGAGTTCGACCCGCTGGTGGCCGTGCCGGCGGTGCCCGAGGGGCTCCGCGCCATCGACGGCAACCGCGCCTTCATCGTCCAGTTCATCAGCCAGCCCATCGAGCCCTACTGGCGGGCCATCGAGGGCTTGGGCGGCAGCGTCGAACGCTTCCTGGCCGACCAGGGCCAGATCGTCACGATCGATCCGGTGATGGTGGACCGCGTCCGCGCCCTGCCCTTCGTGCGCTGGGTGGGCGAATACCACCCCGCCTACAAGCTCGACGAGCCGCACCTGCAGCGGCTGACCCCCGGCGTGCTGACCCGTGACGGCCAGCAGGCCGGCGACGCCGTGAGCCGCCAGCACTACTCGATCCAGACGCTTCGCCGCGGCGACAACGCGTTGGACGGGCTCGTGCAGCAACTGGCAGCGATGGGGGCGCGCATCGAGCTGCAATCGCCCCAGACCGGACGCGCCGAGGCCTGGCTCAGCGACGACCAACTCCGCACCATCGCCCAGCGCAGCGACGTGCTGTTCATCGACGTGCCCGGCCCGGCCGAGACCGACATGAACATCGTCCGCCAGACGGGCGGGGCGGACTACATCGAGGCCGTCGCGGGCTTCACTGGCCAGGGTGTGCGCGCCGAGGTGCTCGACAGCGGCCTGTGCCAGGGCCACCAGGAGTTCGTCGGCCTGCCGCTGCTGCTGCACGGTGCGGTGCCCGCCCAGTCGCACGGCACGGCGGTCTACAGCATCATGTTCGCCCAGGGCGTCAACACGCAGGCGCGCGGCCTCTTGCCCGACGCCGAGATGACCATCATGGGGTCCTACACCTCTCTTGGGAATCGCTACGTGCACACGCAGGAGCTTGTCGACCCGGCAGGCCCATACCGCGCCGTGCTGCAGACCAACAGCTGGGGCAACGCGCAGACCACCCAGTACACGACCATCTCGGCCGAGATGGACGACATCCTGTTCGACATGAACATCACGATCACCCAGTCGCAGTCGAACACGGGCAGCCAGCTCTCGCGCCCCCAGGCGTGGGCCAAGAACATCGTGTCGGTGGGTGGCATCCGCCACTACAACACGCTGTCGCTGCTGGATGACTGCTGGTGCAACGGCGCGAGCATCGGGCCGGCCGCCGACGGGCGCATCAAGCCCGACATGTCGTACTTCTACGACAACATCACCTCGGCCACCTGCGGCACGCCCACGTCCTACACCCAGTTCGGCGGCACCAGCGGCGCCACGCCCATCACGGCCGGCCACATCGGCTTGCTCTACCAGATGTGGAACGAGCAGGTGTTCGGCCCCGTGCCCAACCCCGGCGGCACGGTCTTCGAGAATCGCCCCGAGGCCAGCACGATCAAGGCGCTGGTGGTCAACACGGGCAAGCGGTACCCCTTCGCGAGCCCGAGCGACGACCTCAGCCGCGACAAGCAGGGCTGGGGCCTGGCAGACGTCGAGCGGCTCTACGACGAGGCGGGCCGCATGTACATCGTGGATTCGGACGATCCCGTGCTGCCGCTGGGGACCAATAGCTACGCCTTCCAGGTGGCCGCGGGCGAGCCCGACCTGCGCGTGTCGATGGTCTACAAGGACCCCAGTGGCACGACCTCGTCCACGCTGCACCGCATCAACGCCCTGACCCTGCGCGTCACCAGCCCGGGCGGGGTGACCTATTGGGGCAACTTCGGCCTCAAGGACGGCAATGTCTCGCTGGCCGGCGGCGGGCCCAACGACATCGATAACGTCGAGAACGTCTTTATCGATACGCCCCAGGCGGGCACGTGGAAGGTCGACGTGATCGCGCTGGAGATCAACCAGGACGGCAACCCCGAGACGCGCGTGCTCGACGCGGTGTACTCGCTGGTGGTCGCCGGCGGCAAGCCCATCAAGAAGAAGTGCGACATCCTCGTGCTCGACGAGAACTCGCAGAACAGCTACGCGTTGCAGGCCGCCAGCACGCTGGGCAACGTCACCCACGCGGGCGTGGCCAACTTCAACACCTACCTGACCACGCAGCCGTGGGACCTGGTCGTGCTCGACATGCCCAGCATCCTGCTGGCCGACTTCAACCCCATCATCGATTACATCCGCCGCGGCAACGAGGTGATCGTCTCGACCTGGGGCGGCGATACCTTCGGCGGCTGGCAATTCCTCGCGGCCCCCATGGGCGCCGCCTCGGCCACCAGCTTCAGCCACCAGAGCCCGGTGGGCCAGACGTACTACAAGTTCTCGGGCACCGTGGCCGACGCGGTGTGGAGCGGCGTGACCAATCCCAAGCCCGCCAACGGCTTCCCCGGCCCATGGGCCAGCGACGGGGCCTATCTGGCGCCAACGCTCGGCAGCGTCGCGCTCGCGGGCGTGGCGACCTCGACCGCCACGCGGCCGCGCCCTGTCTGGCTGCTTGGCAACCACGGCAACACCATCGCCTTCTCGCTGCTCGACGAGTGGACGCCCGCGAGCGAATCCATCCGCCTGTGGCAGAACGCGATGCGGGTGCTGCTGGACTGCTCCTCGAGCGG
>JBITAB010000229.1:0-5956 GCA_044439825.1 Phycisphaerales bacterium JB064 | reverse complement strand
CCCTCGTGGGGCGGCCCTTTTTGTTATGTGCCGATCGGTTTGGGCCGATCTACCCTCCGCCATGCCCGCCACACTCACGCAGACGACCCTCACCCTCGACACCAGCCGCTGCCTGAGCACGGCCGTGCACGACCACGGGCTCGACCCTGACGTGCTGGCCCCAGACGGGCCCGCCGCCAGGGCTGCCGTGGTGCTCACCGAACGGCTCGAGAAGAGCCGCGGCACGGGCTGGGAGCGGTGGCGGCTGCTCGCCGAGGGCGGCATGCGTGAAGATCACGTGAAGGCCGTCAAGGCGATCGCCGGGAAGTACGCGGGCAAGCTCGACAACGTCGTCGTGCTGGGCATCGGCGGCAGCGCGCTGGGCAACATCGCGCTCCAGAGCGCGCTCAACCCGCTGACGCACAACCTGACGCGTGATCGCGCGCACCCACGCCTGTTCGTGCTCGACAACGCCGACCCCATCCCCTTCCACCAGACGATGTCGCTCATCACGAGCGAGGATCCGAAGTTCGACCGCACGCTCTTCGTGGTCATCAGCAAGAGCGGCGAGACGGCCGAGACGGCGGCCCAGTTCCTGATCGTGCGCGACATGCTGCAGAAGGCACGGGGCGATTCGCACGCCGATCGGCTCATCGCCGTCACCGATCCCGAGAAGGGCACCATGCGCCGCTTGTGCGACGCGGCGGGGTACGAGACGCTGCCCGTGCCCGAGGGCGTCGGCGGCCGCTTCAGCGCGCTCAGCCCGGTGGGGTTGATCAGTTGCGCGCTCTGCGGCATCGACATCGATGGCCTGCTCGACGGCGCCGCCGCGATGGAGCAGGCGTGTCGGAACGAGGATCTGCACGCCAACCCTGGCGCCATGCTCGCCACCGTGCTGGTCGAGCTGGGCCAACGGCAGGGCAAGACGGTGCACGTCATGATGCCCTACGCCAACCAGTTGTACCTCATGGCCGACTGGTGGCGGCAGCTCTGGGCCGAGAGCCTGGGCAAGATCGTCAAGGGCGTGCAAGGCGTCACCTACGCCGGCTTCACGCCCGTGAAGGCCCTCGGCGCGACCGACCAGCACAGCCAGGTGCAGCTCTATCGCGAGGGCCCCAACGACAAGGCGATCATCTTCCTCGAGGTCGAGAAGTTCGCCACCGACGTCGCCATCCCCACCGGCCTGGGCGAGGACGCGCTGGCATACCTCGAAGGCTCGAGCCTTGCCACGTTGCTGAGCGCCGAGAAGAGGGCCACCGAGTTCGCCCTCACCGAGAGCCGCCGCCCCAACCTGACGATCCGGTTCCCCGAGGTCACCCCCCACACCGTCGGCCAGTTCATGATGCTCTGGCAGATCGCCACCGCCTACGCCGGCCTCATGCTGGGCGTCGACGCCTACGACCAGCCCGCCGTCGAGTTGGGCAAAAAGGCGACGTTCGCGTTGATGGGTAAGCCGGGGTTTGAGGACTTGCGGGGGAGGCTTGAGTCCTGAATCGAACACGATTCAAGCACGGGCAGTAGAAACACTGTCATGTTCTGGCCTTTCCGAAAGTCCAGCCGCAGGTACTCCAAGACGATCCGCATGATCTTGCGGGGCGATCCGAAGGAGATGGCACTTCTCAGATCGGAGGCGTGGCTGGATGACACGCGATACCGGCTCATCGATGATGGCCAATGCGTGACGGTTTCTACACCCGCGGGAACGGTTTCGAGCTTTCGCTGGGATGAGATCGAAGAGTTCGCCATCGTCACGAATAGCCTGGGGCCCTTTTGTGAAGACGTCTGGTACGTCGTACGCACGTTCAACGGACAGGTGTCTTGGCCAAACGATGCCGCCGGGGACGACCCGGTCCTCGAGAAGTTTTGGGCCATGCCCGGCTTTGATTCGCAGCAGTTCAGCGCAGCTATGGGTAGCACGGACGATGCCGAATTCCTGTGCTGGAGGCGGGAGACGGCGGGCCATGAAGCCTGATTCATCCGGGCCATCCCACCTCGGCGGACCCGGATCGCCCGCGCATCCCTATGGTCTACCATGACCACGCTCACCAACCGCCTCGCCCGTCCCCTGGTCGCCGTGATGACGCTCGCCGTCGCCGCGACGGTCGCGTTCGGGCAGCCCGCCGACCGTGAAGGCCAACTCCCCGAAGACCCGCGGCTGGTCCGCGGCACGCTCGAGAACGGGCTGAGCTACGCCATCCTGCCCAACGCCGAGCCGCCCGGCCGCGTCGAGCTCTGGCTGCACGTGCACTCGGGCTCGCTCAACGAGGAGGACAACCAGCGCGGGCTGGCCCACTTCCTCGAGCACATGGCCTTCGCCGGCAGCACAAACTTCCCCCCAGGCACGGTGCGGCCATTCTTCGAGAATCTTGGTCTGTCGTTTGGCCGCCACCAGAACGCTGTCACCGGCTTCGACCGCACGGGCTACACGATCAGCCTGCCCAACACCGAGCCCGAAACACTCGAGGCCGGGCTGACCTTCCTGAGCGACGTGGCCGGCAACCTGCTGCTGCCCGAGAGCGGCATCGAGCAGGAACGCTCGATCATCCTCGAAGAACGCCGCGCCTCGCTCTCGCCCCAGCAGCGCGTGCTGTACGACCTGATCGAACGCATCGCCCCCGAGAGCGAGTTTGGCAAGCGCATCCCCATCGGCACCGAGCAGGTGCTCACCACCGCCGGCCTCGAGCCCATCAAGGCGTATTACGACACCTGGTACGTGCCCAGCAATATGACGCTGCTGGTCGTGGGCGACGTCACGCCCGACGAGGTGACCGGGACCATCAAAGACCTCTTCGGGGGTGGTGATCTGCAACCGCGACCCGAGCCGCGAGAGGTGGGGGTGCAGCCGACCCAGGGGCGGCGTGCGATCATCGCGAGCGATCCCGAGGAGACGCGCGAAGAGGTTGCCATCAACTTCATCGACGCGCCGGGCGAGCCGACCACGACCATCGCCGACTACCGCGAAGACCTCGTCCGTTCGCTGGGCACGAGCATGATGAACGATCGCCTGAGCGAGGGCGTGCAGAACGGCGAGCTGAGCATGCTCGGCGGCAGCGTGAGCACGGGCGACTTCGCCGGCGCCATCAAGTGGACGCAGGCGACGGGCCGGAGCGAGAACGGTCGCTGGCGCGAGGTGCTCAGCGAGATGGGCCGCGAGGTCCGCCGCGCCACCCTGCACGGCTTCACTGCGCCAGAGCTCGAGGACGCCAAACGCCGCCTCATCGCCAGCGCCGAGCGTGCCGTAGCCAGCGAGCCCACGCGCCCAAGCCGCACGCTGCGGGGCGCACTGGTCGAGGCCACCGCCAGCGGCGAGCCCTTCATGAGCGTCGCCCAGCAGCTCGAGCTGCTCCGTGAACTGCTGCCCTCGGTCACGCTCGACGAGGTGAACGCAGACTTCGCCGACTCGTTCGCGTTCGAGAACGCCGTCTTCACGCTGCAGACCAAGGAAGACGACAACACGCCCAGCGAGGATGCCCTGCTCGCCGCGGGCATCGAGGCGTTGGGTGCTCGCCCCGAGCCCTACCAGCAGCAGGCACGCGCTGATAGCCTGCTCGACCAGACACCCACAGCCGGCGATATCGCCGAGAAGACGGTCGACGATGCCACTGGCGTCACCAGCCTGTGGCTGGACAACGGCGTGCGCGTGCACATCAAGCGCATGACCGAACGCCAGGGCGAGATCCTCGGCTCCATCCACGTCTTCGGCGGGCTGGTGCACGAGGACGACACCACTCGCGGCCTCACCGATGCCGCCAGCACCGCTCTGGCCCGTCCCGCGGGCGGTGGCCATTCATCCACGCAGATCGACGACCTGACCACGGGTTGGAAGGCCAGTGTGCGCGGCGGTTCTGACGCGGACGGGCTGACCATCGGCATCAGCGCCTCGCCGGGCGAGCTTGAGAAGGCCCTCACGCTCGCGCACCTGCTACTGACCGATCCGACCGTCGAGGACGCGGCCATCGAGCAATGGCGGCGAGGCCAGCTCCGCACGCTCGAGACCCTCGCGCGTCTGCCGCAGGGCGCCGCTATCAAGGCCATCCTCGAAGCGATGTTCCCCGCCGACGACCCCAGGCCGCAACTCATCAGCAAGGAGCGCATCGAGGCCATCGATGTCGCCGCCGCCCAGTCGTGGATCGACGATCAGCTTAAGGGACCGATGGAGGTCGCGCTCGTCGGAGACCTCGACGTCGAGGAGACCATCGAGCTCGCCAGGACGT
Organism: Phycisphaerales bacterium JB064; assembly: GCA_044439825.1. GTDB lineage: Bacteria > Planctomycetota > Phycisphaerae > Phycisphaerales > UBA1924 > JAHCJI01. Next base: position 1,763 of record JBITAB010000229.1, on the reverse strand, counting down.
ATCTCGGATCGCTGCCGCAGCGTCCGCGTGTCTCCGCGACGACCAATCGCGAGCAACGGATGATGGAGCGGCCGCAGGGCCCGATCGCGATGCTCAAGGAGCCGCAAGTCTCGACGCCCACCGCCTTCGTCATCGCCGGCTACTACGGCCCCGATGAGTGGAACGAGCGTGACCGCCGCGCGATGCGTCTGGCGGCCCGCATCCTCTCCAGCCGCATGGTCGACCGCATCCGCGAGGAGCTTGGCCTGGCCTACAGCCCCAGCGTCTCGAGCCGCACGGGTACGACATGGCCTGGCTTTGGCCTCTTCAGCGTGCAATCGCCAACCGACCCGGCCAAGGCCGAGCAACTCGCCGACGAGCTCATGAGCATGTTCGCCACGTTCGCGGCCGAAGGGCCGACGGAGGACGAACTGAACATCGCCGTGGAGCAGCTTCGCAACGTGCACGATGAGAACGTGCGTAGCCCCGGCTCGTGGCTCCGCGAGCTGCGCACGCTTGACTACCTTGGCCGCTCGCTCGAAGCGCTCGAGAACGAGCGTGAGGCCCTGGGCGGCTTCACCGCCAGCGAGCTGCGCGATATCTTCGCGAAGTACGCCGTCGAGGAAGGCAAGATGCGCATCGTCATCCGGCCCCAGGCCGACGAGGACGGTGAAGACCAGTAAACGCTTAGCCGACCGCGACCGCGCGGGTGTGGGCGAAGCTGGCGAGCAGCATCTGCTCGCCATTGCCCTTGGCCTTGCACAGCGTCTTATCGTGCGGATGCGTCAGCTGGCTGCGCCCGCTGAGCACGCCCTCGCTCGCGTCACCGTCCTCGCCCACAAGGCCGGCGGCGTTGCAATAGGCAAGCACGAGGTCGGCCTCGAAGGCCCGGGCTACGCAGAGCGAATCGATCAGGTCGAGCTCCTCGCGTTTCTCGGCCCGCCCGGTCTCCTTCCCGCGCGGCAGAGACCAATACGTGGGACTGACGACCAGCTCGGCGCCCATCGCGGCCATGGCCTGAAACATCCCCGGGTAGGCGATGTCCCAGCAGACGGTCAGCCCCACCAGCCCGTGGGCGGTGGGCACGACCACGGGCCCGGGCCCGGGCGTGATCACGCCGAACTCGGTGGCCCACAGATTGGCCTTGCTGTAATAGCCCGCGAGCGAGCCGTCGGCATTGATGTAGTAGGCGGTGTTGTACAGACCGCCTGCGTCTGGCACCGACCACGATCCGGGCACGATGTCAACGCCGTGGCGCTGGGCCATGGCGATGCAACGGCTCAGGAACTCGGGTGCGCGATGGGCGAAGGCGGTTTGCCCGTCGAGCGGGCCGGTAACAGCGTCCTCAGGGAAGACGACAAGCTGGGCGTCCTGCTCCTTCGCCTTGCCGACGAAGTCGTCCATCTTCTCGAAGTTGGCTTCCGGGTCGCCGGGGGCGACGTCCATCTGGACCAGGGCGATCGTGAGTTCCATCGTGTTTGCGCCTCGGACCGCTGGCCGTGATGTGCATGGGTCATCGGCCTGGCGGGCGAGAACGATAGTGAGCCGTCCCCCTTTGGGAGGGGACGCTAAGCGTTGTTTCATGCTGGCTGGCGTGGAGACCCGCTACGACAGGCTGGCCATGTCGATCACGAACCGGTACTTCACGTCGCTCTTGAGCATCCGCTCGTAGGCCTCGTTGATCTGGTCCATGCGGATCAGCTCGATGTCGCACTCGATCTTCTTCTGGCCGCAGAAGTCGAGCATCTCCTGGGTCTCGGCGATGCCGCCGATGAGCGAGCCGG
>JBITAB010000228.1:0-9425 GCA_044439825.1 Phycisphaerales bacterium JB064 | reverse complement strand
TCGCCGGCGGTGCGCTCGATGGGCACATCGACAAGAGCCGGACGGTGTGGATCGGCCACAGCCGTGGTGGCGAGGGCGTGGCCCGCGCGTACGACCGGATCGTGACGGGCAGCTATTCGCCTCAGAACTACGAGCTGGCGGACGTCCTCGTGGTGTCGAGCATCTCGCCGACCGACTTTGGCACGCGGGCGAGGCCGACCGATTCGAACTACCACCTGATCTACGGCTCGTCGGACGGCGACGTGCGTGGCAGCGTGGGCGGTGGCAGCAAGCCGTTCGCGATCTACGAGCGCGGCACGGGCAACAAGCACGTGACCTATCTGCAGGGCGCCGACCACAACGATTTCAACTGCTGCGGCTTCGATGACTTCACCGGGCCCGCGGGCACGGCGATCGGCCGCCCCGAGGTGCAGCGTGTCGCGATGATCGACTGGCTGGCGCTGATCCAGCAGTACGTGCGCGGCAATGAGCCCGCGAGGGACGTGATGGAGCGGCAGTGGGAGAGCCTGGACTTCCCCGCGTTGGCCGACTCGACCGTTGTCGACAGCGAGTATCGCCCGGCTCGGGGCGGGGCAGACTTCGTGGTCGACGACTTCCAGACGCAGGCCTCCACGACGCTGGCCAGCAGCGGCGCGACGGTGAGCGTGGGTGTTTCGAACATCTTCGAAGGGCTGATGCGCGACGCCGACGGCTCGTACTCGTGGACGGGCAGCGACGCCATGAACGGCATGAGCCGGGTGCGTCCCAGCTCGATCGATGACACCCGCGGGGCGACGTTCTCGTGGAACGGGAGCGATGTCGCGTACGCGTACACGCTGCTGCCGATCCATCGCGACGTGAGCGGCTTCGCAGCTCTCAGCTTCCGCGCGTGCCAGATCAGCCGCGCGCCCGAGACGACTGCGGCGCTCGAGGACCTGACCTTCACCGTGACGCTGGTGGATGGCTCGGGCGTGAGCAGTTCGATCAACGTCGGTTCCTACGGCGGCGGCGTCGAGGAGCCCTACCAGCGCACCGGTGACGGCACGGGCGCGGGCTGGTCGAACGAGTTCGAGACCATCACCATCTCGCTCGGGGATTTCCTGCGTGATGGGTCGGCACTTGATCTGGGCGACATCGAGCAGGTGCGCTTCGAGTTCGGGCCTGGCTTCGGTTCGTCCCAGGGCCGGATCGGTCTGGACGACGTGGAGTTCCGGGCCGAGTAACGAGCGCCGGCGTACGCTTGGCCGATGGCCTCGGCGCTGCGCATCGAAGACCTGAGCTTTCGCTACGACCGGGGGGCGGTGGACGCCCCGCCGGTCGTTCGCATTTCCCGCTTCGAGCTTGGGGCCGGCGAGATGGCGCTCTTGCGCGGCCGGTCGGGCAGCGGCAAGACGACGCTGCTGAGCCTGATCGCCGGCCTGATCGAGCCGACGCTTGGCCGGGTGGAGATCGCCGGTCAGGACGTGCACGGGTTGCGCGGGGCGGCGCGGGATCGCTTCCGTGGGCGGCATCTGGGGGTCGTGTTCCAGACGTTCAATCTTTTACACGGATTTAGCGCACTGGAGAACGTGCTGGCGGGCATGATGTTCTCGGATATCCCCAGGCGAGAGCACGCCGATCGGGCGCGGACGCTGCTTTCGCAGCTCGGCATCGAGCGTATGGATGCGCCGCCCGAGCAGTTGAGCGTGGGGCAGCAGCAGCGCGTGGCGGTGGCCCGTGCCGTTGCTGCCAGGCCCACCCTCGTGCTTGCCGACGAGCCGACGGCGAGCCTTGACCCGGAGAATGCGGATGCGGCGATCGAATTGATCAAGAACGCGTGCGCCGAGGCCGGGGCGGCATTGCTGTGCGTGAGCCATGACCCCGCGGCGTCTGGCCACTTCGAGCGCGTCGAGGACCTTGCGATCCTGGCTCGCGAAGCGGAGCGCGTGTGACATGGCGCTGAGCGGGTCGCGGGTCATCCTGGGTTCGCTTATGGCGCGTCGCTTCCAGACGGTGACGACCACGCTGACGGTGGCGATCGCGGTGGGCCTCTTGCTGACCATCCTGAGCATGCGCGATGCGACGCGGCAGACGCTCGAGCGCGGGGCGGGCAACATGCACCTGGTGGTGTCGGCCGAGCCTTCGGCGCTCGTGAGCGTCCTGAACTCGGTATTCCACGCGGGCACGCCCAGCCGGGCGATGACGTGGCTCTCGGTGCAGCAGTTACAACGCGATCCGCGCGTCGCCTATGCGTTGCCGATCCAGCAGGGCGACTCGTTCGAGGGCTTCCCCGTGACGGCGGTTGAGCCCGAGTTCTTCGAGAAGTTCAGCCCCGACTCGGCCTATGACCCCGAGCGTGGCGATGCCGGGCGACGGTGGGGTGTGGCCAAAGGGCGGCTCATCGAAGGTCGCTTCGAGGTGGTGCTCGGCGCGCAGGTGGCGCGTGAGAGCGGCATCAGCATCGGCGACCGGCTGCAACTGACGTGCGGGCTCGCGGGCGGCGGGTTCGTGCACCAGGGTTTTGACTATGAGATCGTGGGCGTGCTCGAGCTGAGCGGCACGCCGCACGATCGCGTGGTGTTTTCTGATCTTGCGTCGGGCTGGATCATCCACGCCCAGGACAAGCGTGACCGTGAGGCGGGGGGCAAGGCGGATCAGGTGACGGTGGATGATCTGTCCGCCGCCGATCGTCTGGTGACGGGTGTGTACGTGCGCGGCGTGGTGCGCGAGGGGCGGCAGGCGAGTTCGGCCATCGCCGAGCTTGCCAGCGAGTTGCGGCGCAATCCGGCGCTGACGGTGGCTTCGCCCGCGTCGGAGATCGACGCGCTGTTTCGCATCGTGAACCGGGTCGATCGGCTGCTGATCGCGATGGCGTTCGTGGTGCTGGTGTCGGGGGCGGTGTCGATCATGCTGGCGTTGTACTCGTCCGGGCAGATGCGACGGCGGGAGATCGCGACGTTTCGCGTGCTGGGCGCCAGCCGGGGGCGGATCGTGGCGTGGGTGGTGGCCGAGGCGGTGATCCTGGGCGCCGCGGGGGCCGTCGTGGGCACGATCGTGAGTGTGGCGGGCGGCTGGGCCGTGGCGTGGGGGCTCAAGGCCCAGCTTGGGCTTGTGGTGCAGCCGGCGGTTTCCCCGTGGGCGTGCGGGGTGGTGGGGATGTCGGCCGTCGTGCTGGCCGCGCTGGCGGGGGTTGCGCCGGCGGTGCTGGCCTATCGGACGCCCGTCGCGGAACACCTGCGGCCATTGGGCTAGCCTTAGGCCCATGGATGACGGGATGAATCAGCGGAAGGTGCCACCGGCGGTCTTCGTCGGGGCTGTTGTGGGCATCGTGATTGCCGCTGTCGCGGGCATCGCGGTGTTCGAGGCCGCTTCGACCGGTCGCACAGAGTCGGACTCGGGGCCGATCGTGCGCGAGGCGAGCGAGCCGGTGATGCCGGTGGCGCGTGTTGAGCCTGGCGCTGGGACGGACTCTGCCGAGGGCTCGGTGCGCACTCAGCTCGCCCAGGGCGCCCAGCACCAGGACGTGGGGCTGATGGCGATGGCGCCGATGTACTCGCCCGCGGTCGTTGAGGTGCGGCTGTTTGGCGAGGAGGGCGTTGAACCAAAGTCGGTCACGGGCTTCTTCGTCGGGCCGGGCCGGCTAGCTGCGCCGCGGTCGTCGGTGGTCGGGGCGTTGCGCGGCGAGGTGATGCTCGACGTGGGGCGCACGTTCGAGGTGGAGAAGATCGTGGCCGAGGCGCCCGAGGTCGACCTCGTGCTGCTGACGATCGAGCTGCCCAGCGAACTGATGCGTGGGTTACAGGTCGCGTTCTTGGAGCCACTGCCGGGCGAGAACCTGCTGGTGATCGGCTCGGCCAAGGCTCCTGGCAAAGAAGACGCCGACCATCCGCTGGCGACCGCGAGCGTGGAGCGGGTGCACATCGATGAAGATTCGGTGAACATCGTGCTCGAGCAGGCGTTGCCCGCGTGGAGCGCGGGTTCGCCGTTGCTCAATGACACGGGCAAGCTTGGCGGATACGTCGCGCGAGACACGAGTGGCGACCTGCGGGTGTTTGGGGCCGAGCGGCTGCTGCGGCTGGATCCGCTGCCTGGCCTGAGCCTGAAGGAGTGGACGGGCGGGAAGACGATTGAATCGACGAGGCCGCCGCCCGAGACAGAGGATTTGTGGGCCGAGATTCGCAAGTTGCCCAGGCCAGAAGGCATCGGGCCCGCGCCCGAGCAGTTTGGCGGGTTCGATGTCAGGCCGGCCAAGATCGAGCGGGTCGGCAGCGATCTGCGGCTGGACGATCGCTTCACGGTCACCGGGTCTGGCACGGCCGACGATCCGTATGTGCTGCCTTGGTCGCTCATGATGAGTGCGAGCGAGACGTTCAATCCCTCGCGTGGCAAGCTGGTGCTGCCCGAGCGGGTGACGATGTTCGATGGCCAGTGGGTGCGCTTCGAGGGCAATCTGGCGATCCCGTTCGCCGAGCGGTTTGTCAGCGAGTTGCTCCTGATGCAGCATCCTTGGGACGGGTGTTGTCTGGGTGTGCCCCCGACGCCCTATGATGCCATCGAGGTGTCGTTGGCGGCGCCCATCGAGCAGCGGCCGCAGTTTGGCGTGGTCGCGGGCAGGCTGAAGGTCGACCCGTTCGTTCGTGGGAAGTGGCTGTACGGCATGTACCTGATGGAAGGGGCGAGCCTGACGCGTGGAGCGTCGGGGTCGGAGGACAACTGATGCGAGCGAGTGTGGCCGCCTTCGTGGCGGCTTTTGGGTTGATGGTGCTCTCGCCGGTGGCCGCCCTCGGGCAGGCTCCGGCGGCGAGCGTTCGTGTGGACGTGGCCCAGAGCACGCCGCTGGAGACCTGGCGCGAGTCGACCGGGCAGATCCGGGCGGCTCGGCGGAGCGTGATCGCGGCCGAGGAAGAGGGCCTGGTGTCCGACGTGCAGGTGCGCGAGGGCGACCGTGTGCAGGCCGGGCAGGTCATCGCGAAGCTGGACGACACGCGTGCGCAGCTCGAGCTTCGCCGGAGCGAGGCGGTGCTGCTGGCCAGTCGGGCCGCGGTCGCCGAGCGTGAGGCGCTGCTCGAGAACGCACGGCGGGACCTCGAGCGCGTGCAGCAGACCTATGACCGAGGCGGCGGCAACGAGCGTGAGATCGATACGGCTCGGACTGAATTGGCCGCGGCCGAGGCCCGGCTGGAAGCCGCCAAGGCCGATGTCGTGCTCAACGAAGTGCTAGTCGATCTGGCCCGCACGCGTGTCGAGGACATGAGCGTGACCGCGCCCTTTGGCGGGCGGATCGTGCGGCGCACGGCCGAGGCCGGCCAGTGGCTCGGCGCGGGCGATGCGGTGGCGGAGGTCGTCTCTCTGGAGACCGTCGAGGCCTGGGTCGACATCCCAGAGCGGCTGGTCGATCGGCTGACGCGCGAGGACGGCCGTGTGCGCGTGCGTGTGCCGGCCACGGGCGACGAGGTGGAGGCCACGGCCTTCACGATCGTGCCCGATGCCGACCCTCGGAGCCGGTTGTTCCCGGTGCGTATCGTGCTCAAGAACGCCGACGAGCGGTTTCGCCCTGGCATGAGCGTGATCGGGCTGACGCCTACGGGCGTGACCGAGGAAACGCTGACCGTGCACAAGGACGCGATGCTGCGCGACGACGCGGGCGAGTTCGTGTACTTCGCGGCGCCCGGGGGCGAGGGTGCGTACCAGGCGGTGCCGGCGCGCGTGACGCGGCTGTTCGCCGCGGGCGATCGCGTGGCCATCCGCGCCGGTGCGCTGCCGCCGGGCGCGATGGTGGTCGTCGAGGGCAACGAGCGGATGTTCCCGATGCAGCCGCTGAACATCCTGAATCTTCCAAGGACCGGTGACGAGGGACAGCGTGCCGACGGGGCCCCAGCGGGCCAGCCGCCGGCCGGAGGGGCGTGACCCGTGGATTTCGTTCGACTTGCGATCCAGCGCCCGGTGGGCGTTGTTGTGGCCGTTGTTCTTGTGGTGATGTTCGGGTTGATCGGCGTGCGATCGATCCCGATCCAGCTCACGCCGACGGTTGACCGGCCCATCATCACGGTGACGACGAGCTGGCCGGGCCGCAGCCCGCAGGAGATCGTCGACGAGATCACCAAGGAGCAGGAAGAGCAGCTCAAGAACGTGTCGAACCTCAAGTCGATGCGTTCGCTGAGCAGCGAGGGCTCGGCGTCGATCACGCTGGAGTACTACATCGGCACGAGCATCGACCGCGCGCTTCAGGAAGTATCCGACGCGCTGCGGCAGGTGCCAGACTACCCCGAAGAGGTCGACGAGCCGATCATCGCCGACACGAGCGGCGGGCCCGAGAACGCCATCGCGTGGATCATCCTGGACATCGATCCCGAGCATCTCGACGAGTTTCGTGACTATGACATCACGACGCTGTTCGATCCGGTGGATCGCGAGATCAGGCCGTTCCTCGAGCGTGTGGGCGGGGTGGCCGAGGTGAACGTGTATGGCGGGCGCGAGCGCGAGGTGCGCGTGCTGCTCGATCCGTACGCCATGGCCCAGCGCGGGCTGAACCACGTCGACGTGTTCAACGCGCTGCGCGGCGAGAACACCAACGTGTCGGCTGGCACGATCGCCGAGGGCAAGCGCGACATGCGCGTGCGGGTGATCGGGCAGTTTAACCGCCCCGACCAGGTGCTCGACACCATCGTGGCCTATCGCGATGGCAAGCCGGTGTATGTGCGTGACATCGGGACCATCGAGATCAGCCACACCAAGCCGCGCGGCTTCGTGCGCAGCCTGGGGCAGCCCTGCCTTGCCATCAACGTCCTCCGCCAGACGGATGCGAACGTGGTGGAAGTGATGGAGGGCGTGCGCGGGCAGATCGAGCAGATCCGCCTGGACATCCTGCCCAACCTCGACGATCGCGTGGGCCCGCACCTGCGGCTGCGTCAGGTGTACGACGAGACGACGTACATCAGCTCGGCGATCGACCTCGTGCTGAACAACCTGTGGATCGGCGGCATCATCGCCGGCCTCGTGCTGCTGATATTCCTGCGCAGCGTGCCGGCGACGCTCGTGATCGCGCTGGCGATCCCGATCTCGGTGATCGGCACGTTCCTCGTGCTGATGGGCCTTGGGCGCACGCTGAACGTGATCTCGCTGGCGGGCCTGGCGTTCGCGGTGGGCATGGTGGTGGACAACGCCATCGTGGTGCTCGAGAACATCGACCGCTATCGGCAGATGGGGCACCCGCCAGCGCAGGCGGCCTACGAGGGCGCAAAGGAAGTGTGGGGGGCCGTGCTGGCCTCGACGCTGACGACGGTGGTCGTGTTCGTTCCCATCCTGACGATCCAGGAAGAGGCCGGGCAGCTCTTCCGCGACATCTCGCTGGCGATCGTGGGGGCGGTGTCGCTCTCGCTCATCGTCTCGCTGACGGTGATCCCCTCGGCCAGCGCGAGCTGGCTTGGCAGGCCGAGCGAGCCCAAGGGCCGCTTCGGCCGGTTCGTGCGCAGCGTGGGCGGGCTCGCGGTGCTGGGCACGGCGTTCTCGAACGGATTTGGCCGCGGCATCCGCTGGCTGATGGGCTCGTGGCGCGGCTACACGCTCCGTCCCGCGGTGATCGTCGTGCTGACCGTGGCGAGCCTCGGGCTCTCCGCGATGCTGGCGCCGCCGCTTGATTATCTGCCGGCGGGCAACCGCAATCTCGTGTTCGGCGGGCTGTTGCTGCCTCCCGGGCTGAGCGTCGAGGCGCGTACCGATCTGGCCGAGCGGATGGAGTCGATGGTCGGGCCCTACACGCTGCAGGACATGGGCGAGGATGGACGCTTGGCCGACCTGCCCGATATTCCTCGCGGCGCGGCGCCCGATCCTGTGACCGGCGAGATGGTCCCGATCCCGGCCTTCGATCCGGTTGCGGTGGACAACTTCTTCATCGGCGCGTTCGGCACGCAGATGTTCGCCGGTGCCACGAGCGCTAACGAGCGCGTGGTGATCCCAGTCGGCCAGTTGCTGACCAACACCTTCAACCAGCTCAACAGCGACATCTTCGGTGGCGCGAGCCAGGCGTCGCTCTTTGGTCGTGGTGCGGCCGGTGGTGGCACCATCGACATCGAGATCAGCGGCCCCAACCTGGACAAGGTGAAGGCGGTCGCTCAGCAGGCGTTCTTCGCGACGGCGGGCATGTATGGCTATGGACGCGTGCAGCCGAATCCGGCGAACTTCCTGCTCGAGCAGCCGGAGGTGCGCGCGGAGATCAACACGGTCGGTCGCGACCTTGGCCTGACGACCGAGGGTGTGGGCCTGGCGGTGCGCGGGTTGTTCGATGGCGTGTTCGTCGGCGACTATCAGCTCGACGGCGAGCAGGTCGATCTGGTCATGCTGCCCTTTGGCGGACGGCTTGAGTATCTCGAGAAGATGCTGAGCATCCCGATCGCCACGCCCGCTGGCCCGGTGGTGCCCGTGGACCAGATCGTGGACATCAAGCGCGGGCTGGCGCCGCAGGAGATCAGCCGGGTCGAGGAGCTTCCCAGCGTGACCATCAACATCCGGCCGCCCGAGGGCCAGCCGGTGGGCGAGGTGATCACGACGATCCGCGAGCAGGTGATCGGGCCGCTGCGAGCGAGCGGGCAGATCGATTCGACCATGCGCATCCGCATGGAGGGCACGGCCGCGCAGCTCGACGAGGTGCAGGTGGCGATGTTCGGCGTCGGCGCCGAGCGGACCGAGGAGCACGGCGGCCCTGGCGCGACGGCGCTGTGGATCGTCGGCGGTGTGGCCCAGGTGGGTGGATTGGTGCTGGCGGCGCTCACGCTGGTGATCGCCGTGCGTCGCAAGCAGATGTGGTACGCCTATGGCGCCGTTGGGCTGCTGCTCGTCGGCGGCATCTTCCTGCTGCTGTTCGGCGGGCTGGCGAGCAGCCCAGAATTGCTCACGGCCCGCTTCGTGTGGGCGCTGGCGGTCGTGTACCTGCTGATGTGCGCGTTGTTCGAGAGCTTCCTGTACCCGCTGGTCATCATGTTCACGGTGCCGCTGGCGATCGTGGGTGGGTTTGCCGCGTTGTCGCTCGTGCATGCCGCTTCGGTGGCCGACCCGACGATCGCGCCGCAGAACCTCGACGTGCTGACCATCCTGGGATTCGTGATCCTCATCGGCATCGTGGTGAACAACTCGATCCTGATCGTGCACCAGAGCCTGAACTTCATGAAGCGCAACCCGATGGTGGATGCCGATGCCGACGTGGGTGAGGCCCACGACGCCATCTCGGCGGCGACCGTCAGCCGTGTGCGGCCGATCTTCATGGGCACGCTGACGAGCGTGGGCGGCATGCTGCCTCTCGTGCTCTTCCCGGGCGCGGGTTCGGAGATGTACCGCGGGCTTGGCTCGGTGGTGGTGGGCGGGCTGCTGGTGTCGACGATCTTCACGCTGCTGCTGACGCCGCTGCTGTTCAGCCTGGTGCTCGACATGCAGGTGGCCGCGAAGCGGGCGCTGGCGCGGCGTGGTGGCGAGGC
>JBITAB010000227.1:0-9452 GCA_044439825.1 Phycisphaerales bacterium JB064 | reverse complement strand
GCCAATCGTCACAAACCACTGAGATAACAGCACTTAGACCTCGACAACGCCCCCCAGCCGTGTATGCTGTCCTCGGCAAACCGACACCGCGGGGCGGAGTAAAAGGGGGGAGAGAACCTTCCGCCCCGCGGCCGCTGCCTCAAGTGAAGACCAAGAGAGGGAGACACCCATGAAGGGCATCATCGCTACCGTCGCCGTGCTCGCTACCACGGCCATCGCCGCCGCCGACAGCGTGAACATGCGATTCGTCAACGCCGGACCGGGCAAGGCCGTCACGGTCCGCGTCAACGGCAACCAGTACAACGTCCACGCCGGCCAGCTCAACCACGAGATCCTCTCGAGCACCGGCCCCACCGCCCCTGGCGTGGGCATGCTCGCGACCTACTGCGTGGACGTCACCCAGTGGGTGTCGAGCCAGAGCAAGACCTACCAGGTCTCCGAGCTCACCGACGCCCCCGTCACCGCCAGCAACAACGGCATGGCCCAGCACAAGGCCGACGCCATCGGCCGCCTGTACGCCTACGCCAACGGCCAGCAGTACGGCACGTCCAACAACTTCTCGGCCGCCTTCCAGATCGCCGTCTGGGAAGTCGTCAGCGACATGGACACCGAGTCGAGCACGCTGAGCCTGGCCAGCGGCGACTTCCGCGCCTGGAACCTCAACAGCGGCACGACCAGCTACCTCAACACGCTGCTCTCCATCGCCGGCGACCAGGGCCTGCGGGTCGACCGCAACATCCGCGCCCTGACCAACGACGGCGCCCAGGACCAGATGTTCCAGGTCGCCGTGCCCCTGCCCACCACCGGTGCTCTGGCCGCCGCTGGCCTCGCCGGCGCCGGGTTCTTCACCCGCCGTCGCCGCGCCTGATCCACCGAACAGTCGTCCACCACGCCGACAGCGTCGGCTCCATCTCCCGCGGCCGGACCCCGATCCACCGCGTTGCACCACCACCCGCCGACGCCGGCGGGTGTGTTTTTGCGCCGCTCAACCCCTAACCTCTCTCGTGCCCCAGTACACCACCATGTACACCCTGGGCGGAGGCCAGACCAAGCCCCCCGGCCCGTTCGATCGCCTCAAGGCCGGCCTGCTGCTGGCTGTCATGCTCTTCATTGGCGCCCTGGTGCTCGCGGGCATCCTGGCCGTCGGCCTCGTGCTGCTGCCGTTCGTGCTGATCGGCGCGGGCATCGGCTGGTTCATCATCCGCCGCCGCATCCGCCAGGCCCTTCGCGCGATGGAAGACCCGCGCGAAGACACCACGGGCCGCGAGAACGTCCGGGTCCGCCGCCCCTCGGGCGACTCCCCGTTCGGCAGCGCCTGACCTACCACACCTGAACCACGAAATTGGACCTACGACGTCTGGCCGGCGTCGATCTCCGCCAGCTTCTCGCGCAGCACCCGGCTCACCGGCCCCACCGCGCCGTCGCCGATGGGCTTGCCCTCCACGCGCGTCATCGGCAGCACACCAAAGCTCGCGTTCGTGCAGAACACCTCGTCGGCGTCCAGCACGTCATCGATGGTCATCCACTGCTTGCGCACCTGGTGCCCCAGCCCGGCGGCGATCTCCAGCACCGCCGCACGCGTCACGCCGGGCAGCACAGGGCTCGGCATCGACCCACCCTTGCCCGACACCGCTGCTTCCTCGCCCCGCGCCACAGGCGTGGTGATCACCCCGTCCTTCACCACGTGCACGTTGCTCACGCTGCCGCCGCACACGTGGTTGGTCACGGTGAAGATCAGCGCCTCGGTGCCACCCTTGGCCAGCGAGGCCTGCAGCTCGCGCAGCCGCCACCAATAGCTCAGCGTCTTGTGCCCCGCCAGCGGATCAAGCGGGTTGGCCTTCGCGTCGGCAATCGTCAGCACGCCGCCCTGCTCGTACAGCGCCTCGGGATAGGCCGTCGCACGCTGGGCCACGATCGCCACCGTCGGCGTCTGCACGCCCGCGCCCACGCGCTCGGCCTCACGCCGCACGAGGTTCAGGTCTCCGCCGGTCACCGTCAGCCTCAGCCGCGCGACGTCATGGTCCGTCTGCTCGAAGTGCTCGTCGGCCGTGTGCTCCACCGCCTCGGCCAGCGGCCCGGCGCGCAAAGACGACGCCAGCCCAAGCTCCTTGGCCGACGCGATCAGCCTGCCCACGTGCTCATCCACCCGCGCCACACGCACGCCGTCGTCCGTGCGCCGCGCCGTCATCGTCTCGAACAAGCCCACCGCGTGCATGAAGCCCGCGTCGGCCAGCGAAACGCTCGCCTGTGGATCATCGTCCCGAAGCAGCCTGCCGTTGAGGAACACCGTCGCCATCGTCGGTGAGCGTAGGGCGCAACCCATCGTCGCCATCCCACACCAGCATCGCGTCGGGCCCCATGCGAGAAGGCAGGTCGTCGAGCATCCCCTTGGCCGCCAGGTGCGCCTGAGGCGGCACCGCGTGCGTCACGATCGCCCGGCCATGACGCCACAGCCCGCGATACTCCACACGCCCCAGCACGATGCCGCCCACGCCGGGCTTCCCACCATCATCCTGCACCACCACCGGCCCGCCCGATGCACCGCCAAGGGCCGACCAGCCCCGCACCATGCGGAAGTACCGAAGCTCTCCGTCGTCATCGAGGAAGCCAACCACGCCCGGCCGCTCGCTGCTGAGCACCACGATCTGGCGGGGTGAAAACAGCCCACCGCTCTCGCCATCGATCGTCGGAAACCCAACCAGCAGCGCCTCGGGCGAGTCCACCTCTTCCAGCAACCGCGCGGGCCGCGCACCAAGCTGGCCGATCTTCGCCGGCACGCGCACCAGCGCCCAGTCGCCCGCTTCCACGGGCTCACCACCGCCGGTGATCACCAGCTCGATGGGCATCACCATGCCCGCCGGCCCGCTCTGGTCGTTCATCCAGATCCAGACAAACTGCGCATCGCTGGGCACCACGTGCGCCGCCGTCAGCAGCCAACGCTCCGACACGAACACGCCCGAGCCGCTGCCGCGCACGCTGCCGCCAAAGAAGTCCAGGCTCACCGGCGTGCACCCAAACGTGTCCTCGGCGTCCGCCGGCCACGCCTGCCGCGTCGCGGTTTCTTCCATGCCGGTGATGGTGCACCCGCCCGCCGCCAGCACGATCGCCATCGCCAGCAGCGCCGCCCACCTCACGGCTTCACCCGCAACACCACGATGGTCTGGTCGTCGGGCATCTTCGCCAGGCCGGCAAACCGCCGCACGCCCCACACCACTTCCTTCACCAGCTGCGCCGCCGAGATGTCCGGCGTGTTCTGCACGGCCTCGTGCACGCTCTTCGCGAGCCGCGGCCGGCCATACCGCTGCCCGTCGAAGCTGCGCGCATCGGTCATGCCATCGGTAAACATCGCCAGCGTGTCGCCCGCCTGCAGCGGCACACGTTCCTCGCCAAACACCTGCCCAGGCAGCACACCCGCAAGCATCCCGCTGCTGCGCAGCGCTCGCACATCGGCCCCGGCGATCTCGGTATGCTCCGGCGCACCAGCCTCACCAAGGGCACGCAGCAACAACGGTGGATCATGCCCCGCGCTCGCGTACACCAGTTCGAGGCTCACCGGGTCCACCACCGCATACCACAGCGTGACGAACTCGTTGGGCAGCGAATCACGGCACAAGTCGTCGTTCACCGCGGCCAGCACGGCGCCGGGCGAGGCGTCACGCGACACATGGGCCAGCAGGCTCGCACGCACATGGCTCATGAGCAGGGCCGCAGCCACGCCCTTGCCCACCACATCGCCGACAACGATGCCGATGCGCCGCGCCCCCGGCTCACGATCCTCGCCATCCAGCTCAATAAAGTCGAAGAAGTCGCCGCTCAGCTCGAGGCTCGGCTCCCAGCTCGCGCTCAGGTCCAGCCGATCGTTCTCGGGCGCGCTCTTGGGCAGCATGCGCCGCTGCACGTCGCTGGCCAGCCGCAGCTGACGCTGCATCCGCCGCTCCTCGCGCTGCATGCGCAGCAGACGCGCCTGGCCAATGGCCACCGACGCCTGCTGCGCGATCGTCCGCAGCACGCGCTCCTCGGCCGGCGAAAACTGCCGGACCGATCGGCCATACAGCCGGATCACGCCCAGGGGCCGGTTGTTGAAGATCATCCCCGCGTGCAGCGCGCTGGCCAGCCCCTCGGCCTTCGCGCGAGCCTTCAGCTGCACGCGCGCGTCGCGCTGCAGGTCGCTCACCGCCACCACCTCGCCCGCCATCGCACGCCGGTCAAACTCGCGATCGATCGACAGCGGCAAAGGGTTGGCAAGCCAGCTCTCGCTCAGGTTGCGGCTCACGCGATGCTCGACGTCGCGCTCCTCGGTCGCCAGCCCGCGCCCCTTGCCCTCCTCGTGGAAGAGCACGAGCGAGCCCGCCCACAGGCCAAGCAGCTCGATCGCGCTGTCCAGCGCGATCGCCAGCACCTCGTTCTCGCTCTGCGCCGCGGCCAGCAGCGCGCTCAGCCGCTGCGTCGCGCTCAGCTCGCGCAGCCGCGCCCGCAGCTCCAGCTCGCGGTCGCACACCTGGTCGGCCACGTCCACGATCAGCGCGATCGCCTGCTCCACCTCGGGCGCCAGCGGCCCTTCGGTCGCCGGGCTCTTGCCCACGTGCACCCAGCCGATCACGCGACCGTGCGCCCGCATCGGCACCGTGAACGCACGCTCGGCCGCCAGCTCGTTGGGGTCGGGCCCGGGGTCGGCCAGCCGCCACGTGATCACGGGATCATCGGTCGCCAGGATCTCGCGCCCCTGCGCATCGAGCAACCGCACCGGCGCGCCAAGCAGGCCAGACAGCGTCGTGCACAGGTGCACGAAGCCGCCATCACTCAGAAAGTCGGTGATCGAGTGCCCGGGGTCGTCCTCGGCGCGCGCGGGTTGGGTCGTCATGCCGTCAGCCATCGCGCTGCGCACGGTCGCTGCACGCGGCTCATTTGCCGCCAGCGTCCTGCGATCCCTCCGTCTGCTCGCCCTCGCCCTCAGGCGCCGCCTCGGCCTCGAGATCCAACCACACGGCCCGCAGCAGCGGCGCCAACGCGTCGCGACGCCCGGCCTGGCCCTCGGCCAAACGCTCGAGCCCAAGCCTCAGCTCCACCACGTCGCCTCGATGGAACGAAACATACGCCAGCAGCAGCGCGCTCTCGCGCAGCCGGCCCGCGGCCTGCTCGTCGTCCAGCTGCGCACGCAGCCGGTTGCTGGCCGCCTCCAGCCTGTCCTGCCCGGGCAGCATGCCGCCCTCGTACTTCGCCGCCACAAACTCGGGATGATCAACAAGGAACGCCCGCAGGTTCACCGCGGCCGACAGGTCGAGCCCCGCGCCGATCTGCGCGTGCACGCGACCGATCGCCGCCAGCGCATCGCCCGGGCGAGCGGCCAGCGCCATCGTGAACCGCTGCTCGGCCTCGAAGTACCGCCCCTGCTTCATCATCTCCTGGGCGCGCCCGAGGTGCAGGTCATAGGCCGACGCGCGATCAAGCTTGGGCGTGGGCACCTCGATCGTGCCCACACCGGTCTTCAGCGTCGTCACCAGCTCCTTCCAGCCGTCGATGCGCTGCTCCATCACCTGATGGCCGGCGCCTGCCGCGGGCGTCTGCGCGCCCTCACCACCAGGCACGGCGGCCTGCTCGGGCAGCACGCCCTCGCGCAGCACCTTCTGCAACTCGGCCAGACGGTTCATGAAGGGATCGGTCTCGCCGATCCGCGGGCCGACCGGCGCCTCGCCCTCCATCTGGGCTCCCGGGGCCGCTGGCTGCTCGCCTTGCTGCGCCTCACCAGGCTGACGAGGCTGGGCCAGACCCGGTGCGCGAGCCGCAAACTCCTCGGCCAGCTTGTCACGCAACTGCCCCGCAACGCCAAGCCTGCCGCTCGGGAAACGGCTGCTCGGGCGACCGGTCTCGCCGGCCTCTGCCTCAGCCTCCGCCTCGGCTTCCGTCGTCACGCTGCGCCGCTCGGCATCGCCCAGCAGCTCCTCACGCGCCAGCCCGCGAAGCGGCGACGCCACCAGCCCCTGAGCGAGGCCCTCGGCCGTCTCGCCCATCTGCAGCATCGTGGGCCCGAGGCTCCGCACCGACGCGTATGACGAGGTCGAACGCAGCGAGAGCAGCGTGCCCGGCTCATACTCGTCGAGCTCGCGGGGCGTCGCCTGGCGGATATCCACCGCTCCGCTCGTCGGCTCGATCGGGTTGCCCGGCAGTGCCATCGTCACGCGCTCGCCCGTCCGGCTGGTGAGCAGGCTGCCGCGCAGGTTGCGGGGCAGCTCGTTGCCCACCGTCAACGCGAACTGGTACTGCAACGCCTCCGTCCCGCGGATGCCCGTGCCCGCCAGCCCGCTGGTGAACGAGTCACGCCGGAAGCTGAACAGGTCGTCCGAGCCCACGCGCTGGCGGAAATCGAACTCCATGCCATAGCCGGCATCGCCGCGGAAACCCGCGCCCCCCGGCACGTTGCCCGTCACCAGCGCGTTGCGAAACCGGAACTCGGCCTGATAATCGCGGACCCGCTCGTTGACCCCCGTGCCGCCGATGCGCGAGTTGTAATCGAGCGCCCGCCCGTCGCCCAGGGCGTTCTGACCCTGCGCCACGCCGGCCAGCACCAGCATCGCTCCAACGCTCAATCCCATCCGCAGCATCGCTCGTCCTCCCGTCCCTGCAACCCAACTTGGACGATATCTGTAAGGATAGCCCCGCTCGATCTCAGGGCCGGCACATCCACCGATACGACATCGGCCCCCGGGCAGGTTCTCATCGATTCAAACCCTGAAGGTAAATAGTCCTATAACCAAAGTAAGTATTCACCAGCTTTTTGCCAGCCAGCCCCGCCGACGGCATCCCGGCTGGGTGTAGAATCCCCACCAAGAGCCGCCATCACGCGCGGCCAGTGCGTCCCGGTGGGGGCATGTCCGCACCGATCGCGGAGCGATCGCACCTTCCCCAAGCAGCAGGAGGCTTCCCGATGTCCCACACCCAAGCAAGCACCGTCAAGCCACGACGCGCCCACGCCGGCGTGGGCGTCCTCGCCGCCATCGCCATCGGCATCAGCACCGTCGCCCTGCTCAAGCCCACCGCCGACGCCTCAAGCGTCGTCCGCGCCACGCCCACGCCCGTCGCGACGGTTGACCTGGTCCAGGTGATTACCTCGCTCAAGGAATTCGAGAACGTCGACAAGCGCATCAAGGCCGAGGGTGAGAAGAAGAAGAAGGAGATCGAGGCCCTCGATAAGCAGATCCAGGGCCTCAACGAGGACCTCAAGAGCCTCGACCCCAACACCGACGCCTACGACCAGATCTTCCGCGAGCTCAATATGAAGATGGGCATCCGCGAGGTCACCGCCGGAAACCTCATCCGCTGGCAGTCCGAGGACAATGCCCGCGTCCTTACCGAGCTCTACGAGAAGGCCACCAAGGCCGTCGCCGAGGTCGCCAAGCGTGACGGCTGGGAGGTCGTCGTCCACCGCGGGCAGAACCTCACCGTCCCCCGAAACCCCAACGTCCGGGCCGAGGCCGCCATGGACTTTGTGGAGAACTTCATCCAGACTCGCCGAGTCATCTATTCCGGCGACGCCGTGGACATCACCAACAACGTCATCCAGACCATGAACAACCGGTTCGAATCCGGGGGCTGAGCCAGACCGGATATAGGGAAAGACACGCAGGACGCCCACGCACACCGCCAGCAAGAACCGAGGCTCGCCAGTGCCAACGCCCGCCCCAGCACACACGATGACACCCGCCAGGTCACAAGCCGGCCACTCGACCACGACCACCGGCACCCTGGCCGAGTTGCTCCAGGCCCGCCTGGTGGGCCCCGGTGACATCCCCCTGGCCGACATCGCCCCCCTCGACAAGGCCACCCCCGGCGCCCTCACCTTCATCCGAGACCAGCGCCACGCCCCCGGCTGGACCACCTCCAACGCCTCGGCCGCCCTGGTCACCGAGGGCGTCCGCCTCGATGAGGGCGACACCACCGACCGCGCCATCCTCTACGTCAAGGACGCCGACCGCGCCCTGCTGACCATCCTCGAGGCCTTCGCCCAGCACGCCGCCCAGCCCACGCCAGAGCCCGGCGTCGACGCCACCGCGCAGATCGACCCCACGGCCCACGTCCAGGGCGCCTCCATCGGCCCCATGTGCATCGTCGGCCCGGGCGCCCGCGTCGAGCCCGGCGCCGTCCTGACCGCGCGCGTCACCCTGGGCGCCAACACCACCATCGGCGCCCACTCGGTGCTCCACCCGGGCGTCGTCGTCCAGCACGGCTGCACCATCGGCAAGCACGTCACGCTGCACCCAGGCGTCGTCGTCGGGGCCGACGGCTTCGGCTATCTGCCCGGGCCCACCGGCCCGATCAAGATCCCCCATCTGGGCGCGGTCGTCATCGAGGACCACGCCGAGATCGGCGCCAACACCTGCATCGATCGCGGCAAGCTCGCCGACACCCGCATCGGCTCGGGCACCAAGATCGACAACCTCTGCCAGATCGGCCACAACGGCGACATCGGCAGCAATGTCATCATCTGCGGCTGCTGCTCCATCGCCGGCAGCGTCACCATCGGTGACGGCGTCACCATCGCCGGCAGCGTGGGCATCTCCGATGGCATCACCATCGGAGCCGGCGCCACCATCGGCGCTCGCAGCGGAGTCATCAACAACGTGCCCCCAGGAGAGACCTGGCTCGGCGGCCCCGCCATGCCCGCCCGGGAGGCCGCCGCCAACTACGCCCAGTTCCGCACGCTGGCCAAGGACTTCCGCGCCCTGCGCAAGCGCCTCCGCGACGCGTAAACCCAGCCCAAATCAGGCCCAATACCAGCACTATGCCCGAGCCCGCCAGCCCCATCGCCCACCCGCGCCAGCGCACCACGCTCGCGGCCAGCGCCACGCTCCAGGGCAAGGGCCTCTTCACAGGCGAGCCGGCCACCATCACCTTCAAGCCTGGCCTCGACGGCTACTCGATCGTGCGCGCCGACAAGAAGCGCGCCATCCCCGTGCGCCTCGTCTCGCTGCACAAAGACCCCATCCACCCGGCCTTCAAAGACCAGAAGCCACGCAGCACCAACCTCTCGAGCACCCACATCGTCGCCGCCACCGTCGAGCACGCCCTCTCCGCGCTGGCCGGCCTGGGCGTCACCGACTGCACCATCGAGCTCGAAGGCCCAGAGGTGCCCATCCTCGACGGCTCGGCCAAGCCCTTCGTCGACGCCATCCTCGCCGCGGGCCTTGCCACCCTGCCCGGCGGCATCGCCCCCTTCACCCTCACCGACCCCATCGTCGTTCAGGACGAAGAGGCCGGCGCGTCCATCACAGCCCAGCCCCGCTCCGCCCCCGGCTGGTCCATCACCTACGAGCTCGAATATGGCGACAACGCCCCGATCCCCACGCAACGCGCCACCTGGGACGGCTCTCCCGACGCCTACGCCAGGCACATCGCCCCCGCGCGCACCTTCTGCACCCAGGCCGAGGCCAACGCCCTCCAGGCGGCCGGCCTCTTCC
>JBITAB010000226.1:0-9494 GCA_044439825.1 Phycisphaerales bacterium JB064 | reverse complement strand
GGGATTAGAACCTATCTGCTCTACGCAACGGGTCACACACGCTCCGGCTCCGGCCGCCCAATCCCCTACCATCCCCCGATGCACCGATGCCTCCTCAACCCCGCCCTCGAACGCGTCCGCGTCAACGGCTTCGCCTTCCCGCTGGGCGTCTATCCGGTCGAGCCGGTGGCCCCCACCAGCGGGTACACCGTCGACTTCGAGCCCGCCGACGGCGACGAGGAATGGGAAGAGTGGCCCGACCGCTACGTCTACGAGATCCTCGTCTCGGCCGAGCGGCTGCGGCCGCTGTGCTCGGCCATCCTGAGCCTGCTCCCCGGCCGCGTCTATCCGATCCTCGACGTCCTGGGCAACGACGCCTTCCGCGAGATCGATCCCTACATCGCCTACGAGCTCGTGGGCGTCGAGAGCCTCTACGACGGGCTGCGCTGGTACGAGCCCTTCCTTTTTGAAGATGGTCTCTGCGGCTTCGGCGCCATGAGCGAAGACCCCTTCATGTACTTCTTCCTCGACGAGCACAAGGTGCTCACCGTCCGGGTGGAGGCCGACCAGAAGGAGCGGGTCGACCGGCTGCTGGGCGCCTTCGAGCTGTCCAACCTGGGCGGCACCAGCGGCCAGACCCCCAGGGCCCGCAAGAGCGACGGCCAGCCCCTGATCGAGGTCATGGCAGCCGACGCCGTCAGCCACGAGCACCGCAGCGTGCTGCTCACCCCCGACGACCGCCCCGAGCTGCCCGGCCCCGAAGAGGTCACCGAGGCCCTGGTCGACCTCTGGGGCATGACCCTCAACATCGACGTCGAGCGGAACCTCGACGACGACGGCCGAGACCTGGGCGTCACCGGCTGGCGCTGCCTGGTCCGCGTCGAGTGGCCGCTGGAAGATGGGCCAACCGACCGGCCCAACGGCCAGGCACACCAACCCAACGGCCAGCATAAAGAGGAAGAAACCCCCGGCCCCCGCCCACGCGGCAGGATGAAGTACGCCGAGGTGCTCGTCGCCGCCGGCTGCTGGCGAGAAGCCGAAGACATCGCCCTGAGCGCCGCCCTCAAGCTGCCCGAAGCCCCCAGCGGCGTATCGCTGACCGACGAGATCGGCCCTCGATTAGTCACCGCCGATCGCCTCTGGCGGCGAGAGGTCGTCGCCATGCTCGCCGGCGAGAAGCTCGGCGCTGCCCCGCAGGCTGCGACCCCCGAGGCCCACGCATCAAAGGCCCAGCAAGCAGAATCCGCGGCGGGCGCTTCCCTGACAGGCCCCGATGATTTCGACGATCCCCAGCCCAACGAGCCCGCCGAGATCGCGGCCCTGCTCGACGATGCCCTGCAAACCGGGGCGGCCGGCCGGATCCTTTCCAGCCGATGGCTCGAATAGCGGACCACGCGTTCCGCCCCTTCGACTGTCCGGGCCCCGCTCCATGGAGCCCAAGTCGGCTGCCAATCTGGCGTTGGGGGCGGTTGCTCTGGCCGGGGGTGGTGATTATCCTCCCCCCGCTCGGGTCTGGGCCAATTTCCGGTCCAGGGCGTGCATCCCGTGGCGCGTGCCACGGGTATCAACTGGAGACCCCCGCGCCCCGGCCACCGCCAGGGGCCACACGCGGGCCGCTGCGTAGACACCTAGGTAGATGCTCAGCCAGGCCCGCCCCGCCAACCGCCGAAGCCGCCAGACTCTTCCGGAAAGCACGGAACAGACAGGCCGCCCCGGCACGCCAATGATGGCCACACGCGTTGGCCCTCGGTAACGAGACCAAGACCAGCGCATAGCAGCACCCACACGCCGCCCGGCACAGATGTAGAGACCGGCCGCCCGCCCCCCCACTTGACCCACCGCACACTTTGGAGCTTGGCATGAGCACCAGCAGGACCCCCCGACGCCTCCTCGCCCTGGCCCTCGCGACCTCGATGAACGCCGCGGCCTTGACCGCCCTGGCCGACGACACGAGCATCGCCACGCTGGCCCAGGCTCAGGCCCAGGCCGAGCAGCTCATGGCCCAGGGCCAGTTCGTTCGCGCCCAGGCCACGCTCCGCGGCGCCCTGAGCGACGCCACCGGCTCCAGCGAGGAACGCGCCCAGGCCCTGGTGGCCCTGCGCAACATCCAGAAGAAGATCTCCACCGCCGACCGCCAGGAGATCGCCCTCCAGCAGGCCGACCTGGCCCTCAGCCAGGGCAACCTGGCCTTCGCCGCCAGCCGCGTCCAGGACGTGCTGGGCTCCACCGAAGAAGGCTCGGCCCTGTGGACCCGCGCCAGCGACACCAAGACCGCCATCGAGCGCAGCCAGCAGGCCCTGCTGCCGCTGGTGCAGGACGCTCTGGCCCAGGCCAGCGACGACCTGAGCGCCGGCCGCTACGCCCAGGCCAAGGCCCAGCTCGCCACCGTCCGCCGCTCGGGCCTCGAGCTCGACCGCAACGTGGCCGACAAGCTCAGCCGCATGGAGCTGCGTGTCGCCGAGGCCGAGCGCAAGGCCGGCACCACCTTCGACGCCGATGCCGCCGCCGCCGCCAGCGTGCAGGCCGGCGTGGTTCGCGAGCGTCAGGACGGCCAGGCCGGCGGCCAGCAGGGCGACCCCCAAGAGCTCTTCCGCGAGGCCATCCAGCAGGAGGCCCGCGCCAACCTCAGCCAGGCCGACGCCGCTTTCGAGCGTAGCGAGCTGGCCGAGGCCCGCCGCCTCTACATCCTCGTCCGCGCCAACCAGGACCTGCTGACCCCCGAAGAGCGTGAGCGCGTCGCCAGCCGCCTGGACGAGATCGCCATCCGCCTGAGCGGCCAGCCCGGTGGCCAGGAGACCCTGAGCGGCCAGCGCATCCTCATCCGCCAGAACGCGCTCGCCGAGTTTGGCGTCGGGGTCACTGAGGCGGAACGCCAGCTCGCCCAGGGCAACCTGAGCGCCGCACGCGCCCAGGTCTCGCGCACCCGCGTCGACTTCCAGCGCAACCGCGACGTATTCGCCCAGCCCGAATTCGAGGCCAAGATCAACGAGCTCAACGAGCTCGAGTCGCGCATCGAGGCCGCGGCGATCCGCCAGCAGCAGGAACAAGCCGACGAACTCGATCGCATCGCCCAGCAGACCGCGGGCGAGCGCGAGCGTCAGAACCGCAACGAGCGTGATCGCACCATCAACCTGCTCCTCGACCAGGCCCGCGACTACCAGATGAACATGCGCTATCGCGAGGCGCTGGACACCATCGAGCAGCTCCTGCTGATCGACCCGATCAACCCCTCGGGCCTGCTGCTCAAGAACGCCTACGAGAACATCATCCTCTACATGGACTACAGCGACGTCACCGCCCGTCGCGACAAGAACTTCGCCACCCTCCGCCTCGAGGCCGAGCGCGCCCTCATGCCGCCGCTCAACGTTGTGAACTACCCCGAGAACTGGCCGGCCATCAGCCAGAGCCGCGAGGCCCAGGCCGAGTTCGTCGACACCGCCGAGAACCGCCGCGTGCTGGCCCAGCTCCAGGAGTCGCGCGTCCAGATGAACCTCCAGGACAACCCCCTGGAGAGCGCCCTGGCCTACATCGCCCAGCAGGCCCAGGTCGACATCGACGTCGAGTGGGAGACCCTCGAGCGTCTGGGCATCGATCGCAACACGCCGGTCAGCCTGCGTCTGGCCAGCTCGGTCAACGCCGTGACCGCCCTCGATCGCCTGCTGGCCAAGGCCAGCCCCGATGACTTCAACACCGCCGACTGGGCCATCCTCGACGGCCTGTTGACCGTCTCCTCGGCCGAGTCGCTGCTCGACAAGACCGCCGTGGGCATCTACGACATCAACGACCTGCTGCACGAGATCCCCGACTACCCCGATGTGCCCGAGCTCGACCTGCAGCAGGCGCTGCAGAGCAGCCAGGGCGGCGGCGGCGGCCAGAGCCCCTTCCAGGACGCCGGCGATAGCGAGATCGAAGAGACGCCCCTTGAGGATCGAATCAACGAGATCGTCGAGATCGTCGAGAACAACATCGAAGAGGATCGCGGCTTCCTCGAGGGCCGCTGGACCATCACGCCCTACCGCGGCCTGCTGATCATCCAGGCCACGCCGCGGGCCCACCGCCAGATCGGCGGCCTGCTCGACAAGCTCCGCGCCCAGCAGGCGTTGCAGCTCAACGTCGAGACCCGCTTCCTGCTGGTCAACCAGGACTACTTCGAGCAGATCGGCTTCGACCTGGACATCTACTTCAACGCCAAGGCCGACCAGTTCCAGACCGCCGCGGCCAACGACCCCAGCCTGCTGCCCAGCGACTTCTTCGACTTCTCCGGCCCCAACGGCCGCCGTCGTACCGTCGTCGGTGGCGCCGGCGCTGGCGGCACTGCCGTCACCCAGCCCGTGTCCGCCCCCGACAACACCAGCGTCATCGGCGCGGGCCAGAACTCGCTCGGCCTCGCCGGCGCTCTGGCCCCCTCCAGCGGCATCGCCAGCACGATCCTCGGCGCCGCACCGGCCCTGGGTGTTGCCGGCTCGTTCCTCGATGACGTGCAGGTGGACTTCCTGGTCAAGGCCACCCAGGCCGACCGCCGCTCCACCCAGCTCACCGCCCCGCGTCTGACCCTCACCAACGGCCAGCTGGCCAACATCTACGTCGCCACCCAGGTGGCCTACGTGGGCGACCTCGAGCCGGTGGTCAGCGACAGCGCCGTGGGCTTCGATCCCGAGATCGAAGTCGCCACCGAGGGTGTCACCCTCCTGGTCCGCGGCACCATCTCCAGCGACCGCCGCTACGTCACCATGAACGTCGACGCCGGCCTCGCCCAGATCGACGGCTTTGCCAGCGAAGAGGTCACGGCCGTCGCCGGTGGCACCCTGGTCAGCTCGGCCGACACCCAGTCGTTCATCCAGCTGCCCACCGTCACCGTCACCCGCGTCCGCACCACGGTCACCGTGCCCGACGAGGGCACCCTGCTGCTGGGCGGCCAGCGCATCGTGAGCGAGTTCGAGGTCGAGACGGGCGTCCCCCTGCTCAGCAAGATGCCCATCATCAACCGCTTCTTCACCAACCGCATCCAGAGCAAGGAAGAGCAGACCCTGCTCATCCTCATGAAGCCCACCGTGCTCATCCAGAGCGAGCAGGAAGCCCGCAACTTCCCGGCCATGGGCGGCGGCATCAACCCCTTCTGACCCTGCGACCCGTTCGCTCGGCACAGACAGCCCGACCAACCGACAGAAACGCCCGCCCAGGCCAGCCCGGGGCGGGCGTTGTTGCTACGCTTGCGCTCGGGGTGGCCGACGGCTCGGCCAGCCCAGCCCACTCGGAGAGCCCAGCATGCCTGCCGAAGAGACACGTTTGCGCATCACCGACCAGGACGGCGTGACGCGCGTTGAGTTCCTCGATCGCAACATCCTCGACGAGGCCAGCATCCAACGCATCGGCGAGGAGATCGGCGAGATCATCGACGGCTCCAACGACCCGAAGCTGCTCATCAGCTTCTCCGGCGTAGACCACATGTCTTCGGCCGCCCTGGGCACGCTGATCACCATCCATCACAAGATCCGCAATCGCTCGGGCCAGCTCCGCCTGGCCGACATCGATCCGCAGATCCAGGAAGTCTTCAGCATCACCAAGCTCGACCGCATCTTCACGATCCACGAAGACACCGCCAGCGCCCTCAAGAGCTTCTCCTGACCCTTTTGCAGCCAACCCGAGCGAGAACGGATGGCACACCGCGATGAGCAAGCCAGCGTGAGCGAGACCGCCCGCATCACCAACGATCGGACGCTCATCGACCGCCTCTGGCACGACATCGAGACCGCCATGCAGGCCAAGGGCTATCCCAAGGCCTCCACCTTCGCCGTCCGCCTCGCCCTCGAAGAGGCCATGACCAACGCCTTCCGCCACGGGCTCAAGGACATGCCCGAGGGCACACCCATCGTCATCGAGTACGGCATCCACAGCGACCGCGTGGCCATCGCCGTCGAAGACCCGGGCCCGGGCTTCGACCCCGAAAGCGTGCCCGACCCCACGGCTGAGGAGAACCTCACCCGCCCCGGCGGACGCGGTCTGCTCCTCATCCGCTCCTACATGACCCACGCCGACTTCAAGAATCGTGGCCGCCGCCTCGAGATGGTCTACGAGCGCCCGCCCGAGAATGACAACTGATCGCCAGCATCCGCCGGGGATTTCCCACCGATCTGGTTTAATTCACTTGCGACCCGGGATCAGTTGCACTAAGATAGAACTGTTCTAAAAGGGCATCTGGTGTAGCCAGCCGCCCGCCGGCCCGAATCGCCCCGCATCGGGGCTACCCTGACGTGCAGCGAACGGGCCACCGCCAGACCCCGCCCGCCGGACGCTCCAGGGAGACACCATGGCCGTTGACCTTCCCATCTATCTCGACAATGCCGCCACCACCCGCACCGACCCGCGCGTGGTCGAGGCCATGCTGCCCTACTTCACCGAGACCTTCGGCAACCCGGGCAGCCGCAACCACAGCTTCGGGTGGGCCTCCGAGGCCGGTGTCGACACCGCACGCCAGCAGGTGGCCGACCTGCTCGGGGCCGACCGCAAGGAGATCATCTTCACCAGCGGCGCCACCGAGAGCAACAACCTGGCCATCAAGGGCGCCGCCGCCATGTACGCCAAGGGCCCCGCCGGCGCCGACAAGCGCGGCCACATCATCACCGCCATGCACGAGCACAAGGCCGTGCTCGATCCCTGCAAGCGTCTGCAGAAGGAAGGCTTCGACGTCACCTATCTGCAGCCGGGCAAGGACGGTCTGATCACCGCGAAGATGGTGCAGGAGGCCATGCGTGACGACACCATCCTCGTCACCATCATGTGGGCCAACAACGAGCTGGGCACCATCAACGAGATCCCAGAGATCGGCAAGCTCTGCCACGAGCGCGGGGCCGTCTTCCACACCGACGCCACCCAGTGGGTCGGCAAGATGCCCACCAACGTCAACACCGACAACATCGACCTGCTCAGCATGAGCGGGCACAAGATCTACGGCCCCAAGGGCGTGGGCGCTCTGTACGTCCGCCGCCGCAAGCCCCGCGTGCGCCTCACCGCCATCCAGGAGGGCGGCGGCCAGGAGCGCGGCTTCCGCTCGGGCACGCTCAACGTGCCGGGCATCGTCGGGCTGGGCAAGGCCTGCGAGCTGTGCGCTGCAGAGATGGACGACGAGCGTGAGCGACTGCTGGCCCTGCGCAAGAAGATCGAGAAGGGCATCACCAGCCAGCTCGACACCGTGCAGGTCAACGGCCACGCCGACAAGCGTCTGCCGAGCCTGACCAACATCTCCTTCGGCTTCGTCGAGGGCGAGAGCCTCATGATGGCTACTAAGGAGATCGCCATGAGCAGCGGATCGGCGTGCACCAGCGCCAGCCTCGAGCCCAGCTACGTGCTCAAGGCCCTGGGCATCGGCGACGACCTGGCCCACAGCTCGCTGCGCATCAGCATGGGACGCTTCACCACCGAGGCCGAGGTCGATTACGCCGTCGACAAGATCGTCACGGCCGTCAAGAAGCTGCGCGAGCTCAGCCCCCTCTACGACATGCACAACGAGGGCATCGATATCACCAAGATCGTCTGGCAGGCGCACTGACCCGGGCTGGGGAACACGAACGGATCTGACGCGGTTCATCCGCGAGGAGTCAAGCAATGGCATACGGCGACAAGGTCATCGATCACTACGAGAACCCGCGCAACGTGGGCACGTTCGGCACGCAGGCCGAGATCAAGGCGCGCAAGGACGTGGGCGTCGGCCTCGTCGGCGCGCCCGAGTGCGGCGACGTGATGCAGCTGCAGATCAAGGTCAACGACCAGGGCCAGATCGAGGACGCCAAGTTCAAGTGCTTCGGTTGCGGCTCGGCCATCGCCAGCAGCAGCCTGGCCACCGAGTGGCTCAAGGGCAAGAGCCTCGACGAGGGGCTGTCCATCAAGAACACCCAGATCGTCGAGGAGCTCAGCCTCCCGCCGGTCAAGATCCACTGCTCGGTGCTGGCCGAGGACGCCATCCGCGCGGCCATCGCCGACTACAAGACCAAGAACGGCATCGAGTCCGAGGCCGCCCACGCCCACTAACCCGGGCGATCCCCCCAGGCCGGCCGGGGGCAAGGGGAGTCCCCCGGCCATTCTCCGACCACAGTGAACAGATCATCCCCGATGGCCGTTCTACTGTTTGAGCACGTCTCGAGTCTTCCAGCACCGCAGGAGCATCCATGTCCGCCACAGCCGCCAACCCAAGCCAGGCCGACACCCACGCCGTCACCATCACCGAGAAGGCCGCCAGCGAGATCCAGCGGATCGTCCAGGAGCAGGAACTCGACGCCGAGAAGGTCCACCTGCGCGTGGGCGTCAAGGGCGGCGGCTGCTCGGGCTTCAACTACATCCTCGACCTCACCGAGGCCGTCCGCGACACCGACGAGGTCATGGAGCAGCACGGCATCCGCGTCGTGTGCGATCCCAAGAGCCTGCTCTACCTCCACGGCACCATCGTCGACTTCAAGGACGAGATCATGAGCCGTGGCTTCGTCTTCCAGAACCCCAACGCCACGGCCACCTGCGGCTGCGGGTCGAGCTTCTCGGCCTGAGCCCGATCGAGAGCCGGTCTGGTCGCCCCTCTGCGGGAAACCACCGGCTTTTCTGGCCCCTGCAACGCCATTTGCTCTTGCAACGTACCCGCCCTGGCGGGTATTCTTGTGGATAGCCACCGTCCGCCTGCCGGCAGCCCTCGTGGAGATGGGTTCAAGCCCGGCGCCGGCTCGCCCGATCGACACAGGCGGGCCTGGATCAGGATTCGTGGCGGGATGCCAGTGAAGGCTTCCAGAAGGCCTTGGGAAGGACGCTGATGGCCGAACAGGGCGTATCGCAGCTTGAGACCACCCAGGGATACGCCACACCCACGGTGACGCAGTTCAGCGTGTTCCTGGACAACCGTGTGGGCCGCCTCCACGAGCTCGTCAGCGCCTTCGACCGCTCCTCGGCCAAGATCTGTGCCCTGAGCGTCCACGAGGCCTCCGACTACGCCGTCGTCCGCATCATCGCCAACCGGGCCGCCATCGCCGCCCGCATCCTGCGCGAGCAGCGGCTGCCCTACGGCGAGAAGGAAGTGCTCGTGGTCGAGCTCTCCGAGGGCCACAGCCTCGAGAGCCTGTGCCTCTCACTCCTGGGGGCAGAGCTCAACATCCACTTCGCCTACCCGCTCATGCTCAGGCCCAACGGCACGGCCACCATCGCCCTCTCGGTCGACGACATGACCCTGGCCGGCCAGATCCTGCGCCGCAAGTGCTTCCGCCTCTTCGGCGAGGCCGACCTGCCCGCGGCCTGATCCGCGCTCACCGAGCCGGCATCGCCCCCACCGCTTCCAGCAACGACCGCACCACCAGTGCCGGTGTGCCGTGCGCCGCCGCCTCGAGTTCCTCTCGGCTGTGCGCACCACAGGTCAAGCCATACACCGCCCCACACCCAGCCGCAAGGCCGCTCCCGATATCCACCGGCGTATCACCCGCGTATGCCACAGAGCTCGCGTCGGTCACGCGAAGCCGCTGCATCGCTTCGAGGATCAGGTCCGG
>JBITAB010000225.1:7494-9499 GCA_044439825.1 Phycisphaerales bacterium JB064 | reverse complement strand
GACCAGTCGGTCATGCCCGTGCACTGGGCGATGATGATGCCGGCGAACCAGATCCAGGCCGCTCCTACGAGCGCGATGATCAGGGCCCGCAGGTGCGGGTTCATCCAGCCCAGCCAGCCCGCCTTGAGTTGGTTGTTGTCGAGGTAGGCCTCTCGCTGCTCGGCTGTCCAGTCGTTGTTCCAGGTGTCCAGCGTGGACTGGCTCTCGAAGCTGAGCGTGTAGCTGTTGGCGGTGATGGTCACCTGCTCGGCCGGGGCATCGTCGCCAACGAGTTCGGTGCCGGTGATGGGGTCGGTGAGGTTTACGGGCTTGTTGCCCACGAAGTCGGCCGCAACGAAGAGCAGCATGAGCGCGGCCAGCACGCTGACGATGAGCACCTTCATGCCCAGCTCGTCCGAGCCGCCCTTCATCTTGCCAAAGCTCGACGCCGCGATGCTCTTCATCGCCTCCTTGATGGCCGGGAGCGCGAAGAACACGCCCATGAGCGCGCCGCCCAAGAGCAAGCCAATACCCAGCGGTCGGTTGAACGCGGTAAACGCGTATCCTGGCGCTTGGTGGGCCAGCAGGTTGTCGGGGGCCCAGCCCATCGAATAGACCAGCGGGTTGATGATGAAGAACGCCAGGATGCCGCCTGCCAGCACGAGGAGGCCGGGCCGTCCCGTGATGAACCCGGCGCCGATGGCGAATGGCGCAATCGCGAACACGAGTTGGAACTGGTCGGGCAGCCCAAGGAAACGGCCGACATCGAGCTTGTCGTCGTTGAAGAGGACCTGGTCGGGCCGGCCATCACGGTCGCGGTCGACACGGACCGTCAGGATCGGTTTTGCGTCGGGATCTTCCGGCTGGTATTCTGCGGCGACCTCTTCCGCCGGGAGACGCCAGTCGAGGTCGCTGTAGCCGGGCAAGGGGTCGCCCGCCCAGCCGAACTTGGTGCTGCGTAGCGAGTCCCAGGCGCGTTCGCCAATGGACGCGTGGTACACGGCGAGGGCGAGCTTGTCGTTGACACCGGCTGGTGCGGGCGACTGTTCGAGTCGTTCGGCGAGCGCATCGCGCTCGGCTTCTGGAGCCTTGTCTTTGCGTGCTTGCTCGATCTGGGCCAGCAGTGCGCCGCGGTCGAGGACATCGTCGGGAGCGGCTTCTTCTTCGATCCATCCCGCGATGCGACTGGTGTTCTCGGCGTCCGCCTGGCTGATCCGGCCAGACTCAACGAGCGACTCGAGATTCCCCACTGATGCCGGCAGCTTGATGGCCGGCAGACCCGCCGGCAGATAGAACAGCGCGCCAAGGGCGATGCCCGCGACGAGCACGACCGACTTCTTTGCACCCGCGCCCGGGCTCTTCAGGATGACCGCCACGCCCGTGGGGCTGGGGAATCGCAGCCGGTCGATGTCGATCATCTGCTTGCGCAGCGGGATGATGAACGCGCAGCCGAGGACGGCGCCGGCGACGCATGCGAGGGTGATGAGCCAGAAGTCCAGGCCCGTGGGAGCGAGCGAGTAGCCCAGGAGGTAGAGCACCGGCACGGTGAAGATCACGCCCGAGTTCGGCGTGTTGACCGCGCTGGCGATCGTCTGGCCGATGTTGGTCTCGAGGATGGTGCCCTTGCGGAGCAGGCCCCGCAGCACGCCGAAGCCAAGCACAGCGGCGATGGCGCTGCCGACGATGGTGAAGCCGATCTTGAGGCCGGCGTAGGTGATCGCCGCGTTCATGATCGCCCCGACAATGAGGCCGAAGACGATCGAGGCGATCGTGACCTCGCGGTAGCGGGGGTCGAAGAGCCCGCTGGAATGCTCGGGCGGGTTCGCGGGAGGCAGGCCGGTCGGGGTGGAGGCCCCTGGCCCGGGCGGATCGGCCATCGCGTCGGGGTTCATGCCCGGCGTGGTCTGGCCCGGGGCCTCGTCGCCCGGGCGATTGCCTGGGCTCCGCGGGTCGCGCGTATCGCTCATCGATGCACCTCCACGGCCGCGACCATGCGGCTGTACGGGCAAACATATCGCTTCCGAGC
>JBITAB010000225.1:6191-7394 GCA_044439825.1 Phycisphaerales bacterium JB064 | reverse complement strand
ACGCTATCAATGCGCCCGACGCGGCCTTCCGCGAGTTGGCGGACACCGCCCCGGCCATCTTGTGGGTGACCGGGACAGACGCGAGTTGCGTCTATCTCTCCCAGGGCTGGTACGAGTACACCGGGCAGCAGCCCGAGAATGCTCTGGGCTTCGGCTGGCTCGAAG
This sequence comes from Phycisphaerales bacterium JB064, assembly GCA_044439825.1. Taxonomy (GTDB): domain Bacteria; phylum Planctomycetota; class Phycisphaerae; order Phycisphaerales; family UBA1924; genus JAHCJI01. Next base: position 7,229 of record JBITAB010000225.1, on the reverse strand, counting down.
CGATCCACCCCGACGACCGCGATCAGGCCGGCAGCGTGTTCCTGGACGCCAACGCCCGCAAGCAGCCCTTCTCGCTGGACTATCGGTTGAGGCGGGCCGATGGCGAGTATCGCTGGGCGATTGATGCTGGCCGTCCGAGATTCGCCGACGATGGCCCGTTCCTCGGGTATGTAGGTTCGGTCATCGACATTCATGAGCGGAAGCAGGCCGAGCAGGAACTTCGTACGAGCGAACTCTGGTTTCGTCAGATTGCTGGCAATGTCGATGCCGCGTTCACCGTGCATGATCTGGTGAATCGCAAGATCGTGTATGCCAGTCCCGCATTTGAGCGGTTGTGGGGGGTGCCCACAGAAGCCTTCCTTGCGGATCGCGGGATGTGGATGCGCATCGTGCATCCGGACGACCACGACCGAATCGAGCGTGGCATTCGAGCAATGTATGACGGTGGTGAGCCGTTCGATGCCGAATATCGCATCGTGCTGCCGGATGGCGAACGGTGGGTGCGCGGCCGGGCAACTATCGCCACGCGCGATGCCCAGGGGCGCCCACTCATCGCCACCGGCCTGGTCGAAGACATCACCGACCGCAAGACCCACGAGCGACAGCTGCGGGTGGTCATGAACGAGCTGAACCACCGCGTGAAGAACACGCTCGCGGTCGTGCAGGCGATTGCCCAGCAATCGGCCGGCAGGAATGCAACGTCGCCGGACTTGCTCGCGTTCCTGGATCGCTTCGGCGGGCGTTTGCGGGCTCTCGCCGCCGCGCACGGGTTGCTGACGCAGAGCGATTGGAGCGGGGCCTCCATCGGCGCGCTCGTGCGCAGCGAGCTGGCCATGCGGGACGTTTTGGGAGACCGGTGGCAGGTTGATGGTCCGGCGATCACGCTGGGACCCAAGGCGGCCCTGGCGGTCCACATGATCGTGCACGAGCTCGCCACCAACGCCTCGAAGCATGGCGCTCTGGCGGATGATGGCGGCCGGCTGGAGGTGGCCTGGCGGCGTCAACCAGACACAGAAGGCACGATCGAGCTGTCTTGGA
>JBITAB010000225.1:1484-6091 GCA_044439825.1 Phycisphaerales bacterium JB064 | reverse complement strand
GCCGATCTGCCGGCCGACCTTCGAGACTGCCGGGTCATCGAGAAGCCCGTGGAGCCCGGCGTGCTGGGGGCGTGGCTGGATTCGCTGATTCAACCGTAAGGTCGAGCGTTGTCAGCGGACGAACCACGTGACGACGAAGACGATCGCGAACACCGTCCAGAACGCGATGCCGATCCAGCTCAGCACGACGAGCCACGGCGCGGGGCGATGCGACTCGGGCACTAGCTTGCTTGTCATGGCGCGGTGGTTGAACCACGCCAGCACGGGCGTGCCCAGGAAGCTCAGGCTCGTCGCGAGGTCGACCATCGCCGAGAATGACTTCACGAGCAGCGCGAGGATGACCACGGCGCCTCCCGCCAGAGTCAGCAGCCAGGCCCAGTAGCCCAGGCGCAGCCGTTCGCTGCTCACGGACTCATCGCCGCCGCGGAGCACGGTGACGAAGGCCGACATCGTGCGCGGGATGGCGTCCAGCACGGTGATGGTGGTCGAGAACATGACCGCGATGGCGCACGTCGCGATGAGCGGACGCGACCACTCGCCCAGCGAAGACGTGTAGAGGCCGACGAGCTGGTTGGCGAAGCCACCGGCGCTTGCTGCAGCTTGCGTCTCTGAACCGTACAGCAATGTCGCCCCGAGCACGACGAAGGCGATCGCCAGCACGATGCACAGCGCAAAGCCGATGTAGAAGTCCAGGTCGCACTCGCGCTTCGTGGCCGTGTGCCCGGTCTGGGTGCGGCGGGCCAGGCTCCACAGGCTGTGCCACACGGTGATGTCCAGCGGCGCGGGCATCCAGCCCACGAGCGCCACGGCGAACACGAGCAGGGGCAGGTCATAGGTCGTGGGCCACAGCGGCGTGGCCGAGAGGTCCAGCTGCGGAAGCTGGATGCCCGCGGCGACGACCGTGCTGATCGCCATCACGAGCATGAGCGCCTTGACGACCTTGTCGAGCCAGCCAAAGCCGCCCAGCGCGAGGATGCCCACGCATACCAGAAGCACCCACGCGGCGACGATCCACATCTGTGCCCGCTCGCCCTCGCCCAGCACACCCAGCCAGACGAGCACGGGATCGACCACCAGCGGGCCGACGAGCGCCGCCGTCACGAGCGTGACGGCGGCCTGGATCGTGAACATCGTGCCGATCTGGATGAGGCCGAAGGCGAGCAGGGCCCAGAGCCCTTGGGCCTTGTAGCCATGCAGGAGCGAGCGTCCCGTGGCCGCGGCGTAGCGCGGGCCGAAGAGCATGGCCGGCAGCTTCATGACGTGCGCGAGCACGACCAGCAGCACCAGGCTCAGCCCATACGCCGCGCCCGCGCGGGTGGACTGCACCAGGTGGCTGACGCCGATGGCCGCGCCGGCGAAGAGGATGCCCGGGCCCAGGGCCGCGAGCCAGCTCTGCGTGCGTGACGGAGAAGTAGCCCCCATGCCAGTGGTAGCGCCCGGGATGGTTTCGTGTTACTCGAGAACCATATCGAGGAACGCGTAGATGTCCGCCTCTTGCTCGATGCGCTTGGCGGTGCTCGTGCCCGCGCCGTGGCCGGCGTCGTGCTCGATGCGAACGACGATGGGCTCGGGGCTGCCCGTGGCCGCCTGCAGGGCCGCGGTGAACTTGAAGCTGTGCATGGGCACGACGCGGTCGTCGCGGTAGGCGGTGGTCACCATCGTGGCGGGGTAGCGTTCGCCCTTGCGGACGTTGTGGTAGGGGCTGTAGCCGTAGAGCACCTCGAACTGGGCGGCGTCCTCGGCGCTGCCGTAGTCGCTCACCCAGAAGCGGCCCGCGCTGAACAGGTGGAAGCGGAGCATGTCGAGCACGCCCACCTGGGGGATGGCCGCGCCGAAGAGCTCGGGGCGCTGGGTCATGCAGGCGCCGACCAGCAGGCCGCCGTTGCTGCCGCCCTGGATGGCGGTGGTCGACGGCGAGCAGAAGCCCTTGGCCTGCAGGTACTCGGCGGCGGCTATGAAGTCGTCGAAGGTGTTCTGCTTGTCCAGCCGGCTGCCGGCCTCGCGCCAGGGCAGGCCATACTCCGCCCCGCCGCGCAGGTTGGCCACGGCGTAGATGCCGCCCTGCTCGAGCCAGGCCGCACGGCTCGAGCTGAACCCCGGAGTGATGGGGATGCCGAATCCGCCGTAGCCGTAGAGCAGCAGCTTGCTCTGGCCGTTGAGCGCCACGTCCTTGCGCTTGGTGATGAACATGGGGATCTGCGTGCCGTCGGCCGAGGGGTAGAAGACCTGGATGGTCTCGTAGGGCTCGGGGTCGAAGTCGACCTCGGTCTCGCGGAAGACCTCGCTCTCGCCCGTGGCGACGTTGTAGCGATACGTCGTGCTGGGCTGGGCGAAGCTGGAGAAGCCGTAGTAGGTGTACTCGTCGTTCTGCCGGCCGCCGAAGCCGCCCGCGCTGCCGATGCCCGGCAGCTCGACGGTGCGCACGAGCTCGCCATTGGGCGTGTACACGTTCACCTCGGGCAGCACGTTGCGCAACGCCTGGGTGATGATGTGGCCGCCGACCATCGAGGCGCTCTGCATCGCGACGTCGCCCTCGGGCACGACCTCGACCCAGCGGCTGGGCTCGGGGTTGGCCGGGTCGATGGAGATGATGCGGCCCAGGGGCGCGTCGTCGGTGGTGTAGACGATCAGCCGCGCGGGGCTGTGGCCCTCCACGCTGCCCGCCATCACGGGCACGCTGCCCAGCACGCTGTAGCGGGCCTGGAACTGGTCGATGATCGGGCGGAAGTCGCTGGCGCCGGGCGTCGCGCCCGTCAGGTCCTTGACGTACAGCAGGTTCTGCGGCGCGGTGGTCTCGCTGCCGTAGAGGATCAGGAAGCGGCCGTCGTCGGTGAGGCTCACGCCCCAGCCGCGGTTGGGGTGCTCGGTCGTCTCCCAGACGAGCTCGTCCTCCCAGGTGATCTGGCCCGACGCGCCCTCTTCCTCGTTCAGGTTCATGCGGTGGAAGTAGACCTTCTGGTGCTCGTTGAGGCTGGTCAGCTCGGCGCTGCCGCTGGGCTTCTCGGGATAGCGGCTGTAGTAGAAGCCGCTGCCGTCCTTGGCCCAGGTGACGCCGCCGAACTTGGCCTCCTCGATCTCGACGCCCAGGTCATCCCCGGTCACCACGTCCATCACGCGGATGGTGCGCCAGTCGCTGCCGCCTGTCTGCACGAGGTAGGCCAGCATCTGGCCGTCCTCGCTGGGCTCCCAGCCGGCCAGGCTGTCGGTGCCCTCCTTGGTCCACTGGTTGGGGTCGAGCAGCACGCGGCCCTGGCCGGCCTTAGCGGCCTCCAGCGAGTCGGCCACGCGCAGCACGCTCTGGTTCTGCAGCCCGTCATTCGACGAGAAGAAGAACCGCCCGCCGCGCTCCTCCGGAGTGCCGAAGCGCGGGTAGTCGTAGAGCTCGGTGATGCGGGCCTGGTAGGCCTCGCGCATCGTCGCGTGCTCCATCACCTGGCCAAAGAGCGCGTCCTGCTTCGCGGCCCAGTTGGCCAGTTCGGCGCTGTCGGGGTCCTCCATCCAGCGGTAGGGGTCGGCCACGGTCACGCCGTGCAGCACGTCGCTGGTGTCCTCGGTGGGGGCCTTGGGATAGTCGAGGATGTGGTAGGGCTCGAAGCCCTCCTGATAAGCCATCTCCCACCGCATCAGCGGCAGCCCGCCCTTGGCGGCGATCTCGAGGGGGCCGTGGTACCTGGCTCGCGTGGGCTGCTCGACGACGCAGCCCGGGATGGAGGCAGCGGCGAGTGCGGCCATGCCGGCCAGGGCGAGGGTCAGGCGGGGCGAGATGCGGCGGGACATGGTCATGGCGGGATCCTCGTGGGAGTCGTGGCAGCCTCGTGGAGGCCGCCGAACGGGCCCCACGGTGTGGTGGGGCAAGGTGTGGGCCACATGCTAAGCGGCTTCATTGACTGCGGATGCGCGAGGGTGGGGCGGCCCGGCGGCCCCAAGAGCACGAAACCCCCGCGGCTCGATAGCCACGAGGGTTCTCGCATCTGCGTGCAGTTCGGCTCAGCGGCCGCGGTTCTGGTTACCGCCCTGGTTCTGGTTCATCCCGGCGCCACCTCCACCACCAGCACCCTTGCGGGTGTAGGTGATGCGGAAGCAATCGACCCAGGTTGCGCCATCCTGGGCCTCGATGCCCATCGTGGCGGCGACCTCGGGGTGGTACTGCATCGAGAACGTCCACGCGTTGTTGTTCTGCTTGGTGATGACGTGGCGGAAGTCGAAGGACTCGCCGCTCATGGGGTCGGTCTCTTTGCCCTCGTAGACCCAGCCGGTGTCGGTCTTGTCGCCGACGACCGAGATCAGGGCGGTGCCCATGCTGTCGTACCACACGCCCTCATACTTCTTCGAGGCCTTGTTGAAGCCGCTCAGGCCCACGCCGGTGAAGGCCTCGCCCATCATCGTGCCCTTGTAGTCCTGCTTGATGAAGCGTCCGCCCATCACGGGCTCGAAGGTGGCGCTGCCGGCGCCGTTGAAGGCCGCCATGGCCTCGCTCAGGGCCTCCATCTTGGTGTCCCACGAGCCGACCATGAAGGCCAGTTCCTTGTGCTCCTCGCCGGGCGAGTTGAGCTGGGCCATCATCTGCATCATGGCCTCGGCGTCCATCTCGCCCATGCCTTCCTGGC
>JBITAB010000225.1:0-1384 GCA_044439825.1 Phycisphaerales bacterium JB064 | reverse complement strand
TCGTCGATGGTGTCGCCCAGGGCCGTCACGCCCAGCACCCGCCCGCCGGCGGTGACCAGCGCGCCGCTGGCCTTGTCGACTTTCGTCCCCGCGTGGTAGACGTAGACGCCCTCCATCGCTTGGGCGTCCTCGATGCCGGTGATCTCCTGGCCGGTGATGGGCTTCTCGGGGTAGCCCTCGCTGGCCAGCACCACGCACACGGCCGCGCCGGGGTGGAAGGCGAGCTCGAGCTTCTCGACGTTGCCGGTGGCCGTCGCGTACAGCATCTCGAGCGCGTCGCTCGCCAGACGCGGCATGAGCACCTGGCACTCCGGGTCGCCGAAGCGGGCGTTGAACTCGAGCACCTTGGGCCCCGCGGGCGTGAGCATGAGCCCGGCGTAGATGACCCCGCGGTAGTCGATCTCGAGCCTGTTCAGCGAGTCGATGACCGGCAGCAGGATCTCGCGCTGCACGCGGGCCATCATGGCGTCGTCGATGAGCGTGCTGGGGCAATAGGCGCCCATGCCTCCGGTGTTGGGGCCCTCGTTGCCGTCCTTCAGTCGCTTGTGGTCCTGGCAGGTGTCCAGGATGTACACGCCCTTGCCGTCGGTGAGCGCGAAGACCGAGACCTCCGGACCCTGCAACCGCTCCTCGACCAGCACGCGGCTCGACGCATCGCCGAAGGCCTTGCTGTCGAGCATCCAGCGGATGGCGTCGGCGGCCTCCTTGTGGGTCTTGGGCACGACCACGCCCTTGCCCGCGGCCAGCCCGGTCGCCTTGATCACCGGCGGCTCGGTGCGGCTGAGCGAGTATTCCACCGCCTTCTCGGCGTCGGTGAAGCTGCGGCTCTCGGCGGTGGGGACGGCAGCCTGGCGCATGAGGTCCTTGGACCAGTGCTTGTCGGCCTCAAGTTGGGCCCCGGCCTTGCCCGGCCCGAAGACGGCCACGCCCTTGTCACGCAGGGCGTCGGCCAGCCCGGCGGCCAGCGGGGCCTCGGGGCCGATGACGGCCAGGTCGATGGCGTTGTCGCGACAGAAGAGCTGGGCCCGGTAGGCCTGGGCGGCGTCGATGGGCACGCCCGCGGGCCTGGCGACGGCGGCGATGCCGGGGTTCTCGGGGTGGCTGGTGTAGAGGGCGCCCAGGCGGGGCGAGGCGGCGATGGCCTCGGCCAGGGCGTGCTCGCGTCCGCCGCCGCCGACGAGCAGGACGTTGAGCTTCTTGGAGGGCGAATCTGGAGTGGTCGGGGTAGTCACCGGCCAGTGTAGTGCCGAGTCGGATTGGTGGTGGGCTGTGCGTACCGTTTCGGGATGATCACCGTGCGTGACTTCGCCCCCAGCGACGTGGCCCCGGCCAACGCGCTGACCAACTGGTACATCGAGCACACCGCCGTCCACTTCGCCTACGA
>JBITAB010000224.1:0-9516 GCA_044439825.1 Phycisphaerales bacterium JB064 | reverse complement strand
AGCACGACGTAGCCCATCTCGCTGGCGATGTTGCTCTGCACGCCCGCGAAGACGACGACGAGCGTGACCAGCTTGGGCGGGGCGGCCAGCACCATGCTGCGGATGGCGGCGCTCAGCAGGCCACTGCGTTCGGCGACCGCGACACCGAGGAGTGCCACCAGCACCGTGCCAAGCGGCGCGAAGCCGGTGAAGTTCTTGACCAGGTTCTCGATCAGCCAGCGGAAGCCGTCGCCGCTCATGATGTTGGTGGCGGTGATGACCTCGGCCTCGACGCCGCCACCCGGCAGCGGCCGCTCGAAGACGACCTGCCAGCCGGCCCAGGAGGCGATGCCGCTGACCAGGGCGACCAGGAGGGCCAGCAGGGCGAAGAGGGTGACCGGGTGGGGCAGGCAGTTGCCAAGCCACTCCACGATGCGGAGGAAGGTGGCAAAGGCCCGGCCCGGGGCGGCCAGCAGGTTCTTCTTTCGTCCGTTCCGGCTGGCGGTTGGTTCGGGCATGCCCGCAGGGTACGCCGGGGCGTTCGGCGGGCGAATAAACTCCTGCCAGCCAAGAGTCTTGTTTCGTCGCACCCCGGAGTTGTGTATGTCCAGCGAGCGTCGGCCCGTCCCCAGTCACGAAGCTCAGGATGGGGATCGGGTGACCGAGATCTTCCAGGCCGCCGCCGAGCTTGCGGCCCAGTACCTGCAACGCAGCGACGACGCCCAGACGCCGGTGACGCTGAACCCGCCGCCCAGCGCGATCCACCAGCGCGTGCCGCTGTCGCTCGACGGGCCGGCGGTGCCCGTGGACGAGCTGATGGATCAGGCGCGTGACCTGATGGAGCTGTCGGTCCGCACGGGCAGCGCGAACTTCTCGAACCAGCTCTTCAGCGGCTTCGACCCGGTGGCGATCGTCGGCGAGTGGCTGACGGCGGTGATGAACGCCTCGATGTACACCTACGAGGTCGCTCCGGCGATGACGTTGGTGGAGCGTGAGGTGATCGCGCGCATGGGCAGGGCGGCGGGGTGGACCGGCTGCGAGGGGCTGTTCACGCCCGGCGGCAGCCTGTCGAACCTGATGGCGATGCTCATGGCACGCCAGCGGGCGCTGCCAAAGGTCAAGAGCCGGGGGCTGCAGGACTCGAAGCTCGTCGTGTTCACGTCGGCCGAGGCGCACTACTCGGTGGAGCGGGCGGCCGTCATCCTGGGCCTGGGCAGCGACAGCGTCGTGCAGATCGGCCAGGACAGGTATGGACGGATGCGCGCCGACGCCTTCGAGCACGAGGTGAAGAAGGCGCGGGCGAATGGCCGCCAGCCCATGATGGTGGTGGCGACTGCGGGCTCGACGGTGCTGGGCACGTTCGACCCGATCGCCGAGATCGCGGATATCGCCGAGCGCGAAGGCCTCTGGCTGCACGTCGACGGGGCGTATGGCGGCAGCGCCCTCTTGAGCGCGAAGCGCAAGGGCCTGCTCAAGGGCGTGGAGCGTGCCGACTCGCTGACGTGGTGCGCGCACAAGATGCTCAACGTGCCGCTGAGCGCGTCGGTGATCATCGTGCGCGAGCCCGGGCTGCTGCACCAGTGCAACGCGGTGCACGCCGAGTATCTCTACCACGCCGACAACGACGCGCCCGATCTGGATACCGGCGAGATGAGCATCCAGTGCGGCCGCCGTGTCGACGCGCTCAAGGTGTGGCTGGCGTGGAAGGCGCGCGGCGATGCTGGCATGGCGGCGCTGGTGGATCGCAAGTTCGACCTGGCGACCAAGATGCGCGAGCTGGTGCGCGAGCGAGATCGCTTCGAGCTGCTGAGCGACCCCGACGAGGTTGGTGGCGGGTGCAACACGTGCTTTGTCTACCACCATCCGTCGCTCGATGGTCTCTCGCCCGAACGACGGTTGCGGGCCATCGACGCGGGCACGCACGTGATGCGCGAGCGGGTGCGGCTGCGTGGGCGCGTGCTGACCAACTACGCGCCGGTCTTCGGCGTGCGGGCGTTCAGGCACGTTTCTGCAAACGATCGGGCCACCGAGGCCGAGCTGTCGCTGATCCTCGACGAGATCGAGGCGGTGGGGCGAGAGCTTGATCTGAGCCCCCTGGGCGAGGCCGGACCCCGGCCAAGTCCCTGAAATCTCGCGGGTTTCCGGTGAGAGCGTGTGATAACGCCGGAAACGGTCGGCGTTTGGTGTTGCGCTCGCGCGGCTGGCGCTGTATGCTGGATGCGTTGGCGTGGGAATCCCGCGCCCAGAGAGAGCCCCAACCAGACACTCACCACAGCATCAACGAGCAGAGGAGATGAGCTGATGGCAAGCACGACGCCCGCGCGCGGGTCTCGCACCCGATCGCGCTGTTGGATGTTGGCCCTGGCCGCCGGTGTGGCCGCTGGCATGACCGCCCAGACCGCCCTGGCCACGCCCCAGTGCCCGGCGGACATCGACGGCGATGGCGCCCTGACGATCTTCGACTTCCTGGAGTTCCAGAACCTCTTCGACGCCGGCGATCTCGCCGCCGACTTCGACGGTGACGGCAGCCTGACGATCTTCGACTTCCTGGAGTTCCAGAACCAGTTCGATGCCGGCTGCCCCGTGGGCGGCGTGATCGAGATGGAACTGGCCTCGGTCACCGTGGGCGGCTACCCGTTCGCGAGCTTCGTCGACGCCTTCAACACGGGCTCGCCCGTCCGCCTGTCGGTCGATCCCAGCCAGGTGTCGGGCATCGCCGGCCAGATGGGTGACGTGTACATCGTGGCCAACAAGTCGGCCGCCCAGTGGGACGCCGATCCCTCGCTGACCGACGTTCGCGGCTCGTCGCAGCCCGTGAGCTTCGTCAGCGGCGGCATCGAGGACAACACCTTCGTGCTCACCGACTCGGCCACGCTGGCCGGGCCCGATGGCGCCGACATCGCCGCGCTGTACGACCTGGTGGTCGACGTGGACGGCGACGGCATGCTGGGCGAGGGCGACCTGATCGACGGTCGCGGCGATCTCGGCGGCTTTGCCATCTTCAAGAACCTGACCCAACTCGGGCCGTACGCGACCGCTGATGGCCTTGATTACGCGGTGACCTGGCCCGGCATCGTCGCCAGCCGCAACCGCCAGCTGACGGTGTATCCTGCGAACATCGCCGACCTGCCGCCGCTGCCGCTGGTGGTGATCAGCCACGGCAACGGCCACGACTATCGCTGGTACGACTTCCTGCAGCAGCACCTCGCCAGCCACGGCTTCATCGTGATGTGCAACCAGAACGACACGGTGCCCGGCATCGAGACGGCCAGCACCTCGACGTATCTGCACACCGACGCGTTCCTGGACGGCCTGGACACCATCGGCGGCGGTGTGTTGCAGGGTCGTGTGGACACCAGCCGCATCATGTGGATCGGCCACAGCCGCGGCGGTGAGGGCGTGGCCCGTGCGTACACGCGCGTCCGCGACGGCCTGGTGAGCACGCAGAACTATGACGCCGACGACATCGTGCTCGTGTCGAGCATCGCGCCCAACAACTCGCTGGGTTCGGGCAGCACCGAGCCCGGTCTGGTGAACTACCACCTGCTGTGGGGCTCGGCCGACGGCGACATCTCGGGCGCTCCCTCCGCGGGCGTCAGCTCGTTCGCGATCCATGATCGCGCCGAGGGCAACCGCTACAGCACCTATCTGCACGGCGCCGATCACAACGACTTCAACTGCTGCGGTTTCAATGACTTCAGCGGGCCGGCTGGCACCGAGATCGGCCGCGAAGAGGCCCAGCGCGTGCAGATGGCCGTGTACCTCGTGCTGGCCAAGCTGCACGCCGAGGAGAGCGCGGGCGGCCAGATGGCCACCGAGTATCTGTGGCGCCAGGCCGAGAGCCTGGAGAGCCTGAGCGTGAGCCAGAGCACGGTGGTGGTGCGCGAGTATCGCGAGACCACCGACGGCGACGACTTCTACATCGATGACTTCCAGACCAACCTCGAGCTCGATCGCAGCAGCTCGGGTGGCGCGGTCACCATGAGCGTGAGCAACGCCACCGAGGTGCTCCAGAGCGATTCGGATGGGTCGTACTCGTGGACGGGCAGCCAGCCCAGCAACGGCATGACCCGCGCCAGCGGCGGCGACGACTCGCGAGGCCTGGTCTTCGACTGGACCAGCGACAGCTTCATCGAGTTCGCCGTCATTCCGGGCGAGCGTGACTGGACCGACGACTTCTTCCTGAGCTTCCGCGCCGCCCAGGGCACGCGTCACCCGCAGACGGTCGCCCAGCTTGGCGACCTGAACTTCACGGTCAGCCTGCGTGACGGCGATGGCAACACCAGCGCGATCAACACCGGCGTCTACGGCGGCGGCGTCGAGGAGCCCTACCAGCGCACCGGCGCTGGCACGGGCGCGGGCTGGCAGAACGAGTACGAGACCATCCGCATCCGCCTGGCCGACTTCCTCACCAACGGCAGCGGGCTCGACCTGAGCAACGTCGAGGCTGTCCGCTTCGACTTCGGCCCGAGTTTTGGCTCGGCCCAGGGGCGTCTGGGTCTCGATGACCTGTACGTCAACAACAACCGCGCCCCGCTCGGTGTCGACTTCGAGGTGCAGACGGTGCTGCCCGACATCGCGGCGCCGGGCGAGGCCGTCACCTTCGAGGTGGAGATCCAGGCCAAGGACGGCGAGGCGCTCGTGCCCGGCTCCGAGGTGCTGCGATACCGCTTCGATGGCGGCTCGTTCATCGATGTGCCTCTGATGAGCCTTGGCGGCGACCTCTACGAGGCCACCGTGCCCGCCGCGGCCTGCGGCGACAACCCTGAGTTCTTCCTGGCAGCCGAGGGCACGGTCAGCGGCGAGGTGATCTTCCCGCCGACTGCGCCCGATGACGTGTTCAGCTATCAGGTGGCCAACCAGACCTTCATCGTCGATCTCGACTTCGAGACGGCCGACGGCTGGACGACGGAGAACATCGAGGTCACCGATGGCGCTTGGGACCGCGGCGTGCCGGCGGCCTGGGGCCGTGGCGATCCCTTCGCCGACTTCGACGGTTCGGGCCAGTGCTTCCTGACCGACAACGACACCACGCAGTCCAACTCCGACGTGGACGGCGGCCCGACGATCCTGATCTCGCCGGTGTACGACCTGAGCGCGACGCCCGACGCCGTGCTCAGCTACGCCCGCTGGTTCACCAACGACGACCTGGACGTCGACACCATGGACGTCGAGGTCTCGAACGACGGCGGCGTGTCGTGGACGCCCATCGAGAGCACGGGCGACTCGGCCGGCTGGGTCAAGAAGACCTGGACCATCAGCGACTTCGTGATGGTCACCAGCCAGATGCGCTTCCGCTTCCTGGCCACCGACAACCCCAACGACTCGGTGACCGAGGCGGGCCTGGACGCCTTCCAGATCTTCACGCTCAGTTGCCCGTAAGGCTCGGCTGACAGCTTGAACGACCGAGGGGCCCGCGGCGACGCGGGCCCCTTTTCATTGGCTATTGCACGCGCGACACGATGGTCGAGACCCCCAGCGTGCGCTGGGCTCGCTGGGCGTCGCCCTCGGTGCGAAAACGGCCGAGCTGAACCAGATAGAGCGGCTGGCCGCTACGGGTGGCGAACTCGACACGAGGCTCGCCCAGCCCCGCGCTGCGGGCGGCCGAGCTGACCTCGGCCACGCGCTGGTTGGCCCGGCTACGCGTGCTATACGCGCCCACCTGCAGGGTGTAGCTGCCCGTGATGTGGGCAGCGTCGTCGCTGGAGCTCGGCTCGTACATGCCCGCGGCCCGGCGTCGCATGCGCTCGGCGTCTTGGGCGCGACCGGCGCGCTGGTAGGCGTCGGCCGCGACGCGGGCGGCCTCGCGGCCGTCCTGAGCACCCAGCTGCATGCTGGCGGCCTCGAGCTCGCGTGCGGCGGTCAGGGCGTCGCCCGTGCGCAGCTCGATGAGCCCCAGCCCGGCTCGTGCGCGGGCGGCGGTGTCCCCGCTGCCTCTGGCGATGGGCTCGAGCCACTGGCGGGCGGTGATATCGTCTCGCATGGCCTCGGCGGCCAGGCCGGCTACCAGGGCGGCGTCGCTCGAGCCGCCGGGCTGGCCCGCCGTCGCCCGGGCGCTGGCCAGGGCGAGCTGGTATCGGCCGGCCTCGTAATGGTCGCGATAGCTGGCCTGCCCGCCGCCGCCCCCAGCGGCGCAGCCAGTCAGGGTTGTTGAGAGGGACAGGAGCAGGCCCAGGGTCGCCCCTCGCAGGTGGCGAGCGGTGGGGGCCTTGGTTAGTGGTTGGTCTACCATCCCATGATCCTTAGACGCCCGACACCGATAAGTCTCGTGGAAGACGGCGGGCGCGATGCACGGAGGGCAGGGTCTTGAGCATCCAGTGGGCCTTACTGCGCAGCCTGATCCGCCACGGCCGCCGGACCCTGGTCGTCGACGACCGGGCGAGCTACACCGGCCTGAAGATCCTGGCGGGCAGCTACTACCTGGCCTCGGAGATCGAGCGGCGGTGCACGACCGACACGGTTGGCGTGCTGCTGCCCACCAGCGGTGGGTTTCCCATCGCCGCCCTGGCCGCGTGGATGCTGGGCAAGACCGTGGTGCCGCTCAACTACCTGCTCAAGCAGGACGAGCTCCAGTACGTCATCGACCACTGCGGCACCGACACGATCATCACCGCGGGCCCGATGCTCGAGCACCTGGGCTATGAGCCAAAGTGCAAGAACCTGATCAAGCTCGACGACGTGAGCTTCAAGGGCGTGCCCGAGCTGCGCTGGCCCGCGCGTTCGGAGCCCGACGATCTGGCGGTGCTGTTGTACACGTCTGGCACGAGCGGGCGGCCCAAGGGCGTGATGCTGACGCACAGCAACCTGCTGAGCAATGTCTCGCAGATCGACCGATTCGTGCAGTTCACCCGCGACAACCACACGTTCCTGAGCGTGCTACCGCAGTTCCACAGCTTTGGGCTGACGGTAATGACGCTGCTGCCGCTGCTGCTGGGCCAGCGCGTCGTGTACACCGCCCGCTTCGTGCCTCAGTTGGTGGTCAGGCTGTTCAAGCAGCACAAGCCCACGGTGTTCGTGGCCATCCCGTCGATGTACGGCGCGCTGCTATCGGTCAAGAACGCCCATGCCGAGGACTTCCTGCAGATCCGGTACGCCGTCTCGGGCGGCGAGCCGCTGCCCGAAGACGTCTTCCGCCGATTCCAGGAGCGTTTCGGCGTGGCGATCCACGAGGGCTATGGGCTGACCGAGACCGCGCCGGTGACGCACTGGTGCCGGCCGACGGAGTTCCGTGCGCACTGCGTGGGCCTGCCATTGCCCGACGTCGAGCAGCGCATCACGTGCGTTGATTCCGGGCGATTGATGGCGCCGGGCGCCGAGGGCGAGATCCGCGTGCGCGGGCCCAACGTGATGAAGGGCTACTTCAAGGCGCCCGAGGAGACGGCCCGAGTGTTCGACCCCGAGCGGTTCTTCCGCACGGGCGACATCGGGCGCGTGGACGAGGTCGGCCGCCTGCTGATCACCGGCCGCCTCAAGGAGATGATGATCGTCGGCGGCGAGAACGTCTTCCCGCGTGAGATCGAGGAGGTGCTCAACCACCACCCCGACGTGCACGCGTCTGGCGTCACCAGCCGCACGTGCCCGAGCCGGGGCGAGGAGATCGTGGCCTTCGTCGAGCCCGAGGAGGGCACGAGTCCTGATCCCGCTGCGCTCAAGTCGTGGTGCAAGGAGCGGCTGGCGGGGTACAAGATCCCGCGAGAGGTGCGGATCGTCGAGGCCCTGCCGCGAAACCCCACCGGCAAGATCATGCGGCGAGAGCTCAAGGCTTTGCTGCAGCGCGAGCTGGAGGCTACGGTTGAAGCCTGAGCCGCAAGCTCAGCATGTGTCCCCCGCCCCTCGGCGGGGGCTCGTTTTCCAGGACGCAAGCCGCAAGGAATCTCCAGCGTGGAACTCTACATCGACACGGCCAACCTCGACCAGATCCGCCAGGCGCACGACATGGGCGTGCTCGACGGCGTGACCACCAACCCCACGCTCATCGCCAAGGAGGGCGTGGACTATGGCAAGCGGCTGGCGGAGATCTGCGCGGTCGTGCCCGGGCCCGTGTCGGCCGAGGTGATCGCGACGACCTTCAAGGAGATGCTGGCCGAGGGCAAGGACCGCGCGAGCATCGCCGAGAACATCGTGGTGAAGCTGCCCAGCACGGTCGACGGCCTGCGCGCCTGCAAGGCGCTCAGCGACGAGGGCATCCGCACGAACATGACGCTGTGCTTCCAGTCGCTGCAGGCGCTCATGGTTGCCAAGGCGGGGGCGTATCTGGTGAGCCCGTTCATCGGCCGCATCGATGACATCGGCGAGGACGGCATGGAGCTGATCGTCAAGATCCGCCAGATCTACGACAACTATGGGCTGGCCACCAAGGTGCTGGCGGCGTCGATCCGCCACCCCAACCACCTGCTGCAGTGCGCCCTGGCGGGCGCCGACGTGGCCACCGTGCCCTTCGACGTCATCGGCAAGGTCATGAACCACCCGCTGACCGACTCGGGCCTCGAGCGATTCCTGGCCGACTACAAGAAGGCGTTCGGCTGAGTCTCAGCCCACATTCTTTTTGAGCTTGGCGATCATCTCGACCTCGACCGGCGCGCCCAGGGGCAGCGACGAGCAGCCAACGGCCGCCCGTGCGTGGCGGCCGGCCTCGCCAAAGACCTGCTGGAGCAGCTCGCTGGCGCCGTTGCCCACCTTGGGGTGGTCGGTGAAGTCTGAGCCGCAGGCGACGAACACGCCCACCTTGATGATGCCGTCGATGTTGTCCAGCCCGCCCGCGTACTCGTTGAGGGCGGCAAGGGCGTTGATGGCGCACTGGCGGGCCATGCTCTGGGCTTGCTCCAGGCTCACCTCGACACCCACCAGGCCCATCTGGGGCAGCTTGCCATCGACGAAGGGGAGCTGGCCGCTGACGTAGGCGTGCTGGCCATCGAGGCGGACCGGGATGTAAGCCGCCACGGCCGGCGGGGGCTTGGGGAGTTGGATGTTGAGGCTCGAAAGTGTTTGGTTGATATCAGGCATGGGGCGGCCTCGAAGAGGTTTGTTTGGGTATTGGATGGTTCATAGGCCACGAGATTTGCGCAATTTCATGGTCCATGGAACACATTGGCTTGACACGCGAATCGATTCCAGTAATCTGTACGCGCTGCGCGCAGCTGGAAAGGGGCTTCACGCGGGTATTCGCAAAACCGTTCTGATGGGACGACATCGCTCGCCCGAAATCATCAGCACCCGCTAGAGCCTACTTCCGACAACTCGACGACCGCCCCGGCCCGTGCCACAGGCACAGATTTCTGGGTGTCTCCATGAGATGCTTCCAGACGCCGCAGGCGGTCAGCCCCACCCAGGCGTCGCTTTGAGCGTCGCCCCCGAGATGGCCGAGTTCGGGATGGGCTGGAGCATCAAGGCTTCTCGGCTCCGCTTGGTCCGCACGGTATATGCGGATCGCTGATGATGCTGGATCGATCGCCGTATGGCGAGCGGTCCGCAAGTTTGGAGCAACGTTCCATGAAGACGATCAAGAACCGCAAGGCGTTCACGCTGATCGAGCTGCTG
>JBITAB010000223.1:0-9690 GCA_044439825.1 Phycisphaerales bacterium JB064 | reverse complement strand
TGGCCTCGGCGTTGAGGCGCAAGAGCGGCTCGGTGTTGCTCATGCGGACGTTGATCCACCAGCCTTCCTTCTGGAAGTTGTCGATCGTGATGCCGTCGAGGTTGTCGACGATGGCGTCCTCGCCGGCGATCTCCTCCTCGAGCTTGTCGATGACCGCCTGGGGCTCCTCGTTGGTGAAGTTCAGCTCGCCGCTCTGGATGTAGCGGGCGATGGGCTTGATCATCTGGCCCAGGCTCTTCTTGCTGCGGCCGAGCAGGCCCAGCACGGTGGCCATCGCGATGGCGCCCGAGTCGGCGTTGAAGTTGTCCTGGAAGTAGAAGTGGCCGCTGAGCTCGCCGCCAAACACGGCGTTGTGCTCGGCCATGGCGGCCTTCATGAACACGTGGCCCACGCGCCCGCGCACCGGGATGCCGCCGGCCTTGCGCACGTCTTCTTCGACGGCCTTGCTCGAGCGCAGGTCGTAGACGATGGCGCTGCCCGGGCTGCGCTCGAGCGCGTCGGCGGCCAGCAGGGCGGTCAGGTGGTCGCAGCCGATGATCTGGGCGTCGTTGTCCACCACCATGCAGCGGTCGGCGTCGCCGTCGAAGCAGAAGCCCACGTCGGCATCGTTCTCGATGACCGCCTCCTGGGTCATGCGCATGTTGCTCTTGACGAGCGGGTTTGGCGGGTGGGCGTAGTCGCCGCTGGTGTTGTCCATGTTGACGGTGATGAGCTCGAGGTCAGGCAGATAGGCCTCGACCAGTTCGCCCTTCTCGCCGAAGACCTTGGGGATCATCGTGCCGGCCATGGCGTTGGAGGCGTCGACGACGACCTTGAGCTTGCGGCCCTTTAAGGCTGGCCCGCCCGCGCGCAGGAAGTGTCGCACGTGCTTGGCGTAGGGCGCCCACAGGTCGCGCTGCTCGACGCGGCCGGTGGGCTCCTCGATCGTCCGCGGGTCGGCCATGGCGGCGTGCTTGCGGATGTCGGCCAGGCCGGTCGCCTCGCCGATGGGCCTGGCCTTGGGGCCGGCGATCTTGAAGCCGTTCCAGTTGGGCGGGTTGTGGCTGGCGGTCACCATCACGCCGCCCGCGCAGCCCAGGTGGTTGATGGCGAAGTAGATCATGGGCGTGTCGACGAGCCCCAGGTCGATGACACTGACGCCCGCTCGGGTGAGGCCGTCGATGAGCTCGTTGGTCAGCGTGGGCCCGCTGTCGCGCATGTCGCGCCCGACGACGACGGTGCGCATCATGGGCGTGGTCTCGCCCGCGGCGGCGGCCACCTCGAGCATGAAGCGGCCCGTGCCCACGCCCACCTGCCAGGCCATGCGATCGGTCAGCAGGTCGGGGTAGGTGCCCCGGATGTCGTAGGCCTTGAAGACTCGTCCCAGCATGGTCGCTCCGTCGGTCAGAAACCCGGCCCGCACATCGGGCTGTGTGGCAAAGCGGCAACATTAGCCGGCGGGGTGGGGGATGTCCGTTTTGTAAGAATAATGTTTGGCTTGAGAAGTGGCTACGCTCTCATTCGTTCCAATGCCCGCTGGAAACGGGTGAACTGGTTCGCGATCTTCCGGTGGTCTATCATCTTGGCCCTGCTCAGTCAGGGCTGGCCCAGTGGCGTGTGCCCGGGCCGACAATGCAACGCCGAGTGGACCACTGTGTCGCGTGGAAGCCGTTGGCCGGCACACGCATTCGGGAATGCCCTTTTGGGCGTGCCCGGGCCTGGTGGGAGGTGAGGATCGATGGCCAAGAAAGAAGTTACGCACGTTTTCAAGATCATGGCCCCGGGCGGCCAGGCGACGCCTGCGCCCCCGCTTGGCCCCGTTCTGGGCGCCAAGGGTGTCAACCCCGGCCAGTTCATCCAGCAGTTCAACGCCGCCACGTCGAGCCTGAACGGCAAGGTCGTGGGCTGCGTCGTAACGGCCTACAGCGACCGCTCGTTCGAGTTCGAGATCAAGAGCTCGCCCGCGTCGGTGCTTATTAAGGAAGCGGCCGGCCTGAGCAAGGGCGCGGCGACGCCGCAGACCCCCATCGGCAAGATCACCCGCGAGCAGTGCCGCAAGATCGCCGAGGAGAAGCTGGCCGACCTGAACGCTTCGAACCTCGACGCGGCTACGGAAGTGATCGCAGGCACCGCCCGCTCCATGGGCGTGACGGTGGAGGGCTGAAATGGGACGCATGAGCAAGCGAACAGCGGCCAACGCCAAGGTGGCCGACGCGATGAGCAAGGCCCCGGCCCTGCCGGTGGATCAGGCGATCACCGCCCTGAAGAAGTTCAAGGGCCCGCGCTTCGACCAGACGGTCGAGGTGTGCCTGCACCTGAACCTGGACACCAAGCAGGCCGACCAGGCGCTGCGTGGCTCGGTGGCCCTGCCCAAGGGCATCGGCCAGACCAAGCGCGTGGTGGCCTTCTGCAGCGAGGACAAGGTCAAGGCCTGCCTCGAGGCCGGCGCCATCAAGGCGGGCGGCGAGGACCTGGTGGCCGAGATCGAGGGCGGGTTCTTCGACTTCGACGTGGCCGTGGCCAGCCCCGATATGATGCGCGTCATCAGCAAGCTGGGCCGCGTGCTGGGCCCCAAGGGCCTGATGCCCAGCCCCAAGGCGGGCACCGTGACCACCGACGTGCCCACGGCCGTCAAGGAGTACGCGGCGGGCAAGCTCGAGTACCGTGCGGATTCGGGCGGGAACATCCACGCCGTCATCGGCAAGATGAGCTTCCCCGAGGGTGACCTGCAGGAGAACTACGAGTACTTCGTGCAGGCCATCGAGAAGATCCGCCCCAGCGCCGTCAAGGGCGAGTACATCAAGAAGATCACCATCAGCGGCACGATGACCCCCGGCGTTCGCGTGCACCACGAGGCCGCCGTCGTCTCCTGACGAGGGGGAAAGGAACGAGTCATGTCCAAGCCAGTCAAAGAAATGATGATGGCCGACTATCTCGCCAAGCTTGGCGAGAACGGCGACGCCCTGCTGGTGAACATCCGCGGCTTTGATGCCAACACCACCAACAGCTTCCGCAAGGACCTCGCCAAGAGCGAGATCTCGGTGACGGTGCTGCGCAACAACGTGGCGCGCAAGGCCTTCGAGGGCACCGGTCTCGAGCGTCTGGGCGACCTGCTCACCGGGCCCAACGCCCTGGTGTACGGCGCCGAGACGGTCGTCGAGGTGGCCCGCAAGATCGTCGGTATCGCCAAAGACATGCCCGACCTTGAGCTCAAGGGGGCCGTGCTCGATGGCGAGCTGTTCGTGGGCGAAGACGGCGTGAAGCGCCTGAGCAAGTTCCCCACGCGCGACGAGGCCATCGCCCAGGCGGTCACGATCATCCTCACCCCCGGCGGCAAGCTGGTGGGCGCGGTCAAGAGCCCGGCCAGCAACATCGCCGGCATCCTCAAGACCCTGCAGGAGAAGCTCGAGAGCGGCGAGACCATCGCCAAGATCGCCTGATTCGAAACCATCCGTGCCGATCGTGGAAACGCGATGGGCACGCTTCGGTAGACGCCGCCGCGTGCGTCGACCTGCAACTGGCCCCGGCAGAGCCCGACACCGGGCGAGGGGTTAAAGCGCCGAACGGTTCGGCCCCACTTGCAGGCGGCAGGGCGTGGCCACGAGTATTGGAAAGAAGACCATCATGAGCGACGAAGCGACCAAGACCTTTGATGCCAAGATCACCAAGATGGGCGACGAGATCGTCGGCCTGACCCTGAAGGAGGCCGTTGACCTGGCCGACTACCTCAAGGACACCTACGGCATCGAGCCCGCCGCCGGCGGCGCCGTCATGATGGCCGGCCCGGCTGACGGTGGTGGTGGCGCTGCCGCCGCCGCCGAGAAGACCGAGTTCGACGTCATCATCAAGGGCGATGGTGGCAAGAAGATCCAGGTCATCAAGGTCGTCCGCGAGGCCACCGGCCTGGGCCTGAAGGAAGCCAAGGACATGGTCGACAACCTGCCGGCCAAGGTCAAGGAAGGCATCGGCAAGGACGAGGCCGACGCTCTGGCCGAGAAGCTCAAGGAAGCCGGCGCCGAGGTCGAGGTCGCCTGACCCACGCCCTCCGCGGGCGATCCTGGCATGAAATTTCGTGTCAGGGTTTTCCGAAGTGATCGAATCATGAAGGCCGCGTGTGGATTCGCACGCGGCCTTGTCATCGGGTGAAAACGGCGGTAGCGGCCCCTGAAAGGGGGTGGCTGCCTTTGGTGAGAATTTATTATCGTTGTGCTA
Organism: Phycisphaerales bacterium JB064; assembly: GCA_044439825.1. Classification (GTDB taxonomy): domain Bacteria; phylum Planctomycetota; class Phycisphaerae; order Phycisphaerales; family UBA1924; genus JAHCJI01. The sequence goes on along the minus strand of JBITAB010000223.1, from coordinate 5,499 downwards.
GCGAAACGTGCGGCCCTTGTCAAGAGCATTTTGGGGGGCTACTCTCCCCATTGCGTCATGAAACAGGACGGGGCTGGCGGCGATCCGAACAGCACGATGTAGATCTGGATGGACCCTCCACGGGCCAAGGGCTGTGGAATCGGGTCCGCTTCCCATCGCGAGGTGATCGATGGCGGCGATGAACGTGCGCAGTTACGCCAAGCGCGGCGATACTCTCCCGGTCGGCGATCTCACGGTCGTCCAGAGGCTTGCTTACGAGCGGTTCCTCCAGCTCGACAAGGGCCCGGACGAGCGTGATGGTGATATCGGCTTGGAGTCGTTGCTTCGTGAGGTCTTTCCGATCGAGAGCTACGACGGCACGATGCGCCTGCAGTACAGCCAGTACGAGCTCGACGAGGCGCGCTACACGATCGACGAATGTAAAGAGCTGCGGCTGACCTACGGCCTGCCGTTCAAGATCCGCCTGCGCCTCGAGCGTGAGGGCCGTCCGGACATGCCCGAGGAGGATATCTACCTCGGGGAGTTCCCCATCATGATCGGCGGCGGCGAGTTCATCGTGAACGGCGCCGAGCGTGTGATCGTGAGCCAGCTCCACCGCTCGCCGGGCGTTGACTTCTCCAAGAGCGAGGAAGAGACCGATCGCCCGCTGCACAGCGCCCGCATCGTGCCCGAGCGTGGCTCGTGGATCGAGATCTCGGTCAACAAGAAGGACCAGCTCGAGATGCGGATCGATCAGTCGCCCAAGATGGCGGCGACGACGTTCCTGCGCTGCCTCGACAAGACGGTGGCCGCCACCGAGGCGCTGCTGAGCCTGTTCTACGAGATCAACGAGGTCAAGACCAACCAGCTCCACGAGGAGGACTGGGCGGCCGCGCCGATCGTCGATACCGAGAGCGGCGAGATCCTGGTCGATACCGGCTTCCAGATCGGCGCCGACAACCTGGAGAAGATCCAGGCCTCGACGCTGAAGAGCGCCCGGGTGATCCAGAACCCCAGCGACGCGCTGATCCTCAACACCGTGGCCGCCGAGAACCTCCGCAAGTTCGCCGAGGAGTTCGGCGTGGAGGATCCCCACGAGCAGGCGCTGCTGAAGCTGTACACCAAGCTGCGTCCGGGCAACCCGCCGCAGGTGGAAAAGGCCAAGCAGCTGTTCATCGAGAAGTTCTTCGATGACAGCCGCTACCGCATCGGCCGCGTGGGTCGCTTCCGCATCAACCGCAAGTTCGGCTTCGAGGACTCGGTCGACAGCAACTTCATCCGCGCCCAGGACCTGCTGCGCATCATCCAGTATCTGCTGGACCTGCGCAGCAACCGCTTGGACCCCGAGACCGGCCAGCCCGTGGCGGTCGAGGACGACATCGACCACCTGGGCAACCGTCGCCTGCGCACGATGGACGAGCTGGCGGTCGACGAGGTGCGCAAGGGCTTCCTGAAGCTCAAGCGGACGGTCCAGGAACGCATGAGCGTGAAGGACCCTGATGAGCTCGCCAAGATCGCCGACCTGGTGAACAGCAAGAGCATCAGCAGTGCGATCGACTTCTTCTTCGGTCGCAGCGAACTGAGCCAGGTGGTCGACCAGACCAACCCGCTGAGCACGCTGGTGCACGAGCGGTGCCTCTCGGCCCTGGGCCCGGGCGGTTTGAACCGCAAGCGCGCCGGCTTCGAGGTTCGCGACGTTCACATCAGCCACTACGGCCGTATCTGCCCGATCGAGACGCCCGAAGGCACGAACATCGGTCTGATCGCGCGCATGTCGATCTATTCGTCGATCGACGATTACGGCTTCCTGCGCACGCCCTACCGCGTCGTGAAGAACGGCAAGGCGAGCAAGGACGTCATGCACCTGCGCGCCGACGAGGAGATGCGCGGCACGCTGGCTCCGGCCGACTCGCTCAACGCGGACGGCACCTTCCGCAGCGGCATGGTGCTGGCGCGCGTTGCTGGCGAGCTGGCCGAAGTGCCGGCCGACAACGTCGAGTACGTGGATATCTCGCCCAAGCAGGTGGTGGGCATCTCGGCCGCGCTGATCCCCTTCCTCGAGCACGACGACGCCAACCGCGCGCTGATGGGCTCGAACATGCAGCGTCAGGCCGTGCCGCTGATCAAGGTCGATCCGCCCTGCGTGGCCACCGGCATGGAGAAGTCGGTGGGCTTCAACTCGGGCATGGTCATCAAGGCCAAGGTCGGCGGCGTGGTCACGTTCGTCGATGCCGAGCGCATCATCATCGACAACAGCGACGAGTACGTGCTGCGCAAGTTCCGCGGCATGAACGAGCGCACGTGCCTGAACCAGAAGCCGGTCGTCCGTCCGGGCGACGTGGTGGAGGCCGGCCAGGTCATCGCCGACGGTCCTTCGATCAAGAACGGCGAGCTTGCCATCGGCAAGAACGTGCTGGTCGCGTTCAACACCTTCGACGGGTATAACTTCGAGGACGCCATCGTCATCAGCGAGCGGATCGTGAAGGACGACGTGTTCACGTCGATCCATATCGATAGCTTCGACGTGGAGATCCGCGACACCAAGCTGGGTCGCGAGGAGTTCACGCGCGACATCCCCAACGTCAGCGAGAAGGCCCTGCGCAACCTCGACGACGACGGCGTGATCCGCGTGGGCGCCCGCGTGGGCCCGGGCGACATCCTCGTCGGCAAGGTCAGCCCCAAGAGCAAGACCGAGCTGACGCCCGAAGAGAAGCTGCTGCACGCCATCTTCGGCCGTGCGGGCGAGGACGTGAAGAACGATTCGCTGGAGGTGCCCAGCGGCATCGACGGCATCGTCATCGGCGCCCGCAAGTTCAGCCGCCGCCTGCACATGAACGAGGAGCAGAAGCGGCAGCTCAAGCAGCAGATCGCCGAGTATGAGGCGGAGATGGATGGCAAGGCCATCGACATCTTCCGCGAGATGGTGGCCGCCATCAACGACGCGACCGGCAGCGATCTGGTCGACCCCAACACCCGCCAGAAGGTCGCCGCCAGCGACATCCCCGAGGTCGTGATCGAGCAGATCAAGACCTTTGAGCTGGGCTGGGTGAAGGGCAGCAAGGAGGCCCGCGAAGAGGCCGAGATCAGCTATCGCCAGTACTGGCCTCGCATCGAGGCCATCGAGAAGGAGAAGCAGCGTCGCGTCGCGCACATGAAGCGCGGCGACGAGCTTCCCGCCGGCGTGCTGGAGATGGTCAAGGTCTACATCGCCAGCAAGCGCCCCCTGAGCGTGGGTGACAAGATGGCCGGCCGCCACGGCAACAAGGGTGTCATCGCCCGCCTGGTGCCCGTGGAAGAGATGCCGTTCATGGAGGACGGCACGCCGGTCGACATCATGCTCAACCCGCTGGGCGTGCCCAGCCGCATGAACGTCGGGCAGATCCTCGAATTGCATCTTGGCTGGGCGGCGCAGGTCCTGGGCTTCCAGGCCGTCACGCCCGTGTTCGATGGCGCTACCGAGGACGAGATCCACGCGGCCATCGAGGAAGCGAACACCTACGTCAAGGATCGCAACGCCGAGGTCGAGAAGACCGGCCAGCATCCGCACCATCGCGAGCTGCTGGCGCATATGCCTCGCGGTGGAAAGATCCAGCTCTACGACGGCCGGACGGGCGAGGCCTTCCAGCAGCGCACCTCGGTCGGCTACATGTACATGCTCAAGCTGCACCACCTGGTGGACGACAAGATCCACGCTCGTGCGACCGGCCCCTACTCGCTCATCACCCAGCAGCCCCTCGGCGGCAAGAGCCGCACGGGTGGCCAGCGCTTCGGCGAAATGGAAGTGTGGGCGCTCGAGGCGTACGGCGCCAGCTACATCCTGCAGGAGCTGCTGACGGTCAAGAGCGACGACGTGGAAGGCCGCACCAAGATCTACGAGAGCATGGTGAAGGGCACCCACAAGCTCGAGGCCGGCATGCCGATCGCCTTCGACGTGCTGTGCAACGAGCTCAAGGGCCTTGGCATGAACATCACGCTGGAGAAGCGGCAGCAGGAGTTGGGCAGCCTGTTGTAATCCGACACGCCGCCGCTGCTCCCCACTCTGTCGCGTCCCGAATTGGTTTGACATTCACCGGTAACCACCGGAGGCACACATGGCCGAGACCGTGTACGACCGCATCAATGACTTCTCCGCCGTCAAGGTGACGCTGGCTTCGCCCAACGACATCCGGGCGTGGTCTTACGGCGAGGTGAAGAAGCCCGAGACGATCAACTATCGCACGTACCGCCCCGAGAAGGACGGTCTGTTCTGCGAGCGCATCTTCGGGCCCGAGCGAGACTACGAGTGCGCCTGCGGCAAGTACCGCGGCGTGAAGTACAAGGGCATCATCTGCGACCGCTGCGGCGTGAAGGTGACGCACAGCCGCGTGCGTCGCAAGCGCATGGGCCACATCAACCTGGCCAGCCCGATCGTGCACATCTGGTTCTTCAAGAGCATGCCCAGCCGCCTGGGCACGCTGCTGGGGCTCAAGACCACCGAGCTCGAGCGCGTGATCTATTACCAGGACTACGTGATCATCGAGGCCGAGCCCGGGCTGCAGCTCGAGGACGGCACGAAGATCGAGGCCCAGACGATCATCACCGAGGACAAGTACCGCGCCGCGGTGCTGGCCTTCGGCAACGCCTTCCGCGCCATGATGGGCGCCGAGGCGATGCGTGAGCTGATCGACCGTCTCGACCTCGACGAGCTGGCCGGCCAGCTGCGTCAAGAGCTCAAAGAGACGCGCAGCAAGCAGAAGATCAAGGACCTGGCCAAGCGGCTCAAGCTCGTGGAGAACATCCGCAAGAGCGAGAACGACCCGTCGTGGCTGGTGATGGACGTGATCCCCGTGATCCCGCCCGACCTGCGTCCGCTCGTGCTGCTGGAGAGCGGCAACTTCGCCACCAGCGACCTGAACGACCTCTACCGCCGCATCATCAACCGCAACAACCGCCTCAAGAAGCTGATGGACCTCAACGCCCCCGAGGTCATCATCCGCAACGAGAAGCGGATGCTGCAGCAGGCCGTCGACAACCTGTTCGACAACGCCCGCTGCCGCCGCCCGGTGGTCGGTTCGAGCAACCGCACGCTGAAGTCGCTGACGGACATGATCAAGGGCAAGCAGGGCCGCTTCCGCGAGAACCTGCTGGGTAAGCGCGTCGATTATTCGGCTCGCTCGGTGATCGTCGTCGGTCCCGAGCTCAAGCTGTGGCAGTGCGGCCTTCCCAAGAAGATCGCTCTGGAGCTGTACCAGCCCTTCATCATCCGCAAGCTGCGTGAGCACGGGCTGGCCGACACCATCAAGAGCGCCAAGCGCATGCTCGAGCGTCGCGACCCCGAGGTGTGGGACATCCTCGAGGAAGTGATCGACCAGCACCCCGTGCTGCTCAACCGTGCTCCCACGCTCCACCGAATGGGTATCCAGGCCTTCGAGCCGGTGCTGGTGGAAGGCAACGCCATCAAGGTGCACCCGCTGGTGTGTACCGGCTTCAACGCCGACTTCGACGGCGACCAGATGGCCGTGCACCTGCCGCTGAGCGTCG
>JBITAB010000222.1:0-2000 GCA_044439825.1 Phycisphaerales bacterium JB064 | reverse complement strand
GACGCGCTGAAGCAGCCCGATGCCGCCGCGATGACGATGGCGATGAGCACGCAGGCTCGCGCCGAGATGGCCAATGCGCTAGGGCAACTGGATCGCATCGACCCGGCGGGGCGGATGCGCGCGATGGTCGAGAGCACGTCTGCACGTGTCGCGGAGCTCGAAGAGCGTGCCCAGGGTGCCGACGGACCAACAGTGGTGCGCGAGGTCGCGTCTCGATATGTGCCTGGGGCACAGCGCGGTGAGGCGAAGCAGATCAAGCGGTCCATAGCGGAGGCGAGGGCGTTCGCCAGGGCATTGGCCGACGGTTGGGACAAGCCTTCGAGGTCGGCGATCACCACGCGCCTGCGGGATCGTCAGGCCGTGGATGCCGCAGGGGTGCTCACTATTCTGCTTGCCGATGCGGGCGAGGCGTGCGATGCGGACGCACAGTTACGCCAGCGCATTGCCGAGGCGATCGAGGCCCTTCGATGAGAGTGGTCGTCGCCCTGGCTTTGATCCTTGTCGCGGCATCAAGCCTGGGCTTTGGCCAAGCCGGAGATGCAGGTGCTTTCCGCTACGTCCACCGACCCGATGGCGGCTTCATCGAGATGATCGAGCTTGAGCGGCTTTCGGCATCCGAAGCCGTCGAAGCACGCGATGCCGAGCGGTGGGGGCTCACGCTCTCGCTGCTGCTCGAGTTCGCGGCGGGCGCGGACGAAGGGCCGCCACGGGCGTACGCGTTGGATGCAGCGCTGGCACTGTTGGTGTCGCCGGACGCGTGGCGGCTCATTGATTCGCTGAGCGACACGCGTCGGGCGGCACTGCTCAAGTCGCTCTCGCGATTCGATCGGGATGATCCGGCCGGGCTGAGGCCATACACCGATCAACTTGCCAAACGCAGGATCGCCGTGATCGAGCGTGAGGTGATCGAAGGCGAGGGCTCATTCGAAGCACTCGACTCGTTACTCGCGGCCCACGGGTGGACGGCCCGGGGCGCTGCTGGCCCCAGTGGCCGGCAGCGGTCCAAAGACAGGCCCGAGTATCGCACGATCGACCGCCACGACGTGTTTGCCTTGGACGGCCTGACGCGTCGACACCTGCTGCTGCCGCCGACCGAGGCGCTCGAAGGCATGCCGCAAGCAGAACTCGAGCGAAAGCTGCAGCGGACGCGCAACTTTGCCCGCCGTATCAGCGACCTGTGGACGCACCAGGACGGCCCCCGCGTGCACGACTTTATCCTCGACGCGGGCATGCGCGATGCCACGGGCCTCATCCGGCTCGTCCACGCCGACACGCAATTGCTTGCGCAGCACGACCGCATGAGGCGATGGCGTTTGCGCGAAGCGGTGTGGAGGCTGGGCGGTTGACGCCTACTCGTCGATACCCAGGTCGGCCTTGGTGAACAGCGCATTGAAGGTGATGCCGGCGGACTCGACGTTCTCGCGGGCGCCTTCCTGGCGGTCGATGGTCGCGATGACGCCGGCGACGGTGGCGCCGGCGTCCTGCAACACCTTGACGGCTTCAAGCGCCTGCCCGCCGCTGGTGGCGACGTCCTCGAAGAGCACGACCACGTCGCCCGCGTTGAGCTCGCCCTCGAGCTGCTTGGCGGTGCCGTAGTCCTTCTTGGCGTTTCGCACGAAGATCGCTGGCAGGCCCAGGCGGAGTGAGCACGCCGTGACCAGGGGGATGCCGCCGAGTTCGGCCCCTGCGAGCCTGGCCTGCTTTGTGCCGTGATCGGCGAGCAGCTTCCGGGCCCGGTCGGCCAGGATGTCGGCCACGGGTCCGAGAAGTTCGGGCCTGGTGCTGAACTTGTACTTGTCCAGGTAGTACGAACTCGTCCGGCCCGAGCGGAGCGTGAAGGTGCCGCGGAGGAGGCACGCCTCGGCGATGCGGGTGGCCAGGTCGTTTGGAACGTGTGCGGGCGTGGGACGGGCGGTGGCGTGTGGCGACTCCATGTGTGCAGGATAGGGAGCAAAGCCGTTGCACCGCCGGCAGGGTTGAGCCGACGTACTGGCAGAAGG
>JBITAB010000221.1:0-2023 GCA_044439825.1 Phycisphaerales bacterium JB064 | reverse complement strand
CGAACGCCGCGAGAACTGTGGCGGATCGCCCGGCACGACACCGAGGGCTACGAGGGGGTCCGCGACCTGCTCCAGGCGGCCGAGGGCGCGCCGTGAAACGCCTCACCCTCATGCTCTGCCTGCTCCTCGCCCTCGGCCTGAGCACAAGCCTCCTCATCGCCTGGGCCGGCGCGCTCGTCGATCGCTCGGCGTGGCCTGACACGCCGCTGACCGGCACGCCCACGGCCGAGCGGACCGAGATGCGCGGGTGGCTGGTCGAGACGGGCCGCGACCGCACGCTGACGTGGCGCACGTTCAAGGCGCTAGACATGTGGGACGAACCGCCAGATCTCGAAGCGCCCACCAATCTTCCGAGCTGGAGCGTCGGGCACGCGCTGCCCGACCAGCCCGGGCCGTTTGCGCCCGCACGCGAGCGCACGAGCGACATGGCGTGGGAGGTCAGCGCCGGCTGGCCGATGCGTTGCGTCCGCGCGAAGCGTGGGCTTGGCCGCGCGATTAATGTCCTGCCCGGTCGGTATGTCCAGGGCGGCGTGCCGGCGATCGCCGTGGATTGGCCGCTTACGCACGGTGGCATCGATCCTGTGGATCGGCCTGCCATTGAGACCTGGCCCTTCCTCCAAGCCTGCGCGATTGTCCCCTTTACGCCCTTACCCCTCGGCCTTGCCGTGAACACGCTGGCGTACGGGGCCGCGTGGTTGCTGGTGCTGCTGCCGATTGCCGTGCCGGCGGTCCTGCGTCGACGATGGCGGCGCTCGCGTGGCCGGTGCATCCGTTGCGGCCACCCGCGCGACGGCCTGCCGGGCGGCGCAGCCTGTCCCGAGTGCGGCCACGCGGTGGGCGAGCGCGTGCCGTTGGTTGTCATGCTCTGGCCTCCAACGGTCATCGCCGGTTCGCTTCTGTTTCTGATTGCGACCAGCGGTGCTGCAACCGCGCTCTTGACGCACAGGTGGATGGCCATCGACCGCCTGCCGCCCCTGCACCACGCGGCGGCGATGGGCGACGTGCGCACGATCGAGCGGCTGTTGGCCGCGGGCGAAGACCCCGACGCCTTCGCTGCCCTGCCCAACTTCCTTGCCCCATGGCTCGATGAGCCCACGCCCCTGATCCTCGCCGTCGAGGGCGGCCACAGCGAAGCCGTCCGCCTGCTGCTGGATGCCGGGGCCACGGCCGCCGACCAGCGTCGAAGCCTCCATGCCGTGCACGCGGCCCTCATCGGCGACGACGACACGATCGCGGGCATGGTGCTCGAGGCCTTGCCATCGGGACCTCCTCTGACCGAGGTCTGCGACATGCTGCCATTCGCGAGCGACGAGATGCGCACGCTGGCGATCGAACGCTTCGACTGGGAACCATGGCGGCTGGGATACGCCGCCGACCAAGCGCTCGGCGCTCGCGACATGGCTTGGTTCGAGCGACTCATGGCCGAGGGCATCGATCCGGAGGCGACCACATCCGGCGGCTTCCTGTCGGCCGCGGTCCACGCCGACGTGTGGGGCCGTGCGGGCCACACCATTCCAGACGCCGAGCCCACGCGTCGATTGCTCGAGCTTGGCTTCGACCGCGCGCCCATGGCCGTGCCAAACGCGGTCGAGACGGCGGTGGTGTGGGGCAACACGCCCGCACTCGACCTGTTCATCGAGCGCGATCCGATGCTGGCGCGCACGCTCCGGTGGCTGCCTGCCGATGCGCTGCTGGAGCCAGTGGCCGAAGGCCGCGCACCTATGGTCGCTCGCCTGGCCGAGCTTGGCGTCGCCCTCGACGCGCCAACCCTGGGCGGCGAACGCGCGCTGCACGTCGCGGCGATCTATCTGCGTGTCGGCGTTGTCAGGGCGTTGCTCGACCGTGGCGCCGATCCCACGCTCCTGGCCGATGGCATGACCGCCCGCGAGCGGCTCGTCGCCCGTGAGGACATGCGTGCGCTGCCCGAGGCCCGCCGCATCCTCGACCTCCTCGAAGCCGCCGAGGCCGAGTGGAACGCCCGCGAGCCCGACCCCGCCCCGCCCGGCCACCCGTAGCGACGCGC
>JBITAB010000220.1:0-2034 GCA_044439825.1 Phycisphaerales bacterium JB064 | reverse complement strand
CGTGCGCATCGAGCCCTAGGGCGCTAGCAGCACGCCGCGACGCATCGTGCTGGCGTGCAGGCCTTCGTATTCGAGCTGGAGCTCGATGGCCCCGTCTCGGCCCGTCACCAGCCAGAGCCCACGCGTGCGATAGTCCGTCCACGGGTCGCGCTGCACGCGGCGGGTGCCGGCGGACTGGATGACCACCTGCGCGCCCGAGAGCGCTACGAGACGGCGGGCGTGGTCGTCGTCGGCGCCGTGGTGGGGCAGCTCGAGCACGTCGACCTTGAGCAGCTCGGGGTCGGTGGTGTCGATCAGCCTGCCGAGCGCTTCGCCGCCGATGTCGCCGGTCAGCAGCAGCGTGCGCCCGTTCTCGGCCTCCCACCGCACGACCATTGATGAGCTGTTGGCGTCGTCGAATCGCGTGTGCTCTGGCGGCCACAGCACGTAGCCTCGTGCGCTGCCGTGCGAGAGCTGGTCGCCCGCCGTGACGGTCTGGATGGTGACGCCCTGTGCCCGCAGCGCGTCGAAGATGTCTCGCATCACACCGCCGCCGTTGGCGGCATCGAGCGCCTGGGGCGTTGTGATGAGTTGCCGGATGCCCAGTTCTTCAAAGGCGCGCGGCAGGCCGTTGGCGTGGTCGAGATTGGCGTGCGTGAGCACGGCCCAGCCGACGGGCACGCCATCCGCGGCGCTGATCGACTGGACGGCGCGGGTGGCGATGCGCCCCGCGGCAGGGCCGAGCGAGCCGCAATCCCAGAGCATCATCTGGTCCTTGCACTTGAGGATGTGGCACGTGCCGTCGCCAACCGAGAGCGTGTTGACCTGCAGCGCGACCGGCGCCCTCACCCAGGGCCGCACCGTCTCGAACGCCCACCAGCCCAGCACCACAAGCAGCGCGACGGCGTGGTTCCATCGCACGCGACGGCCGGCCCTCGCGATGGCGGCCAGCGTGATGGTGGCGCAGATGGCCAGCGCCGCGCTGATCGGTGGAAGCTCGAGGCTCGAGTACGCCAACCCGTCGAACCATCGCACGACCGCGAGGTTGGCGCTCGCGAGCACGTGCAGCAGTTGTGATAGCGGCTCGGCAAGCGGCGGAACGATCGTGCCGATGAGCAGCGACGCGTACGAGGCGATCAGCAGCACGGTCACCAGCGGCGTGGCCACCAGCGTCGCGGGCACCGTCAGCGGAGCGACGAGCCCCGTGCGCCAGGCGATCCAAGGCAGGCTGACCAGCCAGCACATCACCGTGCTGCTGAAGAGCACGCCCACAGCGTTGCCCACGTAGCCCGCGCTCAAGCGCCACACAGGCGGGGGCTTCTCGAGCACGCCCTTGATGGGCCGGCGGAAGCCGAAGATCGCGCCGTGCACGCTCGGCGCGACCGCGAGCAATGCGGCGACGAGACCAAAGCTCAGCTGATAGCCGAGGTCGAAGACCTGGTACGGGTTCCACAGCGCGATTCCCAGAGCCGTCCACGCCAGCACGGCGAGCGGATCGTGCCGCCGCCCCATCGCGCGAGCCGCCAGCAGCGCCAGCACCATGACGCCCGCGCGCACGATGGGTGTGCGTGCCGGCACGATGACCAGCAGCGTCGCGACCGCGAGCGCCACGCCGATAGCCTCCACACGCCACCCCGGGCCGATCGCACGCAGCACCCATGCCGCCGCGGCCGCGAGGATCGCCAGGTGCAGGCCCGAGATGGCAAGCAGGTGCGCCAGCCCGACGCGGCGGAAGGGGTCGTAGGCCTCTTCATACCCCGCATCGTGCTGGCCCAGCACGAGCGCGGCGAGCAGGGCACGCGCGGGGTCGGCCTGTAGCTCGGGGTCATCGAGCCTCAGCACACGCCGAGCGCCGCCTTGCATCGCGTGCTGCCAGCGTCGCAGCGGAGCCGTGATGCGATGTGGCGAACGCGAGGGCAGCGTTGCCGGTGCGACCAGCGCCCAGCCGTCGGTGTCGATCGTGCAAATCGGCTCGCGCGGCGGGCGCTGCGGTCCCGGGTTCATGGGCTCGCTCTGCGGGCGGATCCACCCCGTGATCGTGATGGGCGTGCCCGG
>JBITAB010000219.1:0-2039 GCA_044439825.1 Phycisphaerales bacterium JB064 | reverse complement strand
TCGGCTCGGCCGCGCTCACCGCGCTGGCCCTGCTGGCCGCGTACGTGCAGGTCGTCCAGTATCACACCAACAAGCAGACCACCAAGTTCGCCGAGCAGCAGATCGCCATCGTCACCAGCGACGGCGCCGCTCCCCTGCAAGGCGGAATCGCCGTCTATCAGGGCTACCGCCGGTTCGGCATCATGGCCGCCGAAGAGGGCCGCGATGGTGGCGACTACACCGGCGGAGCCATCCTGCTCGACACCGTGCAGTTCACTGAGATCGATGACCGTGATCACTTCGGCGGCGCAAACCCGCTCGACATGATCGAGCCCGGCCAGCAGTTCACCATGATGTGGGAGGGCGATCTCGCCACGGCCCGCAACCTCACGCTCACGGGCGATATCGGCCATGCCGACCACAGCCACCCAGTCAACCTGCGTGCGGTGAACACGGGCCAGATCACCATCAACGACGTGCTCACGTTCTACAACGTCAGCATGACCAGCCCCAACCTGCTGGGCGGCCTGTTCATCGGCGTGATGCTGACCTTCCTCTTCTGCGCCCTCACGATGGACGCGGTGGGCCGTGCGGCCAACATCATGATGCAGGAATGCCGCCGCCAGTTCGCCGAGATGCGCAGCATGTTCCGCAAGGAGGGCATGAGCGACGCGGACATCGCCAACCCCCAGAGCTGGCCGACCCAGGTGGGCTCGGGCGACAACGTGCTGCCCGATTACGCCCGCTGCGTCACCATCGCCACCAATGGCGCGCTCAAGGAGATGGTGCTGCCCAGCCTGCTCGCCGTGCTCGTGCCCGTGGGCACAGGCATGATCCTGGGCGTCAGCGGCGTCATGGGTCTGCTGGCCGGCGGCCTGATCACGGGCTTTGCCGTCGCGGTCTTCATGGCCAACGCCGGCGGCGCCTGGGACAACGCCAAGAAGCTGCTCGAGAGCTACGGCCGCATCACGGCCCAGCAGGCCCTCGACGACTCGGCCAAGCGTGAGAAGATCCCCGTCGAGATCCGCGAGGACATCCTGGGCCGCGCCCGCGAGATGGTCGAGAGCGGCAACGGCGACAAGTACGTCTATGGCAAGGGCAGCGACGACCACAAGGCCACCGTCGTGGGCGACACCGTGGGCGATCCCTTCAAGGACACCAGCGGCCCCTCGCTGAACATCCTGATCAAGCTGCTGAGCTCGGTGGCGGTCGTGTTCGCCGGCCTGGTGGTGAAGTTCGCCCCGGCCATCGGCGCCGCGCTCGGCCTGAGCTGACGCTTCTACACATCTCCGATCACACCAAACCCGCCCTCGTGGCGGGTTTTTGCTTGCGCTTGCGGATTTGAGGAATCTCCCAACTTGGTGCATCGCCCGAAGCACGGCGCGCGAACTGGTGCGCGGACTCGTGCCCAACCTCGGGCGCACAAGAGGAAGGAGATCCCGATGCGTCTCATCAGACGATCCGCATGTGCCGCAAGGTGCACCACCGCAGCCATACTGCTCGCCGCCGCGGGCGCCGCATGGGTAGCAACGCCCACGACACTCGCCTCAAGCCACAGCGACGCCCCACTCATCAAGCAGGACCCCCAAGCCAACCTGACCGACGTGTACACCTTCGTCGGCACCAAGTACGACGACCCGAGCGTGCAGGTGCTCAACATCGTTGCGAACGTCAGGCCGTTCTCCGAGCCCGGCGATGGCCCCCACTACGAGCGGTTCGCCGACGATGCGCTCTACAGCCTGCATGTCACGAATCCGACGAGCGGCGAAACGCTGATCCGCTACGATTTCACCTTCTCCGCGGTCGACGACGGTCTAAAGAACCCAAATACGATCCTGAGCTACGGCCTGGGAACCGAGCCGGGCGCAATCATGGAGATCGATGACGCGCGACAAAACTACGCGCAGACCTACTCGGTCGATCGCACGCAGGCCGGCGAAACCACAACCATCCTCACCGACGCACTGACTGGTCCGCCCAACCCCGGAAACCGCGTCACGCCTCTGTACAACGACGCCAACGGCATGGCCATCTCTGGCGCCTCCACGTTCGACGACCTC
>JBITAB010000218.1:0-10018 GCA_044439825.1 Phycisphaerales bacterium JB064 | reverse complement strand
CGCCGCCCTCGAGCTGCTCGTGCAGTTCGGTGATGGGCCGGGCCTTGTTCTGCCACGGATCGAACCACGAGTCGTAGAGCTTCAGGAAGATCCACTGCGTCCAGCGGTAGAACCGCTCGTCGATGGTGGCGACCTCGCGTGACCAGTCGTAGGCGAAGCCGAAGCGTTGGAGCTGTCCGCGGAAGGTGTCGATGGTGCCGCGCGTGAAGCGGGCGGGGTGCTCGCCCGTGTTGATGGCGTGCTGCTCGGCGGGCAGGCCAAAGGCGTCCCAGCCCATCACGTGCAGCACGTTGCTGCCGGCCATCTTCTTGTAGCGGCCCAGGATGTCGGTGGCGGTGTAGCCCTCGGGGTGGCCCACGTGCAGGCCCGCGCCAGACGGGTAGGGGAACATGTCGAGCACGTAGAACTTGGGCCGCGAGGCGTCGAAGCCCTTGTCGCCCGGGTTGGGGCGGTAGAAGACGCCGGCCTCCTGCCAGAGCCGCTGCCACTTGGGCTCGATGGCGTTGGCCATCGCGGCGTTGTAGCGGTGTGCGGGTGTTGTAGGGCTGGACGCTGGAGCTTCGGTCATGGATGGCCTCGTTCGGGCCACCATGGTAGGGTGCGAACCGGTGCGCGGCCCGCTAGAAACGCAGCTGCAAGCCCGCGTAGAGGCCCTGGTACGAGCCGTTCCACTCGAACTCGTTGACGCCGCTGCCCTCGCTGAGGCCGAAGATGGTGCTGCGATAGCCGATCTGCACGCCGAAGTGGTCGACCGGTCGCCACTGGAATCCCACGCCGATGTCCCAGCTATAGGCCTGAGCGTCAAAGGGCCAGGCGCCAAAGTTGGTGTAGAGGTCGATGGTGATGTCTTCGTAGATGTTGAACGCGGCCTTGAAGCCCGCGTGCGGCTCGAAGAACGTGCGGCTGTCCGAGCCGCGACCGCCTGTGTCGAGGTTCTCGAACTCGAACTCGAAGTCGTAGTAGCGCAGCCCGACCTCGGCGTCGAGGCGGAAGCGGGCCTTGTGCCCATCGGCATCGCTGATCGGACTGAGCGGCCGATCGATGATGGTGCGAGCGACGCGGAAGTCGAGCTGGGTGTAGGTGTGGCTGACGCTCGAACGCTCGAAGGGCGCGAAGTCGACCCCGCCCATCGAGAAGTTTTCCTCGGCGATGGCCACGCGGTCGTCGATGTCGTAGAAGAGGCCGATCGCGTTCACGCGCCAGTCGCCGTTGCGCACGCTGAGGTCGAAGCCCGGCATGAGGCGGGGGCTGTTGAGGTCGAGGTCTTCCAGATCGACCTTGGTGCCTGCGTTGCCTCCGCCTGGGATGCGGATCTCTCCCGCCGGCCCGATGTAGCGGACCATCGGCTCGAACTGGATGTGCCAGTTCGTGGCGTGGCCCTCGGGCGGGACCGGGGCGGCGGGCTGCTCGCCCTGGATCGGCGCGACAAGGTGGGCGAACCGCAGGGGCGGCTGCTCTTGGGCGCTCGCGATGCCGGAAGCCACCAGCACAGCAAGCAGGGCGGGGATGGGCGAGCGGAGGTGGCCTGTCACGCCGGCTCCTTGGCGTTCGTGGGGAGGGGGTCCGTCTTCGACCGTGCGGGCCGAGCCGCAGGGTACCATCGACACGGCCCGCCTTCCGCCTTTTCTCGCCCGGGCATCGACGCTATGGAAAACACCCCACCCGAGCACCAGCCCCCCGAGGACGCCGGCCAGGCCGGCGACGAGGTCGCGCTTGCGCCCGGAGCCAGCGTCTCGGCCTCGGCCCTGCGCTTCCGCCAGAGCCCGGCGTCTGGCCCGGGAGGCCAGAACGTCAACCGCCGGCATACCCGTGCCGAGTTGCGGGTGGGCCTTTTGGACATCCGCATGCCCGTGCGGGCCCGCAAGCGGCTGCGAGACCTGGCCGGCGAGCGGATGACCGCCGACGGGGTGCTCATCCTGGTCTGCGAGCGGACGAGGTCTGCCCGGCGCAACCAGGAGGAGGCCATGGAGCGGCTGAAGGAACTGGTCCGCCAGGCCATGGTCGAGCCCAAGCGACGCATCCCCACCAAGCCCTCGCGGGGCTCGAACGAGCGGCGGCTGAAGGCCAAGCGACAGACGTCCGAGCGCAAGCGTCGCCGCAGCGGCCCTGGGCAGGACGGTTGACACTACCCTCGCCCGTGACGACCGCCGAACCCCTCATCCTGGCCCTGGAAGCGACGAACCCCAACGTGCCCACGCCGGGGGTGCTCTTGGCCAGCGGTGGCCGAGTGCTCGCCAGGCGAGAACTCGTGCAGCAGGGCAGGCACGACGACATGCTTTTGCCGGCAATATCGGAACTTTTCGCCGAGGCCGGCCGCTCGCCCGGCGACCTCGACGAGGTGCTGGTCTCGATCGGCCCCGGCGGGTTTACGGCGACCCGGCTCGCGGTGGTGGCGGCGGCCATGCTGGCGGAAGTAAGTCGGGCCCTGTTGCTTGCGGTACCCACGGTGCGTGTGGCAATTGAGACCACGTTGCAGGATCTCAATAACAAGCGCCCCGTAGTTGTAGCAATGGCTACCAAGGGTGACAGCGCCTATGTTGCACGGTTCGATCCCTCTCGTGGGACGTTCGTGGATCGGGGCGCATCTATCGGGCCAGAGGCGTTTTCGTCGCTGCTGTTACCGGGCGACGTGCTGGTTTTTGAAGGCCATATGCCCGAGAAGATGCACAAAATCGCGAAACAGCGTGAGATTGAGTGCATCCCAATGCGTCTGTCGGCGGAAGGGCTTTTGGCGAGCCGTTCGGCTGCCGAGGCCGTGCCGATCGAGGCGTTGCGTCCGATCTACCCACGGGAACCCGACGCGGTGACGCAATGGCGCCGCCGCTATGGGCGGGCCCCGGGCGACGCCTGACGGGGGTGTCACGGTTCTCGGCCGTGGCATTTCGAACGGTTCTGCGGGTTGTAGGGGCTGGGCTCTTGGTGGGGCCCGGCTCGTGTGTGAAGTTGGGCAAAGTCTGCGTCGATAGCCAACTCGACCGGTGATTCATGCGACCGGGAGAAAGAACACGTGGCTTCCCAGGAACAACAACAGCCTGACTGGACCGATAAGAAGGTCTTCACTACCGGCGAGGCCGCATCGGTCTGTCGCGTGAGCCAGCAGACGATCATCCGTTGCTTCGACAACGGCCGCCTGCAGGGCTTTCGCGTGCCGGGCTCGAAGTTTCGTCGCATCCCCAGAGACGAGCTGCTGCGTTTCATGCGCGACAACGGCATCCCCACCGATGCCCTGGAAGGATCGCGCCGGCGCATCCTGATCGTCGACGACGATCCGGCCATCGTGGACCTGCTCAACGAGATGCTCAAGCGCGATAACCGCTTCGAGATCGAGTCGGCATCGACCGGGTACGACGCGGGCCTGCTCACCGAGCGATTCCGCCCGCACCTGATCGTGCTCGATTACATGCTGCCCGACCTCAACGGCGACGTTGTGTGCGAGCGCATCCGAGAGAACGAGGAGCTTCGGGATACCAAGATCCTCTTCGTCTCGGGCGTCATCGAGCGTGACCGGATCGATCGCCTGCTCCGCGCCGGCGGCAACGGCTTCCTCAAGAAGCCCTTCACCGTGGGCGCCCTGCTCGACGAGATCGCGCGCATGCTCAACCTGAGCACGGCACGCCAATAAGCGGCTCGGCACGGAGGCACACGCATGAGCGCACCGGCCGGCAGCCGTCAAGATCAGCGCGCCCAGCAGGTTGAGCTGGTGCTCCAGCAGATCGACCACCTGCCGACGCTCTCGCCCATCGCCCAGCGCGTGCTGCGCCTGGGCAGCGCCGCCGAGGCCGACCTGCAGGACATCGTGCGCATCATCCAGAGCGATCCGGCCCTCACCGGCCGCGTGCTCTCGATGTGCCAGCGCGCCGAGCACGGGCTGGGCGACCGGGTGACCACCGTCGAGCGTGCGGTCGTCATGCTTGGCTTCGAGGCCGTCCGTGCGGCCATCCTCAGTGTCGCGGTGTACGACGCGATGAGCCACCACACCGCCCAGCTCGAAGGGCGCGATGGGGCCGAGGGCTTCAAGCACGAGGGGTTCTGGCGGCATTGCGTAGCCACGGCTTGCGCGGCCGACGAGATCGCGCGTGCGCACAAGAATCTGAAGGTCTCGCCCGACGAGGCGTTCGTCGCGGGGCTCTTGCATGATCTGGGCAAGCTCGCGCTCGAGCTCGTGCTGCCTCGCACCTATGGCAAGGTGATGCGCCTTGCCGAGGAACGCGGGCTTTCGGCCTCGAGCGCGGCACAGCGCATCATCGGCATCGATCACCACACCGCCGGCAAGCGGCTCGCCGAGCATTGGGAATTGCCGCTGGCGATCCAGGATTGCATGTGGCTCTATGGCCAGCCGCCCGAGGGCATGGCCGAGCTTCGCAATAAAGCAATCGTCGGTGTCGTGAGCGCTGGGCAGCGGCTCGTGCGGGCGCTGCACATCGGGTGGAGCGGCGAGTGCGACGCGCTGCCCGACATCTCGCGTACGGCCCACCAATACAACCTTGATCGCGAGAAGCTGCAGGAGATCGGCATCCACCTGCACGAGGGCGTGTCCGAGCGGTGCCGTGATCTGGGTCTTGATGCGCCGCACAGCCCGGTGCTGCTGCTCGACTCGATCTCCCAGGCCAACACATGGCTCGGCCGGGCCCATGCTCGGCTCGAGAAGCAGGCGGAGGTCGCCTGGCGATGCGAGAGCACGCTGAAGGCGATCGCCGATTTCCATGCCGATCAGGCCAGCGGGCGTGGGCTCGTGAGCGCGATCGGGGCGGCCGGGCGGTCGGCGTACTCGGCGTTCTCGGCGAAGAAGATGGCCGTGCTCGTGAAGCACAACGCGGGCGACCCGTGGCGGCTGAGCTGGCTCTCGCCCGCTGGCGAGAGCATCGGCGCCAAGGCGTTGCCCGAGCCCGAGGGCGCCGAGCGTGTGTCGCGCATGCTGACCGACTTGTCATCGCATATCGATGCACCGCTACCGATGACGGCCCTCGAAGGGTGGCTGTCGGGCGCGCTCGCCGAGAAGTTCTCGGACGGCTCGCGCATCAGGGTCTTGCCCGTGACGCCCGGACGTATCGAAGATGCCCCGCTGGTGACGCTGCTGCACGATGGCGACGCGTCTCAGGAGCATCAGGGCGCGCTCGTCGGCGCGTGGGCGTCGGCCATCGCCGCCGCGGCCCGCCACGACTCGGCCCGCCGCCTCGGTGAGCGACTTGCCGAGGCCAATCGCGCCCTGAGCGCGGCCCAGGATCGCCTTGCCGAGTCCGACGCCATGGTGCGGCTCGGCCAGATGGCCGCCGGCGCGGCACATGAGATGAACAACCCGCTGACGGTGATCAGCGGAAGGGCCCAGTTGCTGCTCGACGCCGCGGCCGAGGAGTCGGTGCGCAGCGCCGCAGGGGCGATCGTCGAGAGCAGCCACCGGCTATCTGACCTCATCACGGCGCTGCACGTCTTTGCCGACCCGCCCACGCCGGCGGCGCACGATGTGCGCCTCGACGTGCTCGTGCGCGCCGTCGGTCAGGCCGTGCGAGACCGCCTGGGCACCGGCGTCGACCTGAGCACGAGCATGGCGGGCTGCCCCGATGATGCCCGGCTCGATCGCGGGCTGGTGACGCGCGTGCTGGCCGAGGTGGTGGGCAACGCCGTCGAGACCGGCTCTCCGGTGACGATGACCGTTCGCGTCGACCCGCTGGACGACTGCCTGGTGTTCGAGATCGTCGATCGCGGGCCAGGCCTGAGCGACCGCGCGCTGCGGCACGCGTTCGATCCCTTCTTCTCAGAAAAGCCCGCTGGCCGCCAGCCCGGGCTGGGGCTCACCCGCGCCCGCAGGCTCACCGAACTGCTCGGCGGCACGCTGACGCTGACCAACGGCCGGGAGTCGGGTGCGGTCGCCACGCTTTCTCTGCCCGTGTGGCGCACGGCTAAGTCCCTTGACGAACGCGACTTAGCGATCAGCCAGCATCCCGAAGCCGTCGGTTGAGGCAAATCGGGTCCAAGAACGACTGAATTGGGCCTTGGAATGGGCCGATCGAGAGTGCAAGCACACGGAGGGCCGCGGCTGGCCCAGGTGCAGAGCCTTTCGACGACGGAGAGTCCCTTCCATGGCCCACGCCTCGCCCGACCCCAAGAAGAAGCGCCGCTCGGCGGCCGCCCGCCTGTCCGGAGCCTCCACCGCCGTCGCGATCAGCGGCGTCGTGGTCGTTGCCGACCAGCGAGATGTGGCAAGGCTGCTCACGGCACAAGTGAAGGCGGCCATCGGAGCCGCTCCCGCCGTGCTGACCTTTGACGAGGTCGACGACCTGTTCGCCCTTCGTCCAGACCTGGTGCTCGTCGCTGCCGACGACGAGAACGTGCGCTGGCGTTCGATGGCCCGCGAGTTTGAGGGGGAGTTCCGCATGGTGCTTGCCTCGTTCACGCCGAGCATCGAGGATGCCGCCGAAGCGATGCGCGTTGGTATGGCCGACCTGCTGGTGCTCGACTGCCCCAAGCGAGAGATCGCCCGCCGCATCGAGGCCATGGTGGAAGCCGCTCAGAAGAAGCGTGCCAAGGACGCCCCCAAGCCCCTGAGCCTCGTGCCGGCCAAGCCGGTCGAGAGCGACACGACCGACATGGACCTGGTCACCGTCCGCGCCGAGTTCGGCGTGCTTGCTCGGCTGGAACTCGACGTCGAGAGCCTGCTGCGCACCACGCTCGAGTATGTGCTGCACAAGATCGGCCCGACGAACGCCGCGGTCTTTCTGCCGACTGCCGGGCAGGACTTCACCCTTGGCGCCTACGTCAACTATGACTGCCCCAAGGACTGCGTGGACATGCTGCTGGACCACGTTGCCGCCCATGTGGCCCCGGCCATCGAGGCCGACCCCAGCATGCGGCTGCACCGCGGCGAGGAGGCCCTGGACGAGCTCATGGGCGAGCACGCCGCCTGGCTGACGGGGTGCGAGGCCGTGACCTTCGCCGCCGAGCACGATGACGAGATGCTGGCGGCCGTGGCCCTGTTCCGCGATGATCGGGATCCGTTCGATACCCAGACGATGCGTCGCCTTGGCGTCATCTCCGACATCCTGGCCCAGCAGCTCGCCCGGATCATCCGGGTCCACCACCGCCACCTGCCCATGGACCAGTGGGACGGCCCCGAGGAGCAGAGCGAGGACCCGCCGATGGCGGCCTGAGGCCCGAGAAGCGATTCAGGGCAAGTTGGTCGGAAGATGGGCTATCGCCGGGCCGGCCTCCTTGGTAGACTTGTCACCGGAGGACAGCCCGGGACCATGACCGTCCATATCGACCACGAATCTCCTGCGGGTACCGACGAACCCGAACCGGCGAGTACCGCCGAAGAGCCTCCTGAACGCTTGGCTGCGAAGGACGGCTTGCTCGTTGACCTGACGCTGGGCACAGGCGTGGCCGCTCACTTGAGCGGGACTGCTATCGCTTGGCTGCATGAGCACGCCCGGCGGGCTGGTGAGCAACTGGAGCTGACCGGCGAGTTGCGTGTGCGGATCGTGGGCGATGCCGAGATGGCCGCCGCCCACGAGCGGCACCTGGGCGACCCCACCACCACCGACGTCATGACCTTTGATCTTGCTGAAGGCGCGGCCGCCGATGGTGAGCCTGTCGACACAGACCTGCTGGTATGCCTCGATGAGGCTCAACGCCGCGCGGCCGAGCATGGGCATGCGGTCGAGCGTGAGCTCTTGCTCTACACCATCCATGGCCTGATGCATTGCCTGGGCGAGGACGACCACGACCAGGCCGCCTACGAGCGCATGCACGCACGAGAAGATGAGCTTCTGGAAGCCATCGGCGTGGGCGCGACCTTCGCCCCCAAGGCCGGGGCGACGGAGCGCTCGGCATGACGGCGATGATGGTGTGGTTCTGGATCGCCATTGTCTCGGCGCTCGTCGGCTGTGTGTTCGCCGTGCTGCACCAGACGCTTCGGCACGCCCACCGCGTGGCGGGCGAGGACTGGCTGCGCAGCATCGCCGACGAGGCCCGGCGCAATCGCATCCGCGTGATCCTCGACACGGCCGACGTGTCGGCGGGCGCGATCGCGCTGCCGCGCATCGCCTTCAGCCTGCTCGTGCCCGTGGCGCTCGTGCTGCATCTGTCGATCCTGCTCAACGAGCCCGAGGCTGGTGGCGGCATCGACGTGAGCTGGATCTCGCTCGTGCTCGGCATCGCCATCGCGTCGCCCGTGCTGTGGGTGACGAACATGGCGCTGCCCGCCGCCATCGCGCGGCACGCCTGGGGTGTCACGCTTCGCACGACCGCGCCGCTGATCCGCGCCATCATGGTGCCGCTCAAGCCTTTTGCTGGCGCGTACCTCTTCTTTGACGAGGTCGTGCGGCGTCTTGCGGGCGCCGAGGACGACGAGAGCGATCGGGCCGAGGCCGAGATCTTGAGCGCCGTCGAGCAGGCCGAACGCTTCGGCGGCGTCGACGAGACCGAGCGCGACATGATCGAGGCGGTGGTCGAGTTCCGCTCCACGAGCGTCGACGAGATCATGACGCCGCGCACGGCCATCGAGGCGCTCAGCTACACCGACGACCTGTCGCAGGTGAAGCAGTACGTCCGCGACAGCCACCACAGCCGCATCCCGGTGTATCGCGAGAACCTCGACGAGATTGCCGGCTTCCTCTACGCCAAGGACCTGCTCAAGTGGCTCGCCGAGCCGGGCAACGGGCATCCCGAGCACTTCAAGCTGCAGGAGATCCTGCGCACGGCTCTGTTCATCCCCGAGACCAAGACGGTGCGCGAGCTGCTGCGTGAGATGATCCAGAGCCGCGTGCACATCGCGATGGTGGCCGACGAGTATGGCGGCACGGCCGGCCTGGTCACCATCGAGGACATCGTCGAGGAGGTCTTCGGCGAGATCCACGACGAGTACGAGGACGCGCCCGAGGACGAGCCCGAGGTGAAGGTCGACATGAACGCCCGCACGGCCGACATCGACGCCCAGGCCCACATCGACGACGCCAACGACGGGCTGCGTCCGCTCAACGTCGAGCTTCCCGAAGAGGACGACTACGACACCGTGGGCGGCTACATCTCCACGCGGCTGGGCCGCATCCCCGACGTGGGCGACACGTGGACCGAGGGCGACATCCGCCTGATCGTCATCAGCGCCGAGCAGACACGCGTCCGCCGCGTGCGGCTCGAACTCGTCGGCGAGCCCGCGGGCGTGAGCTCGGACGAGAATCCGAGCCAGAACACCAAGTAGGCCTCCAACCGCTGTATCGACCGCTTGACTCGCCGCCCGCCGCGCGCTTTGCTCGGCCATGCGCATCATCGGCGGGCGATACAAGCGGACCATCCTGACCGGGCCACCGGACGACAAGACCACCAGGCCGCTGCCCGACCGCGTGCGCGAGTCGATCTTCAACATGCTCCAGGGGCACCTGGTCGAGGGGCCCAGCGTCTTCGACGTGTTCGCGGGCACGGGCTCGTTCGGGCTCGAGGCGTACAGCCGCGGGGCCGAACGCGTGGTGTTCGTTGAGCGAGACCGCAAGATCCGTGAGGTGCTTCGGGGCAACATCACCAAGCTGGACGCCGATGCAGCCTGCGAGATCGTCGAGGGTGATGCTCTCGGCCCGCTCGCGTTGGCGCGCTGCCCCAGCCCGGCCACCATCATCATGATGGACCCGCCCTACAAGCTGGCTCGCGACCCCAAGGCGTGGGAGCGCATCCTGACGCAGGCCGGCCGCCTCGTCCAGAAGCTCAGCGACGACGGCTATCTGCTGCTGCGCACGCCCTGGCCCTTCCTGCAATTGCCCGAGGCCGAGCAGCCCGCCCCGCCTCCCACCGGCAAGCGTGGCAAGAAGAAGGCCCAGGCCGAGGAGGTCGTCTCCCTCAGCCTCGACGACGGCACGCTGGAGAGCCAGGACATCGACGACATCGAGGCCTTCTTCGACGCCATCGCCGCGGGCGAGGCCGTGCACAATGAGGACGACGGGCCGACGTTCATCGAGGGTCGGCTGGAGATCGATGGCGCTGTGGGACCGGAGACCCATGAGTATGGGTCGACGGCGGTGCATTGGTATCAGCG
>JBITAB010000217.1:0-2060 GCA_044439825.1 Phycisphaerales bacterium JB064 | reverse complement strand
CCGACTCGCCGTGGTCGACGTGGGCCAAGCCCGTGGTGTTCGCGTCGATGCGCTTCCCGTCGCGCGATGACCTCGAACGCGTGAGCCTCGGCACCACCCCGCAGTGGAGCTGGCTGCCCGAGGGACCGCGCCACACGCCGGGCATCGCGTGGATCGTCGACCTGGACGGCGACATGGCCGTGCTCACCGGAGCGTTCATGGCAACACGCGGCTATCGACCCGTGCCGCTCTTCAATGGCGCCCCGGCGCCCGCCGGCACACGAGCGGCCATCGACACCAGCAAGATGGAGCACCTGCTCGCCAACCTCGCCGACGACCTCGAACGCGCCAACGCCGACGTGATCACCCCCGACGCGCCGCCCGTCTTCCTGCTCGACCGCCGCCGCATGCAGGGCTCGACGCCTCCGCCTGGCCACTACGACAACCGCTGGATGACCTTCCCCCAGGACTTCCCATCCGCACGCTACCTGCTCGAGCACGGCATCCACAAGGCGGTGGTCATCCAGGAGCGAGACCACCAGCCGACCGAGGACCTGCGCCACGTCCTGCTCCGCTGGCAGCAGGCGGGCGTGGAGATCGAGCGGATGGCCATCACCGGGTCGGCCGAGCCCGAACCCATCACCGTGCGAGCGCCGAACCGGTTCCGCTGGGCGTTCTATCGCGCGCTGGCGATCGCGGGCCTGCGGCGGAGCGGCGCGGGCGGCTTCGGGGCCGTCGTGCCAAAGCCCAGCGAGGGTGGCAGCGGCTTCGGCTGAGCGAGAATCTCGGAAGCAAGCTCGGTGTCTTAGTTCGGTGTCTTAGAACAGCCCGAGCGCGTAGAACATCGCGGTGAAGACCAGGTCGGCCATCACGACCGCAACGACACTCTCCACCACCGTGCGCGTCGTCGCCGCACCCACGCCCGCGGCGCCGCCTGTGACGCGCAGGCCGTTCGCGCACGCGATCACGCCGATGAGCAGCCCGAACACCAGCGCCTTGGCGATGCCGGTCAGGAAGTCGACCACCTTCACCTGGAAGAGCAGGTTCTCCATATAGACCACGAAGGGCAGATCGATCACCAGCGTCGAGACGCCGATCGACGCGGCGATGGACACCAGGCTGGCGAACACGCCCAGCGCGCCCATGCACGTGCACGTGGCGAACACACGCGGCACGACGAGGAACCGCACCGGATTGAGCGCGTGCGCTTCGAGCGCCTCGATCTCTTCGCCCACCACCATCGTGCCGAGCTCGGCGGTAATCGCCGCCCCGGCGTAGCCCGTCAGCACGATGGCGCTGATGAGCGGCCCGAGCTCGCGCAGCACGGCCACGCCGATGATGTTCGCGAGCTTGTCCTTCTGGCCAAGCTCGCCGAGCGGTGGCGCCATCTGCAGGCTCAAGATGAGCCCCACCGCCGCCGACACCAGGCAGATGATGGCGATGGATCGCACGCCCACGCGGATGATCTGCGTGTTGAGGGCCGAGGAGCCCATGCGCACCCGCGGGTCGAACACCGAGCGGGCCAGCCACACCGTTGCCTCGGCAAGCAGCGCCAGCATGTCGCCCACGTGATCCAGCGTACTGATCACCACCGAGCCGACCGTGCTGAGGACCTTGGCCATCGCTACACCGCCGTCGCGGCCGAGATGGCCTCGTCCAGCGTTTCGGCCATCGGGAAGACCGTGTCGAGCTTGGCGATCTCGAAGATCGAGCGCACGCGCTCCTGCAGCGAGCACAGCACCAGGCCCACGCCCTTCTTGCGGCTGAGCTGGAGCCCGCGCACCAGCGTCGCTACACCCGAGCTGTCCATGTACGTCACGCCCGAGAGGTCGACCACGACGGCGCCCTTGCCCGAGATGCGATTGATAGCCTCCTGCAGGCTCGTCTGCAGGTCGGGCGAGCGCACGATGTCGACCTCGCCGGTCAGGCTCACCACCACCGCGCCCGGCTTGGGCTCGCGGATGTCGATCTCGTTTCCGGGTTGCTCGCTCTGTCCGCTTCGCACGCTCACGCTCCCGTCGATCCGCCCTCGGCCTGCTCGCCGGGCTTGTGAGTTTCGTCATGGCACGAGCAGGGCCCGC
>JBITAB010000216.1:0-10034 GCA_044439825.1 Phycisphaerales bacterium JB064 | reverse complement strand
AGATCACGTTCCGCGCGTTGAAACACGAGGGCGTGCCGTATGCGACCGCCAGCTGATCCTTCGGCTTCCCAGTCTTTAAGATTAAGCTGGAGTAACAGCAGGTCTCCCGGCTGCATCCTCGGTTCGTTCGATAGTGCAAACAACCCGCGCTGGACGCACGCGTCATACTGGCTGGCCGCAACGTTGAGACGGTACATGCAACTCTCCTCCATCATTTCCTACGTAAACAAAGTATTCCACGGGTTGCGCCCCGGCTGCGCCTTGGGGGCTCTACCCGTGGCTATATGTCAGCGCTCCTCCGGGGCGGGCCTACCCGCTTTGCTGGTTGCGTGCTCACGCACACGGCTCGGATGGAGGTTGTCACCACGCCGGACGCAAATCACCGCCCCACCACGCAGCAACCCCCGCGTCGGGCGAAGCCCGCGCAAGGCCCCGCCGGCGAGGCGACAAAATAGCCAACCGAAAAAGGCCCTCTCGGGGCCTTCGGTTGGTGGCCAGGACACCGGCGGCGCCGGGCAGCCGCCGCTTAGGGCTGCTGCGGTCAGGCCCTGACCCGGTTCACGTGGCCACCCACGCACCGGGCCCGGCCACCAACCAAAGGCCCCCACTCCGTGGGGGGGTATGGGCTCAGCGTGCAAGCCGGGCATCGAAGGACAACCGGGGGGACGCGGGCCACACACCCTCTCCGAAGGGAGATGGAGATGATACCGGACGACAGGGGCGCTGGCAAGACGGGCAACACGGCGTGGTCGGGCGACGTATGGTCTTCAGACGCCACTGGCCCTTCGCCCCGGAGCCCCCGACCCGCATGTCGCCCACGCCCCCCTCCAGACTGGACCCCATCGAGACCCAGCGTCGCCAGCGGCACTTGCTGGTCACGATCGTCCGCGTGGGCTTCTTCGCCCTCTTCCTGACGGTGGCCCTGCTGTTCATCCTCCGCCCGCCCATCGAGGGCGCCCCCGGCGAGACGCCGCTGGCCAGCCTCTACTGGTGGGCCACGCTCATCGGCGCCATGCTGGTGGCGGCGGTGGCGATCTCGATCGACCTGCTGACGCCGCGCAAGAAGATCGCCACGCTGGTGAGCGTCTTCGTGGGGCTCGTGCTGGCGACGGTGGCGACGCTGATCCTGTGGACCGTCATCGACGTGGTGGTCGAGGCCTGGGGCATCGACCTGCCCGAGCTGATGGCCATGGGCAAGATCCTGCTGGGCATCGGGCTGGCGTACCTGGCCATCGTCACCGTGCTGCAGACGCAGGACGATCTCAGGCTCGTCATCCCCTACGTCGAGTTCAGCCGGCAGATACGCGGGCCCCAGCCCTGGCTGCTGGACACGAGCGCGCTGATCGATGGCCGCGTGATCGCGATGGCCGAGACGGGGCTCTTCCAGAGCAGGCTGATCGTGGCCCAGTTCGTGTTGGACGAGCTGCAGCGCCTCAGCGACAGCCACGACAAGATGAAGCGCAACCGCGGCCGCGCGGGGCTCGACGCCGTGCGGCGTTTGCAGCGCTCCAGCGCCATCGAGGTGAGCGTCGAGGCGGCCACCCAGCAGCACGCCGAGGTCGATCAGGCTCTGGTCGAGATGGCCCAGCGCACCCCCGCCACCATCATCACCACCGACAGCGGGCTGGAGCGGGCCGCCAGCATCCACGGCGTGCGCGTGCTGAACCTGCACACGATCGCCCAGTCGATGCGGTCCAACGTCATGCCCGGCGAGCGTGTCGAGGTGCACCTGCTCCGCGCGGGCGAGCAGGCCGGCCAGGCCGTGGGCTACCTCGACGACGGCACGATGATCGTGGCCGAGGACGGCGGGGACATGATCGGCGAGCGCGTGAGCCTGACGGTGCGGAGCACGCTGCAGACGTCCGCCGGCCGGCTGGTCTTCGCGCGTGCGAGCGAGGAGGACGCGCCGTCGTCGGCGGGCGTGGCCATCCCGCCGCGGCACGAGCCCGAACCAGATTCAGCGGATGAGCACGACAACGGTGAGGCGGATGAAGAGCCCGCGAGCCCGCAGGCCCCCCGCCGCACCGGCCCCCCGCCGCGCACGCCCGCCCGGCCGCGCACGGGGAGGAACCCGCGTCGCTAGCGTGCGATCGCGCTTCGGCTTCTATCTCCCCTTTCTCCTCTATCATTGCGGTTCCTGATGGATCCGCGGCACGCCCAGATCATCGGCCTGCTCAAGGCGCTCGACACGGTGATGCTCACCGACAAGCGGTCCCTGCGCCGCGAGCTTCGCACGATGCGAGACCTGCAGGCCCGGGGGCAGGCGCCGAGTGACCTGCAGGACAAGCTCGCCGTGCTCAAGAACCGCATCGACCACTCGGCGAAGCGCCGGGCCGAGCGGCTGAGGACGATGCCCGAGCCCAACTTCGACCTGGACCTGCCCGTGCTCGAGGCCAGGCCGCAGATCGAGGAGGCCATCCGCGAGAACCAGGTCGTGGTCATCTGCGGCGAGACCGGCTCGGGCAAGACCACGCAGCTCCCCAAGATCTGCCTGAACCTGGGCCGCGGCGCGGGCGGGCTGATCGGGCACACCCAGCCGAGGCGCATCGCGGCCCGCAGCGTGTCGGCACGCATCGCCGAGGAACTCGCCGTGCCGCTGGGCGGGCTGGTGGGCTACCAGGTGCGCTTCGACGAGCGGCACGGCGAGGACACGGCCATCAAGGTGATGACCGACGGCGTGCTGCTGGCCGAGACCCAGCGCGACCGCTGGCTGGAGAAGTACGACACGCTCATCGTCGACGAGGCCCACGAGCGCAGCCTCAACATCGACTTCCTGCTTGGATACTTGAAGCGTCTCATGCCGCGCCGGCCCGACCTGCGCATCATCATCACCAGCGCCACCATCGACCCCGAGCGATTCAGCCGCCACTTCGATGATGCGCCAATCCTCGAGGTCTCGGGCCGGACGTACCCCGTCGACATCCGCTACGAGCCGCCGGGCGTCGACCTGACCGACACGCGCGAGCTGGTGCAGGCCACCGTCGCCGCGGTCAACAACGTGTGCCACGAGGGCCAGGGCGACGTGCTGGTCTTCCTGCCCGGCGAGCGCGAGATCCGCGAGGTGGCCAAGAGCCTGGAGCGAGGCAAGGACAAGCTGCGCACGGTGCTGCCGCTGTATTCGCGGCTTTCGGCCGAAGAGCAGAACCGCGTGTTCAGGCCCGGCGGCGGGCGACGCATCGTGCTGGCGACCAACGTCGCCGAGACGAGCATCACCGTGCCGGGCATCCGATACGTGGTCGATCCCGGGCTCGCTCGATTGAACCGCTACAGCCCGCGCACGCGCGTGCAGCGTTTGCCCATCGAGCCGGTCAGCCGGGCGTCGGCCGACCAGCGGGCCGGGCGCTGCGGCCGCGTCGGCCCGGGCATCTGCGTGCGTCTCTACGACGAGAACGACTACGAGAGCCGCCCGCGATTCACCGATCCCGAGATCCTGCGGACCAACCTGGCGGGCGTCATCCTGCAGATGAAGGCCCTGAAGCTGGGCGACATCGACGACTTCCCCCTGCTCGAACGCCCCGACCGCCGGGCCGTGCAGGACGGCCTGCAGACGCTCCGCGAGCTGAGCGCGATCGACGAGGAGCAGAAGCTCACCAAGATCGGCCGCGAGCTCGCACGGCTGCCCATCGACCCGCGCATCGGCCGCATCCTCATCGCCGCCGCGCGAGAAGATTGCCTCAACGAGGTGCTGGTGATCGCCAGCGCGCTCAGCGTGCAAGACCCGCGCGAGCGTCCCTTCGACCAGCGCGAGAAGGCCGACGAGCTGCACGCCGAGTACGACCACCCCGAGAGCGACTTCCTCGCGTACTGGAACCTGTGGGAGATCGCCCACGGCGGGCGGCGCAACATCACGACCGGCCGATTGGGCAACCTGTGCCGCAGCCGCATGCTCAGCTTTACCCGCATGCGTGAGTGGATCGACACGCAGAAGCAGCTGCGCGGGCTGATGGCCGAGCTCGGGTACCACATCAACAGCAAGCCGGCGACGTACAGCGAGATCCACAAGGCCATCCTTGCCGGCTTCCTCGGCGGCATCGGCAAGAAGGGCGAGAAGAAGGAGTTCCAGGGCGTCGGCCAGAGCTTCGTCATCCACCCCAGCAGCGCGATCCTCGAGGGCGCCAAGCGCAAGGACGCACCTGTCCTCGACTGGATCGTCTCGGCCGAGCTGATGCGCACCACCAAGCTCTTCGCCCGCACCTGCGCCCGCGTGCGACCGAGCTGGATCGAAGAAGTCGCCGGCGAGCTCTGCAAGCGGACCTACGAGAACCCCCACTTCCGCTCGGGCAGCGGCAAGGTCTACGCCTTCGAGCGCGTCACGCTGTTCGGGCTCGAGATCATCGGCAAGCGACGCGTGGACTACGGCCGCGTCAACCCCGCCGAGGCGCGCGAGCTGTTCATCCACCATGGCTTGGTCGACGGCCAGCTCAAGACCGAGGCGCCGGCCATCGAGGCGAACAAGCAGCTCCAGGACGACCTGCGCACGCTCGAGGACAAGGCCCGCCGGCGAGACCTCGTCGCCGACGTGCAGCGCCGCTTCGCGTTCTACGAGCAGCGCCTGCCCGAGGATGTGTGGACGGCCGAACGCTTCGAGACATGGCGCAGGGAGATCGAGAAGGAAGACCCCAGCCGCCTGGCCATGACCACCGGCGACCTGCTGCTGGCCGACGCCTCGGCGATCACGCCCGAGAAGTACCCCGATCGCGCCGACATCTCGGGCACGCGTCTGCCGCTCGAGTATCGATTCGAGCCGGGCGAGGCCGACGACGGCGTGACCGCCAACGTGCCCATCGAGGCCCTCGGCCGCCTGCGCACGAGCGATCTCGACTGGATGGTGCCAGGCCTGCTCGCCGAGCGCGCCCAGGCCATGCTGCGCGCGCTGCCCAAGGCCGTTCGTCGCAACATCGACGCGAAGCAGGTCGCCCAGCAGTTCGCCGAGGCCAACGCGAACACCAAGGACCAGGACGACCCGCCCACGCTCGCCGAAGCGCTCGCTTTGCACGTCGCCAAGCTCACGGGCGTCGACGTCGACCCCAACGAGCTGGCCGCCGCGCCCACGCCCGAGCACACCAGGCCCAACATCCGCGTGATCGACACCAAGGGGCGCGCGCTCGCCGAGAGTCGAGACCTGATGGGCCTCAAGACGCGCCTGTCGGGCCGCATCCGCGACGCGCTGCTGAAGGCCGACACGCGCTGGCCCGACCGCCGCGGAATCACGTCATGGGACTTCGGCCCGCTGCCCGAACAGCTCGAGATCCGGCGCCCGGGCGTGCACGTCATCGCGTATCCCGCCATCGTCGACATGGGCGACAGCGTGCGCACCGCGATGCTCGAACGGCCCGAGGCCGCCGATGCCGTCAACCGTCGCGGCGTGCGCCGGCTGATGATGCTCCACGCGCGCCGGGCCTTGCGGGCCCAGGTCGAGCGTCTGCCCGCGATGGATGGACTGCTCGCGACGTATGCCGTGCTCGGCGCGTCCTCGCAGCTGCGCGACGACTTGCTCACGCTTGTAGCCGAGATGGCGTTCATGGAAGGCAGGCCCCTGCCCCGCACGAGCCAGGCCATGGAAGCCGCCGTGGAGGACGGCCTGGGCGAGTTGGGCGCGGCGGCCGACAAGGCCGTGAAGCTGGCCGACGAGATCCTCGCCCGAGCCGTTCGCCTGCGTGCGCGGACCGAGGCCGACCTGCCCCCGCCACAGCGCACCGCCGCCGCCGATATCGCCGAGCACGTACACGCCCTCACGCCCGCGGGCTTCCTCTCGCGCACGCCACCGCAGTGGCTCGCGCGTCTGCCGCGATACCTCGACGCCGACCGCCTGCGCCTCGACAAGCTCCGCGGCACCGGCATCGATCGCGACCATCGAGCCATGGCCGCAATCGCGCATCACGAAGCCCGCCGCCGCCGCGTGCTCGCGTTGGGCGCCGATGCCGCGCAGGAAGCCATGGACCGCTGCCCCGCGCTGGCCGAGTATCGATGGATGTGCGAGGAGCTGCGCGTCTCGACCTATGCCCAGGAGCTCGGCGTGGCCGTGCCGGTGAGCGACGCGAAGATGGAAGCGTTGTGGCGTCGCGTGCTGGAAGACGCCGCGGGCGTCGTGCCCGACCTCGCGCAGAGCGCCTGAGCACGCGCGCCCGGCGACATGATTTCCGATTTACGCGCCCCTCACGGTCGGCTCAGCCTTGGCAACTACATTCCATGGCTATGCGTCATTTCGCGTAGCCAATGGAGCTCCCGCATGCAAGCCAACCCCAATTCTCGGACTTCGCCACTACCGCTGCGCCCAAGCTATGGCCCCGTGATCGACCACCAAGTGGCCGAGCTGGCTCGCCTGCTGCAATCGCTCAATGGCACGCTCTCGACGCATGGCTCCGACCGCCGAACGCTCAACGCCCTGCTGGGCCGCATCGATATGAGCATGGCCGAACTGCGTCACGCCGTGGATGCCCTTGGCTCCACCACCGCCGCCACTGGGGTGGCCACCCACTCCGATCGGGTCTTCCGTTTCGATGAGGGCCTCTTCAACCGCTCGCGAGCCGATCGTCGGGCCTGACCCGCAACGCTCGCTCCACTTTTCTACTATGCACCAGTGCAAGGACTGCGCTCGGCGGGCGACCCAGTGGTCGACTCGCCCAAAGTGCATGGCGGGCACACCCGAGACCAAACCCCGAACAAGGACCTCCCAATGCAACGCCGCACCATCCAGACCGTGACCGCCGCCATCCTCGCCACCGCCTGCGCCGCTCCGGCCCTCGCCCAGGCCCCCGCCGCGGGCTGGACGGCCGAGCTCAGCACCCTCTCCCACGGCGTGCGCGGCACCGTCATCGTGGTCGACGAGGACACCATCCGCATCGATGACTTCTTCTTCGACGGCCGCGGCCTGGACGTCCGCGTCTATCTGGGCGTGGACGAGGACAGCTTCCGCAGCGGAATCGCGGTCGGCCCGCAGCTCCTGGGCATGCCCTTCGCAGGCGGGAGCCTGACCATCGACCTCCCCGCCGGCGAGACCATCGACGGGTGGCACGCCGTCAGCATCTGGTGCGTCGACGTGCCCGTCAGCTTCGGCCAGGGCACGTTCATGGCCCCGCCCTGCCGTGTCGACATGGACGGCGATGGTGAGCTGACCATCTTCGACTTCCTGGCCTTCCAGAACGCCTTCGACGCCGGCGAGGACATGGCCGACTTCGACGGCGACGGCGAGCTCACCATCTTCGACTTCCTGGCGTTCCAGAACGAGTTCGACGCGGGCTGCTAAGCGAACTCCGGCCCCCGCGCCGAGGTAATGACCTCCGTGCTGTGCCCATTCTGTCAGTACGACCTCACCGGATTGCCGAGAGACCTTGCGTGCCCCGAGTGTGGCAAGGATCCCGGCGATCGGTACGAGTTGACTAGACCGATCGACACGGATCTGAGAGTCTTGTGCATTGTCTATGGCCTGCTCTGGATCCCGATCGCAGCGGCCATCCCGTTCTCGGTCGCGACCTTCGCTGTTGCCCATTTCGTCTATGGCATCGATATGTTCCTGGCTTCGCAACCCGGTGCCGGCCCATACCCGTGGATTGACGCGCTCGGCGCCATCGCCACAGCATGTGCCCTTTACTGCATAGCGCTCTGGCTCGCCAGTTGGATAGCGGGCCCGATCATCGTCGGTCTCCGCATCCGCAGACGCTTGCAAGGAATCAAGACGCCAGAGGCCTTCTGGCTGTTGGTATTTGGTCCGTTACTAGCTTGCCCACTGGCCTATATCATTTCGGTCGTGTTCCTCAGTGGGCATTAAACCCGTTGTCTACGCATACACAGACGGGCACGCCTCGATACGCGACCCCTTCTCATCGCACACCGCGAACCGCCCGCCCGGCATGATCGACGCCCCGCCATATGCGCCGTCCTTGCGAACGGCATAGAGCTTTACATCAAAGTTCACTCGGCCGTTCTCGCCGCGCAGGCGTTTCTCTTTCGTCCGCCGCACGATGTCGCCGGCGACCTCGAGGCACGCCTCGCTGGGCGTCAGCCCGCGCTCCATCGCGCGCACCACGCTGAAGCCGCCGCAGTTCAGGATCACCGCCTCGCCGCGTCCGGTCGCGCCAGCCGCGCCCACGTCGTTGTCGCAATACATGCCCGCCCCGGTGATCGGCGAGTCGCCCACGCGCCCGGGGATCTTCCAGCTCAGCCCGCTCGTGGTGGTGCAACTCGCCAGGTCGCTGTTGGCGTCCACCGCGCAGCAGTTGATGGTGCCGGTCGTGTAGGGCACGCCCCTCACCCAGCGCACGTCGTGGTCGGCCGCCAATCGCTTGAGCTCGTCGCCGACCTCGTTGCTCCCGATCGGGCCGAGGCCGCTGTTCATCGGGTCGCGCGGGTCCCAGTCGAGCTCGTCATCGTTCAGCCAGTCGTCCTCACGCCCGAGGTTGGCCTTCCACCGCACCCACAGGGCGCGCGTGCGGTCGGTCATCAGGTCCTCTTCCTTGAAGCCATTGCCGATCGCGAACTGCTTGGCGCCCTCGCCCACGATGAGGCAGTGGTCCGTCCGCTTGAGCACCAGCAGCGCGACGGCCGCGGGGTTCTTGATGTTCTCGATCGCCGCGACCGCCCCGCTCTTGTGCGTCGGCCCGTGCATCACCGACGCGTCGAGCTGGATCACGCCCGCCTCGTTCGGCAGCCCCCCGTAGCCCACGCTGATGTCGTCTGGATCGTTCTCGACGATCGTCACGCCGGCCACCACCGCGTCGGCCGGGTCGGCGCCCTGCCCGATCATCGCGAAGGCCCGCTCGACAGCCGGGATGCCGTTCGCGCTGGCGACCACCACCGGGCCTCGATGCTCATCGCCAGGGCCGTGCGTTGCAAGGTCTGGCCGCCTGGAGCGACCAAGGGCCGAGGGCGAGAGGGCCAGGCCCACCGAGGTCACCAGACCCGCAGAGAGCACGTCGCGTCGGGAAAGCGCCATGGCGCAATATAGCTCGCCTGGCACGCCGGGAAAGGTACCATGACCGCATGGCGACGGGGGTAATCGTGGCAATCTTCGCATACGCCGGGCTCGGCCTGCTGCTGGCCGTCCCGATGGCCGCGCGCGGTGTGGATCGCTTTGATCAAGCCGCAGCGGAGGGCACATGGGGCTTCCGCGTGCTCGCTCTACCAGGGCTGATCGTCCTGTGGCCGCTGGTGCTCGTGCGCTGGCTGAAGGCGGGTCGCTCGTGAAGGCGGCGCACCGACGCGTGCACGTGGTGCTGTGGGCCCTGGTGCTTGTCGCGGCCGTGGCCACGATCGTCGCGGGCACACTGCTGCGGAGCGGGCCGCCATCGCCCGGGCCGGTCCTTTCCACGGGCGTTGATCCATGAGCACCAACCCATGAGCGTGCGATACCGGGCGGTCAACTGGACACGCCACAAGAAGGTGTATGACCTCACGCTGGGCGCCGCGAGCGTGCTGTTCATCGCCATCTTCGTGGGCGTGAGCATGCTGGCGCACCGTCCGCCGAACGACATCTCGCCACCCATCCTCGTCATGCGCGCCCTGGGCACGCTGGCCATCGTGCTGCTGCACGTCACGCTGGCCATCGGCCCCGTCGCACGCCTGTGGCCACGCACGACGTTCCTGCTGGCCAACCGCCGCCACCTGGGTGTGACCGTCTTCCTCATCGCAGGCCTGCACGCGCTGGTCGTGTATGGCTTCTACGGCGGGTTTGGCGTGCAAAACCCGATCCTGGCCGTGCTCGTGCGGCCAGACGGCTCGGTGGGGTTTGAGTTCCTGGGCTTCCTGGCGCTCATTATCCTGTTCGTCATGGCCGCCACAAGCCACGACTTCTGGCTCGCCTTCCTCGGCCACGGCGTGTGGAAGGCGATGCACATGGCCGTCTACGTCGCCTATGCACTCGTCGTCGCCCACGTCGCCTTCGGCGTGATGCAGAGCGAAGCCTCACCCGTGTATCCATTGTTGTTGCTGCTCGGGGCGGTCGTGCTCGGCGCGCTGCATCTGGCAGCCGGCTTGCGCGAATGGAAGCGAGACGCTTCGACGCCCAACACCGCCGAGGACGGCTGGGTCGACATCGG
>JBITAB010000215.1:0-10035 GCA_044439825.1 Phycisphaerales bacterium JB064 | reverse complement strand
GTGGCCATCCCCAACGACCAGATGAAGGGCCGCATCATCGGCCGCGAGGGTCGCAACATCCGGGCCATCGAGAAGATGACCGGCGTGGACATCATCGTGGACGACACGCCCGGCGTGATCACGGTGTCGTGCTTCGACAAGGTGCGCCAGGCTGTCGCGGTGGAGGCCCTCGAGCGATTGATCGCCGACGGCCGCATGCACCCCACGCGCATCGAAGAGACCGTCGAGAAGGTGCGCGAGGAGTTCGAAGAGCGCATCCGCAAGCACGGCAAGGATGCGCAGATGGAGGTCAAGATCGGCGGCCTGCACGCCAAGGTCATCGAGGCGATGGGCAAGCTGCACTATCGCACGAGCTATGGCCAGAACGTGCTGGCGCACTCCATCGAGGTGGCGATGTTCAGCCAGCTCATCGCCGACCAGCTTGGCCTCAACGGCAAGCTCGCCCGGCGCTGCGGCTTCCTGCACGACATCGGCAAGGCCATGGACCACGAGATGGAGGGCGGGCACCCCAAGATCGGCATGGACTTCGCCAAGCGGTATGGCGAGAAGGAGCCCGTGCTCAACGCCATCGGCGGGCACCACGGCGACATCCCTTCGACGAGCTTTTACACGCCCATCGTCATGGCGGCCGACGCGCTCAGCGGCGCCCGCCCGGGCGCCCGTCGCGAATCGATGGAGCTCTATATCCAGCGGCTCAACGACCTGCAGGACATCGCGCTGGCGCACAAGGGCGTAACGGAGGCCTACGCCGTGCAGGCCGGCCGCGAGGTGCGCGTGATGGTGGACGCCAAGAAGGTGACCGACGACGAGGCGCACTACGTCGCCACGCAGATCGCCAAGCGCGTGGCCGACGAGATGACCTTCCCCGGCGAGATCCGCGTGACGGTGTTGCGTGAGACTCGTGCGGTGGAGATCGCTCGATAGGGAGCTGGCTCGTGCTGAGAAGCGCCATGCTCGTTGTGCTCGCTCTTGCCACGACGGCATTCGCACAACTTGACGCAAAGGCTCTTGTCGAACAACTGCGAGACGATGACCAGGATTGGAACGCCTCGCGCGCCATGGATGCGCTCGGCGAACTCCCGACGCCGCCGATCCAGGAACTGCACGCCGCGCTCGACTCGGACGATTGGCAGCAAAGGCAGATCGCGGCAGTGCTTCTGTGGCGGTTCCTGCACCCATATGGGTACATCCGAAGGGGCTGGCACGAGTGGAGGCTGCAACCACAGGGCGAGATCACGCAACGCCTGATCGAGGTGACGGTCGAAGGCTTCCGCGATGATCGGCTTCCGTATGACCGCCGCCCCACGCGTCACACGGAAGCGCCAAACGCCGCTGAGGGCTTCCGCCATCTGCGCCACCATGCCAAACAGGCTGAATCTCAACTGGCCGAAGGTCTCAACAGCGACGACTACCAACAACGCTTCATGTGCGCTCTGACGCTCGGCTTCGGTGGTGTGTCCTCGCAGGCCGAGGGCGTCGCCCGCGTACTGCTGCCCCACCTTCGCGATAACGACATGCCCGAGGATGCGAAGTGGTGCACGGCGGCGCTACTCCGCGTTGGACCGGAAGTTGCTCCCTTCCTGCGTGCGGCCCAGCCCGAAGCCGATGCGCAGCAGGCCGAGTTGATCAAGCTCCTGCTGCTGGACTTCGAAGAACCGATCTTCATGGGCGAGGGCGCCGATGCCACGCCCGTCTATCGCTGCGTTGCCGGTTCGGTGCTCAGCCCTGCGCTCATGGGCCGGGGTGACATCAGCATGGGCTGGCTGCACAGCCTTCACGACCCGAACCAGCCGAAACCCGCTTCGCCTAGCATCCCCTGAAAACACAACGCTCGGGGCGCCCCTGCCCGCCTGAATGGGATGGTCGGCGGGGGCTGAGAGGCACCCGCACCACCTGATCCGGGTCATGCCGGCGGAGGGAATGCGCCATGACGACTTTCGACACCAGCAACAGCACCACCAGCGATCACGACGCCCGCGTGTACGGCCTTGCGGCCAACCCGGAGGCGGACACCCCCACCGCTCGCTTCGCCGTGCCCACGCGCGGCGCGGGCAACCCGGGCGACGCGGGAACCACCACGCCCGGCAGCTTC
This sequence comes from Phycisphaerales bacterium JB064, assembly GCA_044439825.1. GTDB lineage: Bacteria > Planctomycetota > Phycisphaerae > Phycisphaerales > UBA1924 > JAHCJI01. The sequence goes on along the minus strand of JBITAB010000215.1, from coordinate 7,943 downwards.
GCGAACAGGCACGAGGTGGGCAAACCGCTGACCTTCAGCTCGCCCGACACGCCCAACATGCCGCAGGTGAGCCCGTTTACGGCGTGGGACTTCCTGCCCGAGGGCTGGACGATCGAGGCGGCCAGCGACCACGCGAGCGGTTGCGGCGGGCATAACCAGGAAGCCATCGGCTCGTTCATCCGCTGCGTTGCGCCCGCGGGCTTCGAGCCCGTCACACAGCTCGAGAGCGCGCGGCTTGGCGTCGTGACCGTGCAGATGCGTCGCGTCGCTGAGCGTGAGGGGCACCTGACGCCCGAGCAGGTGCGCGACGAGGTGGCGGCCGGCCGCATGGTCATCCCCGCGAACATCACGCACCTGAAGTACAACCTCGACCCGATGGCCATCGGCCGCGCGAGCAAGACCAAGGTGAACGCCAACATGGGCGCGTCGCCGGTGAGCAGCGGCACCGACGAGGAAGTCGAGAAGCTCAAGTGGGCCGAAAAATGGGGCGCCGACACGGTGATGGACCTGTCCACCGGCGGCGACCTCGACGAGTGCCGCGAGGCCATCCTGCGCAACAGCACCGTGCCCATCGGCACCGTGCCGATCTACAGCATGATCATCGGGCGGAAGCTCACCGACCTGGACGAGCAGATCGTGCTCGAGACGCTCGAGCACCAGGCGCGGCAGGGCGTGGACTACTTCACCATCCACGCGGGCGTGCGCAAGAAGGACCTCAAGTACGTCAAGAACCGGCTCATCGGCATCGTGTCTCGCGGCGGCAGCCTGCTGGCCAAGTGGATGCTCGAGAAGAACCGCGACAACCTGATGTACACGATGTGGGACGACATCTGCGAGCTGATGCGTCGGCACGACGTGACGTTCTCGATCGGCGACGGCATGCGCCCCGGCGGCCTGGCCGACGCGACCGACGATGCGCAGCTCGCCGAATTGGAGTGCATCGGCGAGCTGACCGAGCGTGCCTGGCGGCATGGCGTGCAGGTGATGGTCGAGGGCCCGGGCCACGTGCCGCTCGACCAGATCGAGTACAACATGAAGCTGCAGCGGAGGCTGTGCCACGGCGCGCCGTTCTACGTGCTCGGGCCGCTGGTGACCGACGTGTTCCCGGGATACGACCACATCACCAGTTGCATCGGCGCGACGAATGCGGCGTATCACGGCGCGAGCATGCTGTGCTATGTCACGCCCAAGGAGCACCTGGGCCTGCCCAAGAAGGGCGACGTGAAGGAAGGCTGCGTGGCGTACAAGATCGCCGCGCACGCCGCCGACGTGGCGCTGGGCATCCCCGGCACGCGCCACTGGGACGACGAGCTGACCCGGGCCCGCGCCGCGCTCAACTGGGAGAAGCACTTCGAGCTGGCCTTCGACACCGATACCGCCCGCGCGTACCACGACGAGGACCTGGACGTCGACACCGACTTCTGCGCCATGTGCGGCCACGATTGGTGCAGCGTGCGCATCAGCAAGGAGATCCAGGAGTTCGCCAGCGGCAAGGCCGACGGCTTCGATCGCGGCAAGCCCGTGAAGAGCGCCGCCCTCACCGACGAGCAGCAGCGCATCCTCGAGCAGCGCGGGTATCTCAAGCCCGAGGAGATCCACAAGCTGGCGAGCAAGGTGAAGGGCAAGGTCGCCACCGACGACGGCAAGGCCGCGTGCCACAGCGATTACGTGGATGACGAGGACGCGAAGAAGATCCAGGAGGAGACGCTGGTGCAGGTGGATGTGCGGCCGGCGCTGGGGATTGGGAAGGAAGATCGGGTGTATTGAAGCGATCGCATCCAAGGCTCTTCTTAAGATCACTTCGTGATGACGTTGCCGCCAGACACAATACTTGATCGCATCCTTGATTGCGAATTTGGTCGAGCATCCGGCGATGCTCGGCGGGTTTTGTGCTCATACAACGGCAACGAGCAAACTCGCGTCTGGTTGGCCATGATCAAGCTCGCCAGAGGTTCCATGGATGAGCTGCAGTCGCTTGCGTCAGTCGCAATGGTTGACTATCGCGATGTGATCGCTATGGCCGAGTATCCTTCTGCATATCGACTCATGCCCGAAACCTCCGATGAGAAGCTGGCTGCCGCGAAGCGTGCGGATAAAACCCAGTACGAAGCTTGGCTCGACAAGGGTTGCAACACACCTTGACTACCGCGCCATCGCTTGCGAGTCGTGCATCTAGTACAGCGTGATCACTCGCAAGCCCTTCGATCGCGCGCGGTCGGCCATGGCTCTCTGGTGCATGTAGGACGAGACGAGGACGGAGGTCTCGGGCTTGGCCTTCTCGAGGCTGATGATCGGCCAGCCCCAGAGGGTCTTGCCGTGCAGCGAGCGGTCGTCTTCGATGATGTAGCTGATCCTCGCGTGGGCCAGCACGTGGGCGATGGCGCGCGTGTGGCGGCCGGCGCCGTAGATGGCAAGCGTGCCCTGTTCACGCGACAGCACCTTGGCCGCACGCTCGGCGGCATCGGGCGGCACGCTGCCACCGCCGCCCGCCGCGCTGTCGAAGCCGCACGAACGCTCGAGGGGCCACCACCTCGGCTCGGCGGCGGCCGCGGCCTGGAACACCTCGACGCACGCGTCGACGTGCGACTCCAGGCTGAAGCGCTCGAGCACGCGGGCGTGGGCGGCGGCTCGCATCCTCGCCAGGCGTTCGGGAGACTCGGCGAACGCCAGCACGGCATCGCCGAAGCGCTCGGCGACCGTGATATCTGCGTCGTTCTCGCCAGCCTCGACGAGCATGCCGTTGACGCCGTGGTCGATGGCGTCTCTGGCGCCAGAACGCACGCGTGAGACGATCGGAACGACGCCGGCCGCCATCGCCTCGAGCATGGAGATGCTCAGCCCTTCATAGCGTGACGCGAGCAGCTTGATGTCCGCCCATCGATAGTGCGCAGACATCTCCTGGAGGCTCGCCGGGGGGATGCACTCCACGCTGCCCAGCTTCTTGGCCGCGATGGCGACCTCGTTCGCGGCGGGGCCATCGCCCACCAGCCGCATGGAATAGGGAATGTCGGCCTCTTGCAGCAGGTTCGCGATCTGGAGGATGACGCCGATGCGTTTTTGCTTGTCCTCGAAGCGTCCGGTGTAGAGCAATCGCAGCGGCCCATCAGCGCGATTCTTGATGGTCGGCTTGACCTCCACCCCGTTGTGCACTTGCCTGATGTCCTCGGCTCGCCAGGTCACCAGGTCTCTGAGGGTGTCGACGATCTGCGAGCTCACGCCCACCATGGTGGTGAACATGGGCTCGTAGGACGTGATCAGCGTGGCGTCGAAGGGGGTATCGCTGTGCTGCCAGCCGAGCACGCGCAAGCGGTCTCCATGGGCCGCGTTCAGGGCCGCGGCGATCGCGAAGGTGTTTGGATCGAGGTTGGGCAGCATGATGGCCGGCGCCTTGGGCGACCAGCCGAGGTCTTCTAGCGCGTTGCGGTAGGCCTGGATATGCGGATGGAGAGGGGCCCCAGGCGTGCCGAGGGGCGGAAGATGGCGGAGGTCATGGGTCCGCACACCCGAGGGCACCGAATGGCCAGCGTTGGAGTGTCCAGGAGGCTCGCCGTGGAGCATGAGACCGATCATCCAGCCGCGCTTGGCCAGGGCACCGGCCATCCGCAGCGCCCAGACCGCCACGCCATTGACGCCCATGCCTTGGGGCATGGGAATCAGGACCGAGGGAAAGGGCTTCGTCTCTGGCATCGGTTCACAATCGGCAATTTTGGGTACTTGCGCACACACGTGGCCGCGCCAAGAATACACTGAAAATGCCTTCACGCTACGACCTCATCGCAATCGACCTGGATGGCACGCTCGTGGGCCGAACAGGAGCGATCTCGCAAGAAAATCTCCAGGCCGTCCAGCGTGCCCGTCTCGCCGGTATTGGCGTGACCATCTGCACCGGCCGGGTGCTCAGCGAGTGCCACGCCGTGCTCGACCTGCTCGAGCAGTTCGACCCGGTGGTGGTGTCGGGCGGGGCCCAGATCGCCTGCGGACGCGACCGGCGGACACTGGACGGGCTCAGCCTCGATAACGCACTGATCGACCGCGTGACCGAGCTTGCCAGCGGCCTCGACCTGGCGATGATGATCCAGAAGGAACGCGACCACGCGGGGTACGACTACATCATCCTGCCCACGGGCAACGACCCCGATGCCGAACTGCACCCCGTGCTGAAGCTCTGGAAGGTCGACAAGCGCAAGCATGAGGCCATGGGCATCGAGTATCGCATCGGTCGAGACGGACCGATGCACGACATTCCCAGCGTGCGAGCGGTGGCGTCGGGGTCGGCCACGGAGATCGCCAAGCTGAGCGAGGCGCTCGCGAGTGAGCTGGCCGGGCTGGCGATGTTCCACGCCTTCCCGCTCAGCACGCACGTGCCCGAGGGCTCTGACCCGCCGCACGTGCTCGAGGTGTTCCCCATCAACGCCGACAAGTGGAGCGCCCTGCAACGCCTGGCCACCCGCCTGGGCGTGCCCGCCGAGCGCATCGCCGCCATCGGCGACCAGGCCAACGACCTGCAGATGCTCAAGGGGGCGGCGCTCGGCGTGGCGATGGGCGAGGCGCCCGACTTCGTCAAGGACGTAGCCGATCGCGTGGCCGAGCCTTGCGCCGAGCACGGCGTCGCGTTAACCATCGACCGCATCCTGAACGGCGAGTGGTAGGCCCGTGCAGACGCTCGCCGAGATCAAGGCCCTGCTCGAAGCTCGTGGCTTGCGACCCAAGCGTTCGCTGGGGCAGAACTTCCTTGCCGATCACAACCTGATCCTCAAGCTCGTGCGGGCGTGCAAGGTCGGGCCTGGTGATCGCGTGCTCGAGGTCGGCCCCGGCACCGGCACGCTGACCGAGGCGTTGCTCGATACCGGTGCGCATGTGCTCTCGTGCGAGCTCGATGACGCGCTGGCGGATCTGCTGCGTGAGCGGCTGGGCGGACACGACACCTTCAGGCTGGTGCATGGCGATTGCCTGCACACCAAACGATCGCTCAACGAGGAAGTCGCCGAGTGGTTAGGGAGCGGCCCCTTCAAGCTGGTCGCCAACCTGCCGTATGGATGCGCCACGCCCTTGATGTCCACATTGCTCTTGCACTATCCAGCGTGTTCCATCATGGGCGTGACGATCCAGAAGGAACTGGGCGATCGCCTGCTCGCGCAGCCGGGCGGGCGTGAGTATGGGCCCCTTTCCGTGATCGCCCAAGCCGTGTGCGAGGTGGAGAAGCTCGCGCATCTTCCGCCGGCCTGCTTCTGGCCCAGGCCACAAGTCGACAGCTCGATGCTCGTGCTGCGTCGTCGGGAAACGCCGTTGTGCGACCCGGTCGTGCTCAGCAAGGTGTGCGAGGCGCTCTTCCGCCAGCGCCGCAAGCGCATCGCGCAGCCGTTGAAGGAACTGATCGGCGGTGCGGCTCCGCCCGAGGGCGTGTCGCCCGACATGCGGGCCGAAGAGGTCTCGCTCGAGGCCTTCGCCCGGCTGGCCGATCAGGTGGGCGAGGCGTCAGCGGTTGACCATGAATAGCGCCGTCTGCGTGAAGTAGATCCGCAGCTCGCGGTAGAGGTCGGGCTCGAGCCCCAGGTCATCGAGCGAGGCGAACATCAGCTCGAGCCATCGCTCGGCGGCGGCATGATCGATGGGGAACGGCCCGTGCCGCATGCGCAGCCGGGGGTGGCCGCGTTGCTGGCTGTACGTGTCGGGCCCGCCGAAGCGCTGGATGAGGAAGTCTCGCAGGCGAAGGCGGGCCTCTTCCATGAACGGCGCGATCGCAGCGTCATCATCGCCATCCACGCCATGCTCTTGCGCGAGATGCCGGCGGTACATCGGCCCGAGGATGTCGTCACCCGGCACGGCGTCGTAGAAGCCGCGCGTGAGGCGATCGAAGCCCTCGAGGCCGAGGCGTTGGTATGGGGTCTGGGGTTCGGTCACGATGCGGGCTTGTCGGGATCTTCAGCGTCCGAGGCATCCTGGAAGGGAATCGTGGAGGCATCGGCGCCTGAACCCAGTCGTCCTCCCAACAGCCATCGCACGAACATGGGCTCGAAGAGGAGTAGCAGGCCACCAACCAGGAGGTATCTCAAGGCCGTCATGGCGTAGGCAACATCCTGTGTGACAGTCGTGCCGACGACATCAGAGTATTGAACGCGATAGCTCACCCAGTCGATGAGCCAGAACGCGCCGAACACGATGCACATCGCCGCAACGAGCCGAAGGATGAGCGTCGCGACCAACGGGGGCGTCCAGCGTTCAGGCTTCGTGTCTGGTGCTTCCATCGTCAATGCCCGAACAGGTTCGTCTGCGCGAACATGCCCGCCTCCTCGAAGTGGTTGATCGCTTCCTCGACCGTCGAGAAGATGCGCGTGGCCGTCTCGGTGATGAAGGGGCTCGGCGTGCGCTTGGGACGCCAGACGACGTAGACCTCCTTGGTGTGCTCCCAGGCGTGCTGCAGCTCACGCTCGACGCCGCTGGAGAGGCCCGGGATGCCGCCGGCCAGCTCGGGGATGTAGCTGACGATCATGTCGCTCTGGTCGATGAGCTTGAAGTCGCGCATGTAGATCTGGCCGTCGATGTCGCCCGCGATGTCCAGCACGTCCTTCGTGCGGATGCGCATGGGCTTGCCGGCCTTGCCCGCGCCAAAGCTGTGGGGCTCGTGGGCGAAGAACTCCTCGCCACGCCGGGTCGCGTCCAGCGCACGCTCGAGCAGCAGCTTCTCGTCCACGTCGCCCGGGTCAAAGGTGATGAACTGCTCGGCCAGCCGGGCCCGGAAGGCGTCGATCTCCGCGAGCACGTCGGGCATGTCCACCACGTGGCTCATGGGGAAGCTGGGGTAGACCTTGCGCATCTCGGGCCGGCACACAAGGCGGAACATCGTCCGCACCGTGCTGGCGTGGCGGCCCCGGCTGACGATGTAGAAGTCGCTGCCCGGCACCGCCTGGCTCATGAGCTCGGTGGCCAGCAGCTCTTCCTCTCGCCAGACCATGCAGTCCTTCATGGTGGCGTCGATCTCGTGGTCACGGTGCAGCCGCTCGTGGACGGTCTCGATGTTGTCCACCAGGCAGATGAACAGGTCGGGCTTGAGCTTGGTGATCTGGTCGAAGTCGAAGGCGCTGAAGAGGCCGTGCCGCCAGCGGAAGGTGGCGTGGGTGTTGACCAGCAGGTTGCCCACTCCCTGGGTCTCGCTGATAACATCCTTAAAGGCCGCCCGGCGGAGCGAGTGCAGCCGGCTGAGGGGCAGGTCGAGGATGCGGCCCGGGCGCACGTCTGGCGCTTCGGCGTACATCTTGTCGCCCACGTTGAGCACCTGCACGTTCTCGCCCTGCTGGCCGGCAAAGGCGGCGACCTCTTCCAGGTACTTCTTCTTGTCCAGGCCCACCTGGCCGGTCACGATCGCACGCATGGGCGCCCTCCGGGCATTGGTCGATTTCCCGCCCCGGGGAAAGCCCCCGTGGCACTCGCCAGGGCCAGTGTATGGGCCTCTGGGGGATCAGATTGACCGAACTGGATCGCCCCTGGGCGCATAGCTACTCTTGAAGTTGGAGTGTGGCGCGACGAGCCAGGGGGTATCGCGTGCCACCGCCCTTCCGATGCGACTTGCCCTGAAGGTCTCTCTCGGATGCATTCTCTCAGGGCAGGAGTCGGAATTGTGAAGATTTATGTTGGCAACCTCCCGTATGACACCTCCGAAGGCGCTCTCCAGGAGATCTTTGGCGAGTTCGGTGAGGTCAGTAGCGTCTCGCTGATCATGGACCGTGAAACCGGTCGCCCCCGTGGCTTCGGCTTCGTCGAGATGACCGACGATGACGCGGCCCGCAACGCTCTGGAAGGCCTGAACGGCAAGGACTTCGGCGGCCGTCCCCTGACGGTCAACGAGGCCAAGCCCCGTGAGGGCGGCGGCGGCGGTCGCGGCGGCTTCGGCGGCGGCAGCGGCGGCGGTGGCGGCGGCTACGGCGGTGGTGGTGGCGGCGGCGGTG
>JBITAB010000214.1:0-2066 GCA_044439825.1 Phycisphaerales bacterium JB064 | reverse complement strand
AGATGACCACGCCCGCCAGGGCGAGGATGATCAGCAGCATGCGCGATCTCCGTGGAGCTTCGTCCAATGGAGCATAGCCCTCGCCGGGCGTACCGCGCTACGACGACGCATCGTGGGAGAAGCTGAGGCGGTGGGAGAGGCCCGCCCCGTCGCCCTCGAGGACATCACGCTGGTGCAGATCGCCACGCCCTACGTCACGCGCTTCGCGCGGTACGTGCCGTGAACGACGGGTCCTGTTGCTTCCAGCCCTCGCCGTACAGCGACGCGGCCACGGTGAAGCCCGGCGATTGCACGCCGTTCTTGGTCGCGGTGACGGCGTACTCGACATTGGTCGTACCGGGGGGGATGTCCGCGTCGACGTAGCGCCGCTCGGCGACGCCCGCGACGAACGCGTAGGGCGCGTCTTGTCCGTCGTGCGGGAAGATCCGGCGCTCGACGCGGTAGATCGTGCCCGGCAGCGTGCGTCCCTTCCACGTCAGCACCATCGCGCCCAGGCCCAGCTCGAAGCGCAGGCGCGGCGAGGTCGGTGGCGCCGGGCGTCGCCGCGAGCCCTTCTTGCGCTGGCGCAGGCCCGCGCGCGGGTACACGCCCGGGTCGCCAGTGGTCCGCGCATAGGCGAAGATGGTGGCCATATCGGCGCCGATGGCGTCCTTGAGCTCGTCGAACGCGCGGCGCTTGGCCCAGGTCGCCTCGCGGGCCAGACGCTGGGCCTCGATCTGCCGGCGGTGGGCCGCATAGGCCGCGTCGAACAATTCCACCGCCCGCTGGGCCTGCTGCTCGCTCAGCCCGATGTCGGGCACGCCCGTCGATCCTCCCCCCGGCTGCCAGCCCGTCCACACCCGCGTGACGGTGCGGGCCCAGGCGAGGAAGCGGTTGTCGGCCTTGGGGTAGCGCGGGGGCATGGCGTGGGGTCCGGTCGGGCTGGGGTCGCACGGGCCCGACGCCGGGCCCCGTTCCCAGGATCGGCCCAAAGCGCGTCCGACTCCAGCGCGAGCCGCGTTGAGCCCGGCCCCGGCCGCTGGAACCCGGGTCCGAGGCCCCCGTGCCAAGGTCCGAGCGGCTGGGACCCTGGTTCTGGCGGGCAGTACCACGGTGCCAACGCCATCGGCCACGGCGCGAGCCGGGCGGGCCGTGGGCCGGGGGGTGGGGGCCGTGGTGGGAGAGGTGTGGACCGTGCGGGGAGCGTGGCTTGGCGGCCCAAAGAGGTGGCATCAACCCGCTGAGAGGCCCTGGAGCAGGTATACAACGGCCGATCCGGCCCGTGCGACGAGGTACCAGAGCGTGTACGCGCCGCCGATCAGGAAGAGGACGAGGCACGAGTATCGGGCCCAGGCCCTGCTCCACTTGGCCGAGCGGTACTCCCACAGCGGCTGGCCCATGCGGCGGGTCCAGCCGACCTCGGTGGCCTCGCGGACCTCGTTGGGGCACCACAGCGCGTAGATCGTCGCGGCGATGGCGAGCGCGGCCGTGGCCGCGAGCTGGTAGCCCAGGTGGGCCGGGGTGGGGAGCTGGGGCAGCGCTCCAAGGAGCGTGGCCCACATGTCGTCCTCGCCGGTTTGCCGGGCCCGCTCGGCCGCGGCACGGGCGCTCGAGACCACACGGGTGTTGTGCCATCTCGCGAACAAGGTGTAGCTGGTGATGGCGATGACGGCGAGGTAGGAGACGCCGAACAGGCGGAGCTGGCCGATGGTGCGCAGGCGCTCCCAGTGGGCGGCGTGGCGTTCGAGCAGGTCGACAGCGCGATCGACGATGCCGATGAAGCCCTTGCGGATCTTCCAGGGGCGGTGGAAGCGGGCGGATTCGGTGTGGTGGTCCTTGATTCCACTGTCGTGTGCGAAGGCACGGTTCGGACCAAATAGCCCTTTGATGTTTGAAAGATCTACTTCCGACAGCTTCACACTTGAAAGTCGGACCAGATGGAACTGTGATCCGCGTAGGCTCGTGTTGTCAAACGTGGTTCCATTTAGCTCGACTTCTCGAAAGCTGCATTGGCGAAAGCTGCACTGAGTGAAGTTCGCAGCACGGGTAGAAGATGCTCTGATTCGGCTCTTATCAAACTGTGAGCG
>JBITAB010000213.1:0-2076 GCA_044439825.1 Phycisphaerales bacterium JB064 | reverse complement strand
AGGGAGGCAAATGCACCTGCATCGAATGCTTATTCCCGCTCCCGGGCCGCATCGGCCCTGCGGACGGCCTGGCAGAAACTCTTCATACGATCTGAACTCTTTGTCCCGGGCCCGCCCTCTACCCCGGCCGAAACGCTCACGCCCCAGGGCTTGGCCGCCTTGATGACAGACTCCACGTTCTCGGCGGTCAGCCCGCCGGCGAGCATGACGGGCACCGGGGTCAGCGCGATCGAGCGGGTGAGCTTGGGCGCCAGTTCCGCCCAGTCGGCGCCAGCGGGGGCTTCGAGCAGCACGGCCGAGACCTCCTCGATGTCGCTCCAGTGCCGCAGGCTCGCGTCGAGGGTCGCCAGATCGATGGGCACCGTCTTGATGGCATCGGGCCCGATGCGACGGACCAGGTTGTCCTTCTCCGAGCCGTGGAGCTGTGTGTAGGGCGCTGGGCAGATCGCCTCGGCGTCGAGAAAGTCGTCGAGCGTCGGGTCGGCGTACACGGCCACCGCGGTCATGAAGGGTGGCAGGGCCGCCAGCAGATCGCTGCCCACGTAGGGATCGATGTGGCAGCGTGCGCCGGGGCGGAAGTCCATGCCGATGGCGTCGGCGCCGGCCTCGCCCGCGGCTTCGGCTATCTTCACATCACGCACGCCGCAGATCTTGATGCGTGTCCGGGGCATCTACGAATCCTCCGAGCGACCGCCCGCATCGAGTGCGTCGAGGTCGGCCTGGGCTACTTCCTTGAGCTGCGGGTCCTTCAGGTCCATCAGCGCCTGACGCAGCAGTTCCTTGGCCCGCATGGTGTCGTTGAGGTGGTCGGCCATGACCCGCGCCAGCAGCACGCGGACCATCGGCGCTTCGCCATCATCGGGATGGGCCTTGAGGAAGCCCTCGTAGGCCCGAGCCGCCAGGTCGTGGTGCTCTCGCTGGTAAAGCGTGTTGGCGAGATCGAGCTGGTTTTCGCGGGGCAGGCGGGCGTCTTCGCCCTCGTGATTGTCCAGCAGCCGGCGGTACATCGTCGCCGCCGAACCGGGCCGGCGCTCGGCCAGAGCGTTCTGGATGCCCTTGCGCAGGTCGGCCGCGGCCTCCTCGGCGGTGGGGGGCTTCTCACGCCTGGGCGTGCGCGGCTGCTTCGCGGCCATCGGCGCTTCCCACCCTGCGCTGCGCACCGCGTGGCGGATCTGGCTGCGGCGCCGCTTCTGGTTCACGGCCGTGAACAGGTCGTACGGCTCTCGGGGCACGATGCGCATCGCCAGCAGCACGAACGCGACGCCGAAGCCATAGGCGTACCCGGCAAGGTGCGCCTCGACGGCGATGCCCATGCCGCCCATGGCCCAGGTCACGACGTCCCAGAACACCGCGAACACGATGAATAGCCACGCCGGCCACAGGCTGACCCCGATGACGAGGAACAGCACGAACACCCGCACGTTGGCCAGCGGGAACATGACCAGATAGGCCCCGGTGCAGCAGGCGATGGCGCCCGATGCCCCGACGACTGGCATGTCGCTGAAGAGCGCGTGGGCCCCGCCGGTCGCGACCGCCCCGATGAGGTAGAAGGCCGAGAAGCCCAGCTTGCCGAAGCGGTCCTCGACCGCCTGGGCGAAAACCCACAGGAAGAGCATGTTGCCGACCAGGTGCAGCGGCCCGCCGTGCAGGAAGGCGTAGCTGACCCATGTCCACCAGGGGCTGACCTCGGGGATCAGCACGGCCTGCCAGACCGGCCCGGCCACGGGGTTGCGGGCGTCGCCCGCGATGGCCGCCTGCACGATGTACGCCACGATGTTCAGCGCCAGCAGCGCATAGGTCACCACCGGCGTTCGGCGGAGCGGTCGGTCGGTGCCCAGGGGGATTAGCACGGGCCATGGTACCGCCAAGCCCGCCCGAAGGGCCGGATCTGGCACGCCCTCGCGGGGCCACCCCGTGCCGACCTGCCTGCCCCAGCCCAGGCCTGTCCAGCCCTGCTAGACTGGGGCCTTACAGCCACCCCCGCGGGCCTTGTCGCCCGCCCATCCGCACCAGCAGGAGGTTCGCAGAAGATGCCCGAGTTCAGCAAAGGCCTGGAAGGCGTCGTCGCCGCCGAGA
>JBITAB010000212.1:261-2080 GCA_044439825.1 Phycisphaerales bacterium JB064 | reverse complement strand
TTCTCGCTGGTTGCGGGGTAGAAGTCGCAGAACACCATCTGCGCGGGCGGCTCGTAGCCCTCGAGCGCCTCGCCGGCGGGGTCGATGTCCAGCGTGATCGTGTCGCCCACGCGCACGTCGCCCAGGGTCTTGATGGCGGCGATGAGGTAGCCCGTCTCGCCCGCGCTCAGTTGCTTCACCTTGTTGGGCTTGGGCGTGTACTTGCCGAGCTCGGTCACCACGAACGTCCGCCCCAGGGCCATCATGCGGATCTTGTCGCCGGTCTTCAGCGTGCCGTCGAAGAGGCGGATGTACACGATCACGCCGCGGTAGTCGTCGTACACCGCGTCGAAGATGAGCGCCCGCGTCTGCTTCATCTTGGGCGGGTTGGGCGCGGGCAAACGGTCGCAGATCGCGTCGAGCAATTCCGGGATGCCGATGCCGCTCTTCGCGCTCACCCGCAGGCAGTCCTCGGCCGGGAAGCCAAGCGCCTGCTCGACCTCCATCGCGATCTCGTCGGGCCGAGCGCCGGGCAGATCGATCTTGTTCAGCACCGGCACGATCTCGAGGTCCTGGGCCACGGCCAGGTACGCGTTGACGATCGTCTGCGCCTCCACGCCCTGGCTGGCGTCGACCACCAGGATGGCGCCCTCGCACGCCTTGAGCGCCCGGCTGACCTCGTACCCGAAGTCGACGTGGCCCGGCGTGTCGATGAAATTGAGCATGTACGACTTGCCGTCGTGCTGGTGCATCACCGTAACGGCCGAGGCCTTGATCGTGATGCCCCGCTCGCGCTCCAGGTCCATGTCGTCGAGGGTCTGCTCGCGACGCTCGCGGTCGCTCACGGCGTTGGTGGCCTGCAGCAGCCGATCGGCCAGCGTGCTCTTGCCGTGGTCGATGTGGGCGATGATGGAGAAATTGCGGATCTCGGGGTCCATGCGGGCTGGGTGCTCCGGGTCGGTCGGCTGCGAATCAGGTACGGAACTTGGCCGGGGCGCACCCCGAAGCGAGCATTGTAGTTCGTACGCGCCCCCGATCCGGGCTTGTTGAGCCACCAGATCGTGCGGGGCAGCCCGCGCGGGCTTGCCTTTGTGTCTATGGGGTCAAATATGACTGGTGAGCCCCCCACCGCCGACCAGCCACGACGCGACGCCCAATCGCAAGGCCTCGCGCTCGGTGGCGATGCGGGTACTGTGGAGCTTCCTGCCCGAATCGATCCCACCCATGGCCCGCGCCAACTACCGGCGCGAGGCTATGGCAGCCGTCTTCATCCCCTTCGCCCTGGCCGCCACCGAAGGCTCGATCATCAGCGTGCTCGTCCGCGTGGCCTACGAGGGCCGCGTCGACACCGTGCTGCTCAACCTGGCCGTCGGCGTGCTGGCCGCAGCGCCGGCGATGGCCAACATCACGAGCTTCGTGTGGGTCAAGCTCAGCCACGGCTCGCCCAAGATCCGCTTCATGAACCTGCTCCAGCTCGCCCTGCTGGCGATGGTGCTGGTGATCGCCTTCAGCCCGCGATCGGGGCTGGGCCTGGTCACCACCACGCTCGCCGTCGTGGCCGGCCGCATGTTCTGGGCAGGGCTGGTAACCATCCGCTCGACCGTCTGGAGCTACAACTACCGCCGCGACACGCGGGCGCAGATCACCGGCAAGTTCGCGACGATCCAGGTTCTCTCGCTCGCCATCCTGGGTCTCGGGCTGGGCCAGGCGATGGACCTGGACGACCGCGCCTTCCGCGTCATGCTGCCCCTGGGCGTGCTGCTCGCGGGCGTCGGCGTGTGGCACTATTCCAAGATACGCGTGCGCCACGAGGCCTCCCTCCTCGCCGGCGAGCGTCGGG
>JBITAB010000212.1:0-251 GCA_044439825.1 Phycisphaerales bacterium JB064 | reverse complement strand
GGTCGGTCGTGCGCACGCTGCGTGATGACCGTCCATTCGCGCGGTTCATGTCGGCCCAGTTCATGCTGGGCATGGGCAACATGATGGCCGGCGCGCCACTGGTGCTCGTGCTCCGCGAGCAATTCGAGCTCGAGTACCTCGCGGGCATCCTCATCGCCAGTTCGATCCCGATGGGCCTCATGCCGCTGTTCATCCCAGTGTGGGCAAGGCTGCTCGACCACACGCACATCGTCCGTTTCCGCACCATCCAC
>JBITAB010000211.1:0-2090 GCA_044439825.1 Phycisphaerales bacterium JB064 | reverse complement strand
CACGCACGCCTGAAGAGCAACCGCACCGTCGACGCGTTCCTGGACTTCGCCCCGGGCGATCACGTCGTGCACGCCGACCATGGCATCGCCCGGTTCGTTGGCCTGAACCAGATGGTCGTCGATGGCTCGGGCAAGACGAGCGCACACGGGAAGGACAAGGGCAAGAAGCGGTCGGGCGACTTCAACGTCGAGGAGTTCCTCACGCTGGAATTCAAGGACAAGGCACGCCTGCACGTGCCCGCGACGCAGATCGATCTGGTGCAGAAGTACGTGGGCGGCTTCAGCGGCTCGCCGCCCTTGTCCCAGCTTGGCGGCCAGCGATGGAAGAGCCAGAAGCAGAAGGTCGCCGAGTCGGTGAAGGACCTTGCCGGAGAGTTGCTTCGCGTGCGTGCCGCGCGCGAGGCCAGCCCGGGCATCGCGTATCCCGCCGACACGACCTGGCAGAAGGAGTTCGAGGCCGAGTTTCCCTATCAGGAGACCGACGACCAGCTCGCTGCGCTGAGCGCCATCAAGCGCGACATGTCCAGCCCTCGCCCGATGGACCGGCTCATCTGCGGCGACGTGGGCTTCGGCAAGACCGAGCTTGCCATCCGCGCCGCCTTCAAGGCCGCCGAGTACGGCAAGCAGGTGGCCGTGCTCGTGCCCACGACGGTGCTGGCCGAGCAGCACGAGCGGACGTTCCGCGAACGCTTCGCGGCCTATCCCTTCCGCGTCGAGAGCATCTCGCGATACAAGACGACCGCCGAGATCAACGCCACGCTCAAGGCCCTGCGCAAGGGCGAGGTCGACGTCATCATCGGCACGCACCGGCTCTTCAGCAAGGACGTGCGCTTCAGCGACCTGGGCCTGGTGATCATCGACGAGGAGCAACGCTTCGGCGTCGAGCACAAAGAGCAGTTGCTGCGGCTGCGTACAGAGGCCGACGTGCTCACGCTCAGCGCCACGCCCATCCCGCGCACGCTGCACATGGCGATGCTCGGGTTGCGCGATATCTCGAGCCTGACGACCCCGCCGGCCGAACGTCAGAGCGTGGTGACCGAGGTGATGCCCTTCGATCGCCGCCGAGTCGAGCAGGCCATCGCACGCGAGCTGGCGCGTGAGGGCCAGGTGTTCTTCGTGCACAACCGCGTGCGCGACATCAAGGCTCGTGCCGCCGAAGTGCAGGGCTTGGCCCCCGAAGCCAACATCGTGGTGGGTCATGGCCAGATGCCCGCGGGCGAGCTCGAGGAGGTCATGCTCAAGTTCGTGCGTCGCGAGGCGGACATCCTGGTGAGCACGACGATCATCGAGAGCGGCATCGACCAGCCCACCGCCAACACGATGATCATCGCCGAGGCGGATAATTTCGGGCTTGCCGATCTGCACCAGCTTCGTGGCCGTGTCGGGCGTTCGAGCCGCCGCGCGTATTGCTACCTGCTCTTGCCCGAAGACGGCATCCTGAGCGCCATCGCCAAGAAGCGGCTCGCGGCCGTCGAGCAGTACGCCATGCTCGGCGCGGGCTTCAAGATCGCCATGCGCGACCTGGAGATCCGCGGCGCGGGCAACCTTCTGGGCTCCGAGCAGTCGGGCCACATCGCGGTGGTGGGCTACGACATGTACTGCCGCCTGCTGGAGCAGGCCGTCCACGAGATGACCGGCCAGCGTGTCGTGACGCACAGCCGCATCGCGCTGGACGTCGGCCTTAAGGGCTACATCCCCGAGAGCTATATTCCGGGCGACGTGCGTCGCATGGCCGCGTACCGGCGCATGGCGTTGGCGGCGAGCATGGACGACGTGCGGTCACTCCGTGAAGACCTGGCCGAGGCCTATGGGGCGCCGCCCGGGCAGGTGGAGCGTTTGCTCAGCCTCGCAGAGCTACGCGTGGCGCTGGCCGCCGCGGGCGTCAGCAGCGCGGCCGTGCGCGGGGCCGACGTGATCCTGTTCACGACCGACCCGCTGCACGTGCTGCACAAGCTCGAGGGCATCGCCGGCACGCTCACCAGCCTCACGCCCAGCGCGGGCGGCGGCCTGCGTCGAGACCAGGACACCCAGCGCAAGCTGCACGAGGTCTATTGGCGCCCGCCCGAGCAGTATCGCCAGGGCCGGACGCT
>JBITAB010000210.1:0-2095 GCA_044439825.1 Phycisphaerales bacterium JB064 | reverse complement strand
GGAAGCGAGACGCTTCGACGCCCAACACCGCCGAGGACGGCTGGGTCGACATCGGTGAAGCCCACGACATCCCAGTTGGCCGGGCGCGCGTCGTGTGCCTGGGTGAGGGCCATCGCGTGGCCGTGTTCCGTGATGGCGATGCGCTGACCGCGCTGAGCAACATCTGCGCCCATCAGGGTGGGCCGCTGGGAGAGGGCCAGATCATCGACGGCTGCGCGACCTGCCCGTGGCACGGCTATCAGTACGACGCACTCACCGGGCAGAGCCCGCCGCCCTACACAGAGAAGATCCCCACGTACGAGCTGCGCGTACGCGGCGGGCGCGTCGAGGTGAACCCGAAGCCCAACGCCCCCGGCACGCCGACCACGCCGGCCGTTGTCCCGTCGGAGGCGAGCCCATGACCAGCCGCGAGGACGTGTACGTCATTTATCGCCCGCTGCCCGCGACGCTGCTCACGCTGGTGTTGGCCCTCGTCGGTGCGCTGCTTGGCCTGACTCTGGGCAGCGCCACCGCAGCAGCGCTGGGCCAGCGCGACCCTGGCCAGGGCGTGTGGGACACAAGCAATACCGTCACCCACACAGGCGTGCTGGTCGCCGAACCATACCCGATGCTGCTGCCCGATGACCAGTCGGCCGCCGTGCTGCTCGTGGGCGTGGGCAAGGTGGGCCCGCCCGCGGACGTGCTCGCCCTGGCCGGCAACCGCGTGAACGTGACGGGCTATGGGCTCGAGCGTGACGGCCTGCGCATGCTCGAGGTGCAGTCGGCCGAGGCGGTGTCTGGCTCGGGCGGCCCCCGCTTCCGGCTCGCGCCCATCGACCGAGGTGTCCACGCCATCGACACCGAGATCCTCGACAGCAAGTGCTACCTGGGCTCGATGAAGCCAGGCGACGGCACGGGCCACAAGGCCTGCGCCGCCCTGTGCGTCACCGGCGGCATACCGCCCATGATCCACTGGAAAGACGACGCCGGCAACGCGCACTACGCCATCGTCACCGGCCCCGATGGCTCATCCATGCCAGAGGCCCACCGCGCGATCATCGGCGAGTCGGTGACCGTCCGCGGCCGTGTCACCAGCCAGCATGGATGGCTGTGGATGGAAGTGGAGTCCGTCGATCGCCGCTGAGTTCAGTCGTCCGCGCCGCCGCGTCCGATGCCGAAGGCCGATCCAACAGCCAGGAGCATCCAGATCGCGTCGAACGCGCTGAGCAGGCCCTCGGACTCGAACTCGGCATACATCTCCTCGGCGTCAGAGATGTTCGATTCGTGCATCTCGCGGTAGCCCTCTCGCACCTTGGCCTGGTGGTCCGCAGGGGTCTCGTCCCACCATGCCTGGGCCTCGGCCCACAGGTCGGGCGGATAATCCTGTTCCCGCCAGCGATACCACTGGTTGTCGGGCAGATCCGGCCAATCGATCACGATGCCGTCCTCTTCCCATTGCTCGGCCAGCTCGTCGGCCACATAGGTCATCATGACCTCGTGGTTGAATTCCTGGGCGAGCGCGAGATCGGCGTCGTTCTGATAATGCAGCTCAACAACGGCCAGCTTCCCGCACAGCACCGCGGCGAGCGCCACGACCGCCGCCAGGATGCCCGTGCCGGTGCCCGGACCCCCGCCTAGGGCGTTTGCTCCGATGGCTGTTCCCACGCCGGTCAGCACGCCGACGCCCCAAGCGATCCAGCCGATCTCATACCCGGTGTAATACCCGACCGCGGCCCAGATCGCCGCACCGGCAGCACCGCCCACGAGGGCGCCTATCACAGCTCCAACCATGCCTGTATTCCCCTGGCCAGCGTTGGCCAATTCGCCATTCCACCAAGACAAGAGCCATCCCGGCGGACAGCGTTCTTGAGAACATAACGAAAAACCGCCCTCGATGCAAGCGCATTGGGCGGCGTCGGGAGCATTAATTTTGGGTTTTGCTCATATCGAGCCAGATCTATGAACCTGGCTCAGCACCCAGCATCGAAGGCGTTCTGGAAGGCCAGGAAGTCGAACAGCGTGAACTCGCCATCGCCGTCGAAGTCGGCCGAAGGGTCACCACCGTCAAAGGCGTTCTGGAAGGCCAGGAAGTCGAACAGCGTGAGCTCGCCGTCGC
>JBITAB010000209.1:7095-10209 GCA_044439825.1 Phycisphaerales bacterium JB064 | reverse complement strand
TCGAGAGCATCATCGATGGCCTCTTCCAGCGTGGCGAGGACATCCGCCGCGTGCCGGGCACCCAGCGCGAGGGCCTGCCTACGACCGCGACGGGCCAGGCGCTCGCCGGCGAGGTGGCTATTGAGGTCGACGCGCGCACCAACTCGCTCATCGTGGTTGGTCGCGAGGAGGCCGTCGCGTTCGTCGAGGTGCTGCTGGCCGACCTGGACAACGAGGAGTCCGTCGGCTGGATCGAGCCCACGATCATCACGCTCAAGCACGCCGACGCTTCGGATATCGCCGATCTCATCCGCGGCACGCTCATCGACGGCGTGTCGGACGCGCCCCAGGCCGCTGGCCTGCGAGAGCAGGTGGGCCGCCTGCGCCTCGTGCAGCAGGGCAAGGACCCGCTCGAGGCCGGCGCTCGTCTGGACAGCGACCTGTTCGGCGCTCTCAGCGGGCTGACCATCCTTCCCGAGCCCAACAGCAACAACCTCATCGTCGTCGCCAGCCCGGCCAACCTGCGCATCGTGCAAGAACTGGTCAAGATGCTCGACGTGGAGGCCGCCGCCGCGAGCAACCAGGTGCGCTTCTTTGCCCTCGAACGCGCCTCGGCCGACCGCGTGGCCGACCTGGTCGAGGAGATCTTCGAAGACCGCCGCCGCGCGGGCGTCGATCGCGAGGAAGACTCGGTCATCGTCCAGCCCGATCTGCGAACGAACAGCTTGGTTGTTTCCACCAGCGCACGCAGCTTCGCCGTGCTCGACGATCTGATCCAGCGGCTCGATCGCGACGAGGGACGCGTGACCGTCGGCCTGCACACCATCGATGTGCGTGGCGCCGATGCCGAGCAGCTCGCCCCGCGCATCGAGCGGCTCATGCGTGATCGCATCGAGGCCAGCACCCGCAATGGCCAGGCCGAATCGGCTCTGGACGTCTTCTCCATCGAGCCCAGCCGTGCGACGAACCAGTTGCTCGTCGTGTGCAGCGAGGAGAACCTCGATGTCGTGCGCGGCCTGGTCGAGAGCCTCTCGAACGAAGAGCAGCGGCTGTCCGACGCCGCCGAGATCGCGTTGATCGGGCTCGAGCGCGGCACCGCCTCGCGCATCGTCGAGTCCATCCGCACGCTCTATGTTGACCCCGAGAACGACAAGCGCGGGCCCAACTCGGTGAGCGTGGTCGCCGAGGATCGCACCAATTCCATCGTTGTCAGCGGCACGACCAACGATATCACCAGGGTGCGTGAGCTCGCGAACAAGCTCGACGTGGCCGAGGTCGTGCGTCAGCAGCTCCTCCAGCGTGTCGAGCTCGAGAGCGCCGACGCTCGCGAGGTCGTGCAACTGCTCAACAACCTGCTGTCGGGCCGCAGCGTTGGTGGCTCGGGCGGCGAGTCGGCCTCGATCATCGAGTTCCGCCGGCAGATCCGCGACGAGATGGGCAACGGCAGCGGCGAGATGGCCATCACGCGGGCCGCGATCGACGAATCGGTCCGCAGCCAGATCGTGCTCGAGGCCGACGAGCGGACCAACGCCGTCACCATCATTAGCCCGCCCGAGGTGATGGACCTGATCCTGGGCTTCATCGACGAGCTCGACCGCAGCGACGTTGATGATCGCATCCTCAAGTACTTCCAGCTCGCCAATGCCGACGCCGAGCAGATGGCCGTTGTGCTGCAAGAGCTCTTCAGCCTGCAGCGTCAGGGCGACCAGTTCATCCTCGTGCCGTCGCGTCGGCTGAACGAAAACCCCGAGCAGCCCTACGAGCCACAGCTCACGCCGGTATCGACCGAGCGCGAGCGGCTGGCGATCACCATCGACTATCGCACCAACACGCTCATCGTGTCGGCCACCAAGGAATACGTCGATCTCGTCAGCGACGTGATCAACAGGCTCGATTCCATCCAGGCCACCGAGCGCGAAGAGGTCGTGTACTCGTTGCAGAACGCCCAGGCCCAGGAGGTCCAGGACGTGCTGCAGGGCTACTTCCAGACCCAGGCCGATCGCTTGCGGCAGCTGATCAGCGGCGAGAGCGGTGAATCGCTCAGCCGCGTGCTCGACCGCGAGGTGATCGTGGTGGGCGACCCGACGAGCAACAAGGTCATCGTGTCGGCCTCGCCGCGATACATCGGTACGGTCAACGACATCGTGGCCGAGCTCGACGCCGCACCGCCGCAGGTGCTCGTGCAGGCGCTCATCGCCGAGGTTACCCTCGACGAGAACGCGAGCTGGGGCCTGGACTTCGACCTGTTCGACTTCGGCGGCGACATGTACGACTTCGGCATGAGCGCCGCGGGCACGGGCGTGGCTACCGCCGTCGGCCTCCCCAACCTCTCGCTTACGTCCGCCGACTTCGGGCTCGCCGTCCGGGCGCTCGAGGGCCAGGGACGCCTCGAGGTCCTCTCGCGACCGGTCATCCAGATCAACAACAACGAGGAAGGCAACATCCTCGTCGGTGACGACATCGCCATCATCGAGAGCGTCGATACGTTCGAGAGCGGCCGCACGCAGGCCAACGTGACCCGGCGCGACGTCGGTATCTCCATGCTCGTGCGGCCGTCCATCAGCTCCGACGGCTTCGTGCGGCTCGAGATCGCTCCGGAGATTTCCTCACTTTCCAGCCAGCAGACGCAGATCAGCGAGAACTTCGCCGCCCCGGTCATCAACAAGCGCGAGGTGCAGACGACCGTGACCGTTCGCAACGGCGAGACGGTCGTCATCGGCGGCCTCATCCAGGCTTTCAACGACAACCGCAACACCAGCGTGCCGCTCTTTGGCGACCTCCCGGGCGTCGGCTGGCTCTTCCGCACGCGTGAGAAGACCAACCGCCGCACCGAGTTGCTAGTGGTGCTCACGCCGCGCATCATCCCCGGTGGTCGCGGCGGCGTGGCCGAGGCCCGCCGCGTGACGGGCAGCGAACTGTTCAAGCACACCGGGGCGTCGAGCAAGATGATCGAGCGCAGCGACGTGACGGGCCTGTCGGTCGAACAGTTCGATCCGCGGTACTTCCCCGAGGAGATCCTGATCCAGGAAGACCTCATGGGCCCGCACATCGGCCCATACTCCATGCCACCGCTGCCCGAGCGCGAAGAGGAGCCCAAGTGATCGCACGCGTCGCGACCCTGGTCCTGCTGTGCTG
>JBITAB010000209.1:0-6995 GCA_044439825.1 Phycisphaerales bacterium JB064 | reverse complement strand
TAGGGCATTGGCGAACGGGGCTATCTCGCTCCATCGCTTAGCGCAATCTTAACTTCTTCTTCGGCCGCCATGAACGCCCCGAATCGGGCGTGGGGCTTCCATTGTGCCTGTTGACACAAAGCCGCCGAACCGCCGCGGCAAAAGGAGATTCCCGGATGGCTTCGACGTTCCGTAAACTGGTTGTGGGTCTGACCGCCACCGTGGCTGGCGCCTCGGTGTTGATGGCCGGCCCCGAGATCGACAGCAAGCTGCCCACGTATCGCCCCGTCAGCGGCGTCTCGGGCAACATCAAGAGCATCGGCTCGGACACCATGAACAACCTCATGACCCTCTGGGGCGAGGAGTTCAAGGGCTTCTACCCCTCCGTCCAGATCGAGGTCGAGGGCAAGGGCTCGTCCACCGCGCCTCCCGCCCTCATCCAGGGCCAGGCCCAGTTCGGCCCCATGAGCCGCGCCATGAAGTCCTCCGAGGTCGACGCCTTCGAGCAGCGCTTCGGCTACAAGCCCACCCAGCTGCGCACGGGCATCGACGCCCTGGCCGTCTTCATCAACAAGGACAACCCCCTCAACGAGATCTCCATCCAGCAACTCACCGAGGTGTTCTCGGTGGCCGGCAAGGACATGACCTGGGGCGACCTGGGCGTCAACGACCCCGCCTGGGCCACCCGCCCGGTCAGCCTCTACGGCCGTAACTCGGCCTCGGGCACCTACGGCTACTTCAAGGACGTCGCCCTGCAGGGCAACGACTACAAGGCCAGCGTCAAGGAGCAGCCCGGCTCGTCGGCCGTCGTCCAGGGCATCGCCAGCGACAAGTACGGCATGGGCTACTCGGGCGTGGGCTACGCCACCGCCGACGTCAAGATGCTCCGCGTCTCGGTCGATGGCGGCGACGCCTTCGGCCCCGAGGCCGAGTACGCCAACTCGGGCGAGTACCCCCTCGCTCGCTTCCTCTACCTGTACGTCAACGTCGACCCCATCAAGGGCCTCGATCCGCTGCGTGCCGAGTTCATCAAGCTGATCTTCAGCAAGCAGGGCCAGGAAGTCGTCCTCAAGGACGGCTACTTCCCCGTGTCGGCCACCGTGGCCCGCGAGGACCTGAAGGCCTGTGGCCTCAAGCCCCAGTTCTGATCGGCCTGACAGTTTGATTTGAAGACGATCCGCCCCAAGCCTTGACGGGCTTGTGAGGCGTCTTTCCTTCTCCGCCCAAAACCCTTCCCTCCGAGGTTTTCGAGCAGGACATGGCCCAAGACCAGAGCGCCAAAGCCGACGCGGGCCAGCGTAAACCGGGCCACAAGGGTGGCAATCGCCCGGTTCGCCGCCGGGTGGTGCTGGCCGACCAGATATCCGGCTACGTCATCCAGACCGGCGGGGCCCTCGTGCTCATCGCCGTTCTGGGCATCTGCGTGTACCTGGCCTACGTCGTCATCCCGCTGTTTTCTCGCGGTGAGGTTGGCGAGCGTTTGAGCAGCGATTCCGCGATGCGGTCGGGCCTGCCGGTGCTCGATCCCTACGGCCGCGGCGTGGCCTTCGTCGCGCCAAACGGCACGATCCAGCCCTATGCGCTCGCGACTGGCCAGCCGCTGGCCGACCCATTGCCATTGTCCGAGGGCCAGACGCCAACCGCGATCTCGGTTGTTCGCAACGGCGAACTCGTCGCGGCCGGTTATGAGGACGGCTCGGTCCGCCTGGGCGAGATCAGCTTCGACGAGAGCCTCCTCGAGATGCAGCCACCGGGCGTGGACACAACGTTCTGGGCCGCCGACGGCGGGCTGTACGAGATGGTCGGGCCAGGCCGCGCCCGGCGTTCGGAGATCGCCATCGAGTTGGGCGACGCGGTCGAGCTGAGCGAGGGCCAGGGCGCGGTTGTCCGCATCGACTATCGCATCGATCCCACGGGCCGGACCGTGCTGCTCGCCACGCGCGAGGACGGCACCGTGCTGGTCAACACCGTTCGCACGATCCGCCCGCTCGGCGGTGGCGCGCCCCGTACACGGCTGAGCTCCACGTCGTTCACCGTCGATCCCGACACGATGGAACGCTGGTTCTTCGTGACCTCCGACAGCGACCACGTGTTCGCCGTCGCCGAGAGTGGGAGCGTCCGCCGATTCAGCCGCACGTCCGATGGCTTCACGCTCGCCGAGACCATCGACGGCATCAACGAGGGCGCGACCGTCACCGCCGCCACCATGATCCTGGGCGGCAAGAGCCTGCTCATCGGCGACAGCGAGGGCACCGTCTACTCGTGGCACGTGGCCACTTCGGACAGCGATTCCGAGGGCCAGACGCGCCCCGTGCTCGTAAAGGCCCACGAGTTTTCGGGCTCAGACTCGGCCGTGGTCGACATCGCCCCGAGCATGCGTGACCGCTCGATCGTGGTGCTGGGCCGCAGCGGCCAGGTCCGCGTGCGTCACGTCACCAGCGAGAAGATCGTCGCCGAGTTCGAGACCGGGCTGGACAACCCCGTCCGCGCCCGCCTCGCGCCCAAGAACGACGGCGTCTTCGTGTTGGACGACTCGGGCCTGGGCGTCATGCGATCGCTCGTGCCGGGCTATCCGGAGTTCTCGTTCAAGGCGCTCTTCGGCAAGGTCCACTACGAGGGCCAGCTCGAGCCGCAGTATGTCTACCAGTCGTCGTCGGGTTCCGATGCGGCCGAGATCAAGCTGAGCATCATGCCGCTGATCTTCGGCTCGCTCAAGGCGACCGTCTTCGCGATGGCCTTCGCCGTGCCCATGGGCGTGCTGGCAGCGGTGTACACGAGCGAGTTCCTCAGCCCTGGCGTGCGCAAGCTCGTCAAGCCTGGCGTCGAGATGATGGCCTCGCTGCCCTCGGTGGTGCTCGGCTTCATCGCCGCCATCATCGTCGCGCCCTACGTGCGAGAGTGGCTGCCCAGCGTGCTCGTCGGCTTTGGCACCATTCCCGTTGCCATCCTCCTCATCGCCCACCTGTGGCAGCTGATCCCGGGCCACGTGCGCAAGCGCTTCAACGCCTGGCAGCACATGGGCCTCGTGCTGATCGCCAGCGTCATCGGCTTGTGGCTCGCCGCCGCCCTCGGGCCGACGTTCGAGCGCGTGCTGTTCGCTCCGCCGGCGGGCTCTTCGGTGGGCGGCGAGGTCGACATGCGTCGATGGCTGAACGGCGAGTACGGCGCCGCCTGGCCCGGCTGGTTCGTCGTGCTCACGGGCCCGGTGGCCATCGTGCTCACCGTGCTCCAGTCGATGTTCGTCACGCGCAAGCTCGATCGTGCGGTCTCGGGCCAGAGCGAGCTCACCGTGGCCGCCGTCATGCTGGGGCGTTTCGGTGCGATGCTCGGGCTGACTCTGGTGCTGGCCTTGGCGCTGGCCCACATGCTCCAGGCGATGGGCTTCGATCCGCGCAACTCCATCTTCGGCGACTTCTCGCCGCGCAACACGCTCGTGGTCGCGATGATCATGGGCTTTGCGGTGATCCCCATCATCTACACGATCTCCGAGGACGCGCTGCGGGCCGTGCCCGATTCGCTCCGCACCGCCTCGCTGGGCGCCGGCGCCACGCCCTGGCAGACGGCCCTGCGCATCGTCATCCCCGTCGCGGGCTCGGGCATCTTCTCGGCCTGCATGATCGGCTTCGGTCGTGCGGCCGGCGAGACCATGATCGTGCTGATGGCCACGGGCAACACGCCCGAGATGGACTGGAACATCTTCGGCGGCTTCCGCACGCTGTCGGCCAACATCGCCGTCGAGCTGCCCGAAGCGCCCAAGGGCGGCACGCATTATCGCGTGCTGTTCCTGTGCGGGCTGGTGCTCTTCATCATGACCTTCATCGTGAACACGGCGGCCGAGATCGTCCGCCAGATCGTTCGTTCGAGGACGTCCGGCCTATGAGCGACACGCCCAACAACCCCTCGGACTTCGCCGGCAGCCCCGCCAAGCCCGTGCCCGGCGGTGGCGCTGTGCCAACGAACAAGCCCGCGCCCATGGGCCGCCGCGCCACGCCACCGAGCGCTATCGGCGAACCCATGATCTGGCTCACGGGCGGCGCACTCGTGGTGTGCCTGGTCATGATCATCGGCCTCGTGGCCATGATCCTCACGCAGGGGCTCACCACGTTCTGGCCCCGCCCGATCGAGCGCGTCACGCTCAACGACGGCACGGTCTTCCTGGGCGTGCCCACCAGCAGCCAGGACGATCCGCCCCAGGTGCTCTACCGCACGGGCAACCGCGACATCGGCACCGAGCCCTTCCGCTGGGTCAACGTCAGCGACATCCAGAGCACCGAGCAGCCCGAGCACGCCGTCATGCTCGAGCGCGAGGCTTGGAGCGTGTGGATGGGCATGCCCGAGCGCGCGATCCTGGTCAACGAGCAGGGCGAGCGCGAGGTGGTCGCCGAGGGGCCCGAGGCCGTCATCGGCTTCATCGAAGAAAACCACGGCCAGGCCCGCAGCCGCGCGCACGCCATCGAGAGCCTCAAGAAGCACGAGCTCGGCCACTTCAACAACCTGCTCGAGAAGTCGCGCCTCCGCGTCCGCGAGGCAGAGCTCGACGCCCAGCGCGAGCACAAGTCGGGCACGTCGTTCGGCATCCCGGTGTTCGCCCTGGTCACGCTCGCCGGCGCTGGCATGTTCTTCCTCTCCTGGAAGCTGGGCCACCTGGGACGCGACGCCGACGGCAACCCGCGGCTGGGCGGCCCGAGCAAGCCCGTACGCGTTGCGCGCACGGCTGTTGTCCTTACCGGCCTTGCGTTGCTGCTTGCCGCATGGTTGCACGCGCCGTGGAAGGACCGCGTGATGACCGACGAGCGGCTCACGCAGATCCGCGAGCGGGCCGCCGAGCGCGAGACGAAGTACCAGGCGCGCTACGACGCCATCCTCGAAGAGATCGCCGAGCTCGAGGCCGAGGACGAGCGTTACCGCCTCGAGATCGTCGACCCGATGACCGGCCGCTTCGCGCCGGCCCGGCAGATCGAGCCCGACAACCCCATGCGTCTCTCGCAGATCGTGCGCGTGGTGAACACCAACGACATGGGTATGGGCGACAAGGTGGGCGTGTTCGTCTCCCGCTGGTGGGAGTTCCTGGCCCACCCGCCACGCGAGGCCAATACCGAGGGCGGCGTCTTCCCCGTGATCGTGGGCACGGTCATGCTCACGCTGCTGCTGACCATCACGGTCACGCCCCTGGGTGTCATCGCCGCGCTGTATTTGCGTGAATATGCGCCACAGGGCATCGTCGTCAGCACCATCCGCATCGCGGTGAACAACCTCGCCGGCGTGCCGAGTATCGTCTACGGCGTGTTCGGCCTGGGCTTCTTCTGCTACACCGTGGGCCAATACGTCGACGTCGGCAGCGACCCTTCCACACGACTACCCGCGCCGGGCTGGTGGGCCCTGCTGGGCGGCACCATGCTCGCGATGATCGGCGGCTATGCCGCGGCCGTGTGGGCCAAGCCCATCCCCGGCAAGGAGCCCACGACCACCAACATCGTGCTCAAGTGGGTGTCCCGCGCGTTGTGGCTGTCGGTCTTCATCTCGGCCGTCGTGCTCATCGTGCGCACGCCCTACTTCACGGGCTTCTTCGAGGCACGGGCCGCCGATGGCTCGCCGACCTTCGGCGCTCGCGGCATGTTGTGGGCCGCCCTCACGCTGGCGCTGCTGACGCTGCCGGTGGTGATCGTCTCGACCGAAGAGGCCATCGCCGCCGTCCCCAACTCGATGCGCGAGGGCAGCTACGGATGCGGCGCGAGCAAGTGGCAGACCATGCGGCGCATCGTGCTGCCCGGCGCCATGCCCGGCATCCTGACCGGCGCCATCCTGGCCATGGCGCGCGGCGCGGGCGAGGTGGCTCCCCTGATGCTCGTGGGCGCCGTCAAGCTCAACGAAGACCTGCCCATCAGCACCGAGGCGCCGTTCCTGCACCTCGACCGCAGCTTCATGCACCTTGGCTTCCACATCTACGACCTGGGCTTCCAGAGCCCCGACTCGCAGGCCGCCCGCCCCCTCGTGTGGACCACCACGCTGCTGTTGCTCGTGATCGTCGTCAGCCTGAACCTCGTCGCCATCGTTATCCGGGCCCGGCTGCGGGCTCGCCTGAGCGGATCCACGGTGTAAACCCACGGTGCCACTATGCCCTACGCTTCAGCCCAATCCAAGAACCAGTCCGCCCCCGACATTCAGCCCCGCCCGGCGAGACCAGACCGAATGCCCTCCATGGCCGACCACCCCGTTCAAGAAGAGAACGCCGAGGGCGTGTACCGCGTCATCGAGGCCATCCGCCGCGGTGAGTCGGTCGATCCCGCGCTCCATCCCGAGATGGAGGCCCTCGAGGGCGTCATCGATATCGAGAAGTTCAACCTGTTCTACGGGCAGACGCGGGCGCTCTTCGACGTCTCGATGGCCATCCCCGCCGGCAAGGTCACCGCGCTCATCGGGCCATCGGGCTGCGGCAAGAGCACGCTGCTCCGCTCGATCAACCGCATGAACGACCTGATCGCGGGCGTCCGCGTCGAGGGCGAGATGCGCCTCAACGGCTCGCCCATCTACGCGCCGCACGTCGACGTCATCTCGCTGCGCAAGCGGCTGGGCATGGTCTTCCAGAAGCCCAACCCCTTCCCCATGTCCATCTACGAGAACGTGGTCTACCCGCTGCGCATCGATGGCGAGAACCGCAAGAGCGTGCTCGACGACGCCTGCGAGCGTGCCCTGCGCTCGGCGGCCATCTGGGACGAGGCCAAGGACCGCCTCAAGCAGAGCGCCCTTGGCATGTCGGGCGGCCAGCAGCAGCGCCTGTGCATCGCCCGCGCCGTGGTGGCCGACCCCGAGGTGCTGCTGCTCGACGAGCCCTGCAGCGCCCTCGACCCCATCGCCACGCTGCGCATCGAGGAGCTGATCCAGGAGATCGCCCAGCGCTACACCGTGCTGATCGTGACCCACAACATGCAGCAGGCCATGCGCGTGAGCGACTACACCGCCTTCATGTACCTCGGCCGCCTGGTCGAGTACGGCCCCACCAGCGGCATCTTCCGCCG
>JBITAB010000208.1:0-10217 GCA_044439825.1 Phycisphaerales bacterium JB064 | reverse complement strand
GAGGGAGCCCGCGCCCATGCCGCGAGCCAGCACCGCAAAGCCGGCCGCCCAAATCGAGACCAAGCAGGTCGAGACCAAGCCGGCCAAGCCCCGAAAGGCGCCCACCGGCAGCCCGCGCGAGGTGGCCGAGCAACTGCTCGCCGAGATCCTCGAGGACT
Source organism: Phycisphaerales bacterium JB064 (assembly GCA_044439825.1). Taxonomy (GTDB): domain Bacteria; phylum Planctomycetota; class Phycisphaerae; order Phycisphaerales; family UBA1924; genus JAHCJI01. The sequence continues at coordinate 10,059 of JBITAB010000208.1, read as the reverse complement.
ACACCGCCGCCGCGCCGCACCTGGCCACGGGCACGCCGCACACGACCATCGTCTTTGGTGAGGGTGATCCATGTGCACGGATCATGTTCGTGGGCGAGGCGCCCGGGGCCGACGAGGATCGGCTGGGCCGCCCCTTCGTCGGCCGGGCCGGTCAGAAGCTCGACCAGATGATCCAGGCCATGGGCCTCAAGCGGGAAGACGTGTACATCGCCAACGTGCTGAAGGTGCGCCCGCCCAACAACGCCACGCCGACGATCGAGGAGGCCGAGGCCTGCGCTCCCTTCCTCATGCGGCAGATCGAGGCGATCAACCCCGAGGCCATCGTGGCCCTGGGCCTGCCGTCGGCCCGGCTGCTCACGGGCCAGACCTTGTCGATGCGCGACCTGCGCGGACAGTGGTGGCCCATGGCCATGCCATCGGGCCGCGAGTTCCAGGTGCTGCCGACGTACCACCCAGCGTACCTGCTGCGCAACTACACGCCCGAGACGCGGCGCAAGGTGTGGGAAGACCTCAAGTGTGTTCTGGAAAAGCTCGGGATGCCCGCGCCGGCCCGATAGTTTTCGTGGCCTGTGGCGGCCGCGGCGCTCAAGTGGCCCCCCTCAAAAAACCGAGGAATACAGGCCGCAAATTTTTGATTGGCTCTGCAACAGGCTCGCAACCACACGCGAATAGCCTGCCGTTCGAGACGCTCACGAGTGACTCGGACCCAAAATTGACCCCCACGAGACCCGGTGGCTGAGCACTTGATGTTCGTCACCGGGTTTTTTTGTGTCTCGACGCGATCCGGATGCAGGCCGTGTGAAAAAATCTTCAGCCGCCGTGATCTTCGCCGGCAGCCTCGGGCTCACCTTCGGCCGGCGGATCGAACGAGAATCGTGTGTCTTCGGGCAGGCGTTCGAGCTCGGTGATGACCCATACCGGACCGGTGTCGGCCCACGTCACGTCGAAGGTGAAGCGCACGGGCTGGCCGACCTCGAGGGTCGAGATGTCAATGCCCTCGGCCACGCGCGGGAAGTCCATCGGGTGGCTGTGCATGCCCACCACCTTGCCCTGCCCATCGACGAAGCTGGGGATCGCCTCGTGGTGGATCTTGAACTGGCTGGCCGGGCTCTTGGGATCGCGCAGCATCGCCACGCGGCCCTGCGTGGTATATCGGGCGTCGGGCGCGGCGCTCGTGGCGGGCGTCGCCTCCTCGCCTTCGCAGCCGGTGATGAAGAGCGTCGTGGAAAGTGCGGACACAAAAACGCCCGCTGCGATGAGCGGGCGGGTTCTGAGAGTCTTGATCATGAGGGCAGTTTAGCCCTTGGCGGGCTCGAGCTTCAGGTAGCCCTCGACGGCCTTGATGTCGGGCGCCAGGTGGGGCACGTAGGTCATCGTGAAGCTCTCGCCCACGCGGACCTGGCCGCCCTTGCCGCACTTCTCGCGGGCGTACCAGTCGCGACCGCCACGCGTGTAGACGCGCATGTTCTTGCGGCGACGCTGCTGGGCCCGGCGCAGGCCGCGCTGGATGCCCGAGTCGAGCTTCATCAGCCGACCGATGGTCAGCTTGTCGGCCCGGTTGCGGGGCTCGGCGGTGATGGTGCAGGTGACTTGTGCGCCAGGGGCGAGGTTGTCGATCTTGTCGCTCATCGTCGAGGCCTTCCGCTATCCAAATAGACACAGTTCCCTCGCGGATTGCGAGGGGCCTAGATGATAGCTCAAGCGACAGGCGTGTCCAATACCCCATGTCGGTCGCCAGTTCGGCTACCAAGTCGGTCACAATGGTCGGCTCAGGCCGATGGGCCCGATACCATTGCGCATGAGCGAGCCAGCCGCCCCGACGCCCCCAGACTTTGACCCCAACGCCCCGCACCAGCAGAAGCCCAAGCTTCGGCAGATTAAGGGTTTCCCGGCCCAGATCAAGGGCCAGCAGGCCATGGGCGTGGCCGACGCGCGCCAGATCAGCCGCAAGGTGGTCTTCACGTCGCCCGCGGCCCAGCAGATCCTGCCGCTCATGGACGGCACGCGCACGCTCGACGAGATCGTGACCCAGGTTGGTCAGGGCCTCGAACGCCGAAGCGTGGAGATGCTGGTGGCCCAGCTCGACGACGCCGCCCTGCTCCACGGCCCGAAGTTCGACGAGGTCTGGAACGACTTCACCCGCAGCTTCGACGCCGGCGACAGCCTGCCGCCTTCCAATACCGCCGATTACGCCGAGGCCCTGGTCAAGAAGGCCCACGAGGGCGAGGAGCTGGGCGAGGACCAGCTTGCTCAGGAATCTCCCCAGGCCCTGCGCGAGCACCTGGACGAGCTCATCGATCAGGCGCTCAAGGACGACGAGAACCCCAGCTTCGACGCGCTGCCCCCCGGCATCATCGTGCCTGCCATCGATTTCGCCCGCGGCGGGCTGGTCTACGCCAAGGCCTACGGCCGCATGCGCGTCGTCGATCGGCCAGACCGAGTGATCATTCTCGGACCAAACCATTACGGCCGTTCTTCTGGCGTGGCCGGCTGCGACAAGGGCTACCAGAGCCCCCTGGGCGAGTGCAAGCTGGACACCGAGCTGGCCGGCAAGCTGCGTAAATCTCTCGGCGACAAGCTCTTCGAGCATCGCTACGACCACGAGCGCGAGCACAGCATCGAGCTGCAGATCCCCTGGATCCAGCATGTGCTGGGCACCGACGACGCCGGGAACTACCCCAAGGTGTTCGCCGCCCTGGTGCACGACGCGGCCGCCAACAACGGCGAGAGCTACGACGGCAACGGCGTGGCCATCCAGCCGTTCATCGATGCCGTCCGCACGGCCCTGGACGAGCTCGGCGGCACGACCCTGATCGTGACCACCTTCGACCTCAGCCACGTTGGCCCGATGTTCGGCGATCAGGTGCAGCTCCTTGGGGAAAACCAAGAGGCCCAGCAGGCCCGCAGCCGAGTGGTCCAGCACGACCGCGACATGCTCGAGCTGCTTGCCCAGGGCAAGCCCGAGGAGATGGTGGCGGCCATGGCCTGGCAGCAGAACCCCACGCGCTGGTCGTCGACCGGCCCCATCGTGGCCGGCATGGGCATCACCGCCCCCAGCAAGGTCCGGGTGCTGCACTACCAGGGCGCCATCGACCAGAACGGCCACATGATGGTCTCGATGGTCGCCGGCGTGATCGAGGCCGGCGCCGACTGAGCCTGTCTACCTGGCCAATCTAGCTGGACCAACTTAGGAAACCCCGAACATCGGTCCTGCGAACCGTGTCGCACCCCGTGTCACCAGCCTGTAACGCAGTGCTGGGGGCGTGGCAACTGCCGACGCTGCGCCTCGTATGGAGGGGCGCGGCGGGGCTGGCCCGTGACCGTTCGGTGGGCCATTCGGCCTGCGAGCCTCGCCGTGGTGTACGATCGGCCCCCCTTGGGGATGCTCTGGGGATCGGGCCGGCACAACCGGGCTCAAAAGTGTGGTCGGGGTCGGTGGTGGCCCCGGCGGTCTTAAGTAAGGAAGGCTTCAACCATGGCGACATCCAACGCGTGCTGGGGCATCGAGGTCGGCGCGGGCGGCATCAAGGCCGTCAAGCTGGTGCTCGATGGCGAGAACGTGCGCGTGGCCGACTTCGCGGTCATGCCCCACAAGAGAGTGCTCTCCACGCCCGACATCAACCAGGACGATGCCATCCGCCTGGCGCTCGGCGCGTTCGTGAACCAGTATGACCTGAGCAAGGCGCGGGTGGCCGTCAGCGTGCCCGGGCACGCGGCCTTCGCCCGCTTTGCCAAGCTGCCGCCGGTGGAGCCCAAGCAGATCCCCAAGATCGTGCGCTTCGAGGCCGAGCAGCAGATCCCCTTCAGCCTCGACGAGGTGGAGTGGGACTTCCAGACCTTCCGCTCGCCCGACTCGCCCGACGTCGAGGTGGGCATCTTCGCGGCCACCAAGGAGCGCATCCGCCAGCAGCTGCAGCTGTACGACGACTTCGGCATCGTGCCCGACATCGTGACGCTGAGCCCCATCGCCGTCTACAACGCCATGGCCTACGACCTGGTGTTCGACGAGCGCACGCCCGGCACCGTGATCGTGGACGTGGGCACGACCTCCACCGACCTGATCATCGCCGAGGCCGGCCGCGTGTGGGTGCGCACGTTCCCCTTTGGTGGGCACAACTTCACGCAAGAGATTGTTGAGAAGTTCAGCGTCAGCTACGCCAAGGCCGAGAAGATCAAGCGCGAGGTGCAGCAGAGCAAGGCGGCGCGTCACGTGCTGCAGGCGATGCGCCCGGTGTTCAGCGATCTGGGCCAGGAGATCCAGCGTTCGATCGGCTACTACCAGTCGCTGCACAGCGATTCGGACCTGCAGCGCGTGATCGGCGTTGGCTCGACGTTCGAGCTCCAGGGCATCCGCAAGGCGCTCCAGCAGCAGGTGCAGCTCACGGTGTACACCGTCGAGGAGTTCAAGCGTGCGGTGACCGATGGCCCGGAGGTCGCGACCCTCAGCCAGAACGCCGGCCAGCTCATGACCGCGTATGGCCTCGCTTTGCAGGGCCTGGAGTTCGCGACGCTCGAGGCCAACCTCATGCCCGCCGCGGTGGTGCGTGAGGCCGTGTGGCGCCGCAAGACGCCGTGGTTCGCCGCGGCCGCCGCGCTCGGCCTTGTCGCCGGTGGCGCGATGTTCATCCGCCCGTTCATGGACCAGGCCGCCGTCGACGCGTACCCGCAGCCTGCGGTGATCCAGCAGGTCATCAGCCGGGGCGAGTCGCTCAAGAGCGAGGCCTCCGGTGTGACCGGCGCGCAGGCGATCGACCGCACGCTGACGAACCTCGTCGCGCTGGCCGACGGTCGCGAGACCTACGCGTACCTGCTCGAAGACATCAACCAGATGATCGAGCGTGCGAACACCGTGGCGTCGGGCGACGCCTCGCTGAAGCTCGAGACGCCGACGATCGCCATCGAGACGCTCAAGACCGAGTACCACGGAACGGCCAATCCGGACGCCGAGGACTCGTATGGCTCGAGCAGCGACAGCGAAGCTGCGCCGGAGAACCCGCAGATCACCGTCACGATGACGGCCTGGACGGACCATCCGCGTGCGAGCGACTTTGTTGTGAACTCGATCGACCGCTGGTTGCGGAGCAATGGCGAACGCGCTGGCGTGCCGTACAAGATCGTCTCGGGTTCGCCCCGCTGGCGCATCACGCGTCAAGACGGCGCGGTCGCGGCGGACGCGCCGCCCGAGGGTGGCGTGGTCGTGACGCAGTCGCCGACGGATACGAATCCCCGAACGCGCGGCCGCGGACGGCCGGGCGAGCCGGCGCAAACGGGCGGTCGCCCGGGTGGTCCGATCATCACAGGCGAGCGCGAAACAGGATCCGGAGGGAGCGGTCGTTCGCCCGCTGGCGTCTCCTCGCCCAGCGGCCTCACGCCGGGCGGCCTTTCGGACCTGGCCGTTCGATTCCCGATCCCCAGGCCCGACCAGAGCATTCCCGAGGGTGTGACACGCTCGTTCTTCGAGGTCAGCTGGGTCATCGAGTTCGTTGACGAGCAGGAAGGTGGCGCCCAATGAAGAAGCTCACGACGTTCATCAAGAAGCGCTGGCCGCTGATTGTCAGCATCGTGGTTATCCTGGTGGCCCTGCCGGCGGCATGGGTCGTCAGCAACAACCTCAACAAGGGCATCAAGCAGAACCAGGAGTCGGCCGCGAACGGCTTGCTCACCAGGCTCGACGGGCTCAAGGTGACCTACGAGCTGCCGGCGCCCGTCGAGGGCATGGAGCCGGTCGAGCGCACGGGCGTGATGCCCCATCCCAAGCTCACCGAGTTCTTTGGTCAGCAGCAGGCGGCCCAGAACGAGCGGCTGACCGAGGCGACTCAGGCGATCATCGATTTCAATCGCAAGGGGCGCGGCGTGCTGGTCGAAGGCCTCTTCCCCAAGCAGCCCGAGGATGATTCCGAGGCGCAGCTCCTGCGCCTGCGGATGCAGGGCATGCTGATCCCCCGCGATGGCGCATCGGCCTACGAGCAGTTGTTGGCGTCGGTCAACGCGACGACGCCGCCCGAGCCTCAGAGCGTGCTGGACACCCTCAACGACACGGCCGCGCGTTTGCTCGAGCGTGATTCTGCGCAGGGTGGCGGTGAGATGGAGCCCGAAGAGCGGGAGCAGATGAAGCAGGAACTCACCGCCCAGCGCGTGAGCCTGTACGCCCGGCCCGCACAGGAGGGCTCGATCTATCTGTCGCTGGATCAGTTCCCTGAGGGCTCGCCCTTTGTTGTTTCGCCGGCATTCCCCCGCCAGGCCCAGTCGGGCACGCCGGGGCACGGGCTGACGTTCTTGTGGCAGTTGGATTACTGGTTCGCCCAGGACATTGTCGGCTTCTTGAAGCAGGCCAACACGGTGAACGGCAGCCTGCTGCCGATCGTCGAGGCGCCCATCAAGCGTGTGGTGAGCCTTGACGGCGAGCCCTTCCGTCTCGCGGACGTCGATAGCCGTGACGAGTACGCGGACGCGCTCGATCCCGGGCCCGAACCGGCCACGCAAGTGTTTGAGCCACGATTCCACGCCTCGCCGAGCGGCCGTGATCCGGGCTGGTTCAACCAGCTCTACGACGTCCGCCGCGTGAAGCTGGGCCTTGTCGTCGATTCGGCGCGGCTGCCCCAGATCATCGATGCCGCCGCGCAATACAACCTGATCACGGTCGTGGATCTGGACGTGTCGCCGGTGGACGTGTGGGGTGACCTGGAGCAGGGGTACTACTACGGGCAAGACCACGTGGTCCGCCTGGATATCGAACTGGAACTGATCTATCTGCGTGCGTGGACGGCGCCGCTGATGCCCAACGTCATCCGTCAGGAGATCGGGTTGCCCGAGCATCCCGAGCCCGAGGCGGAAGAGGATGGGTTCGGCGAGGATCCGGGAATCGGCTAAGGCCGTCAAGAGGAGCATGCGATGAAGCTCAAGGGTGTTGGCTTTTTTGAAGCCCATATCGAGAAGTTGTTGCTGGGCCTGATGGTGGCTGTCGCCGCGGGCGTGGTGGTGTTGCAGTTCGCGGGTAGCCCGAATTCCGTCTCCGTGCGGAACCAGGACCTGCCGCCGGCCAGGGCGTACGACCCGGTCGAGCGTCGAGCGCAAGAGATCGACGCGCAGATGAACGCGACGAACATCGAGTTGCCCGAGGTCGGAGAGCGCGCCAAGGCGCTCGCCGGGCTCGAGGACCGCGTGCGTTCGTCGGTTTCGGTCAGGCCGCGCATCGCGGCGCTGGGCCGAGCTGCGGCGATCGACGACGCGCTGCTGGAAGGCCAGGCCGAGGACGTGGAGTATGTGGTGGTGACCCCGCCCGCACCCACGCGTCCGATCGTCGCCAGCTATGCCGGCACGCTCGACCCGACGCTGCTGGCTGACAACGAGGACCTGGCCGCCATCGTCGGTCCGGCCCAGCCTTTTGATCTGGTGACCGTCAGCGTCGAGACGACCTACGACGGCACGGCCCTGGAGTCGGCCTTCCGCCAGAGCGGACAGGGTGACGTTCGGGCGCTGCCCTTCAACTGGTGGTCGAACGTGCAGGCCTTTGGCCTGCAGCTCGAGCGTCAGGAGCAGATGGCCAATGGCTCGTGGGGCAGCACCACGGTCATCAATGGCCTGCCCGGCGAGAAGAGCCTCTTCGAGACGCTGCAGGAGGAGGCCGCCGCGGACAACCTTGGTCGCGATCAGCTCGCCTCCGATGCCCGTGGCGCCTTCGAGTTCGCGGCCGACTACCGCCGCCCGCTGCCCCTGCGCACCATCGCCGGCCCCGAGTGGAAGCCGCCGACGGTTGCCAAGCAGGAGCTGGCGGCTTCGGGCGGGGCCGACACGCGCAATGAGGCCCAGCGCCTTTACCAGGAGCGTGGCACCCAACTCGTCCGCAAGGAGACCGCCGAGAAGCAGCGCGAAGAGGCCGGTGGCGGTCAGCGAGGCGGGGACCAGGGCACGGGCCGAGGCCCACGCGGCCCGCGACAGGGCGGTGATCCCGATCCGCAGGATCAGACCGAGAATCGCCGGGTTCAGGCTCTCACTCGCCAGATCGAAGAGATCGACCGGCGCATCGAGCAGATCGATGCCCAGATGCTCGCTCTCGGGTACGACCCCGAGACCGGCGCCCCGATTGAGAGCGAAGGCTTCTCGGACACGACTGTCGACGCCCGTCTGCTCGAAGACAGCCAGGCCCGCCTGTGGGCCCACGACGCCACGGCCCAGCCCGGCAAGACCTATCGCTATCGCACGCGGCTGGTGATCAACAACCCCATGTTCGGCCGTGAGCCTGTACTGCTCGACAAGCAGAAGCCCCTGGCCGCCTCGCCGGTGACGTTTAGCGAGCCTTCGGCCTGGAGCGATGCGGTGGTGGTGGCGCCGACGACGGCCTTCTTCCTCAGCAGCGCTACCGATGGTCGCGGCGGGGGACTCGGGCCGAGCGAGCCCAGCGCCAGCATCGAGGTGTACACGTTCTACTACGGCTTCTATCGCCGGGCGACCCTGACCCTCAGGCCGGGTGACCTGGTCGCGGCCGAGGCCGACCTGCCGGCCGACCTGCGTCTGCCCGTCCTCGCCGCCGCCGAGGGTGGTGGTGAGCAGCCCCTGCAGCCCGCCGGCAACCCTCGCGGCCCGGGCCGTGGGGTTGAAGAGACCATTGTCGTCCAGCCCGGTGGCCGGCAAGGCGAAGCCGGGCAGCAGGGAGATGATGCCGGCCAGGGCGAGCCCGTGCCCGACGAGGTGCCCGCCAGCATGGAGGTGTACCTGGTCGACGTGACCATCGAGCCGGTGCAGACCGAGGGCGTGGGTGATCGCACCAGCCAGGCCGTGGCCTACTTCTCGCAGCTCGGCGGTGCGGGGCTGATGCGCCGCGTGGCGACGTCCGATCGCACGGGAGAGCTGTACCAGATGCTCTCCAGGTCCGCCGAGGAAGGCCGCAACCAGGGCCAGCCCCGAGCCTCGCTCGAAGGCCCAGTCGTCCGTGAACGCCCGAGCGACCGTCCGGGTGGCCCGGCCCAAGCTCCCGCGGGGGGTGGTGGCAGGGGCAACAGCGGTGGTGGCGGCGGCTGATCGCCCTTGCGCCGGCTTCTGTGCGGGCCGGACATGCTGAAACTCACACGAGCCGGCCACAATTTGGCCGGTTTTTTGATGCCAGCAATTGACGACAGATTGTTGCTGGGTATCATCTCTCCGCTCTGCTCGGTTCGCCGGGCACGCAAGAGCGACACCTGGCCGACGCGGGCGGATGCCCGAATAAGGCCGAGGCTCTTTGACAACCGGCACGGATCAAACGTCGTCCCGCACGCACGGGCACGGCCGAAACGGTCGCCGCAAGGTGGTCGCAAGGCAGTGCGAAGTGATGTGTGGGGCTGGCGGGTAGCAATGTAGAATCGAGCGAGCGCCGCCGGGCGTGTGGACGTAATGTCCGAAGCCCGGCCTGTGGACAGCTTGTCGGAAAGCGGATCTCCGCAAGGGGTGAGGCTGGAAGAGAAGGTGTTCGCATGTGTAGGTGTGCTTGAGCCAATCTGGAGTCGATCTCGGCGACAGGTTGGTGTGATCAAGCGACTAAGGGCGCACGGTGGATGTCTTGGCGTCGAGAGGCGATGAAGGACGTTGGAACCTGCGATATGCCACAGGGAGCTGGTAACCAAGCTGTGATCTGTGGATCTCCGAATGGGGAAACCCACTCTGTTTACAGAGTACCGTATTCTGAATGCATAGGGATACGGAGCGAACCCAGGGAACTGAAACATCTCAGTACCTGGAGGAAAGGAAATCAACCGAGACTCCGTAAGTAGCGGCGAGCGAAAGCGGATAAGGCGAAGTGAACACGTTGGAATGCGTGGCCGAAGAAGGTGAAAGCCCTGTAGTGAGCCGTTTAGCCATAGAGTAGCGTCGGGCTCGTGAAACCCGGCGTGAACATGGGGGGTCCACCCTCCAAGGCTAAGTACTCCTCGACGACCGATAGTGGACCAGTAAGGTGACTGAACGATGAAAAGCACCCCTATGAGGGGAGTGAAATAGCACCTGAAACCGTGCGCTTACAAGCGGTGGGAGCCCTGCGGGGTGACCGCGTGCTTTTTGCATAATGAGCTCGGGAGTTAGCCTCTG
>JBITAB010000207.1:0-10293 GCA_044439825.1 Phycisphaerales bacterium JB064 | reverse complement strand
GCCGCACCCCACGCGACCAGGGCCGTGGTGACAAGGCCAAGGATCGCGCACAGCAGGCAGCGGCGGATGGTTCGCCAGGGCATGGCAGAGGGTACACCCAGCGGGGCGGGCGGCCCGGTCAGCCGCCGCCCGCTTCCCGTTGCGCTTCCAACTCGGCTCCAAACTCGGCCATCCGCACGTTGGTCTCCCAGGTCTCGATGACCGGGTCGCCCTCGGGCAGCAGCCAGCGCGCGAAGTCCAGGGCCTCGCGGGTCGGCTCTAAGGCCTCCTCGAAGCGGCGCTCGCGCACGAGGCAGTTCATCAGGGCGCCCAGCGAGTGCGGGAGCTCGTCGAAGGCGTCCTGCTCGATCTGCTCATCGAGCCACGCACGATCGTGCTCGGGCATCGCCTCGGCATCACCCACGGGCGCACGCTCACGCCAGTTGCCGGCCAGGTCTCGCGCGATGCGCACCGCTTCGCGGTAGGCCACGATTGCGCCTTCGGTCTGGCCATCGCCCTCGAGCGCCCGGCCCAGCAGCCGCAGCAGGGGCGGGATGCTCGCGTGCGATGCGCCCCAGTGCGAGCGCTGGGCTGCGATGGCCTCGGTGAAGTTGTCGGCGGCTGCGGCGTAGTGCCCGAGGTCCAGGTGCACGCGGCCGAGGTTCGCCAGCGGCGTGGCGAGGTAATGCTGGACCGAGTCCTGGGTGGACCATCGCTCCAGCAGCGCTCGGTCGCGGGCGAGCGCTCGGTCGTAGAAGGCGTGCGCGGTCTCGGGGTCGCCCATGGCCGAGTAGGCCCAGCCGGCGTTGCTGAGCGCGTGGGTGTAGGTGATCGTCGAGCGATCCATGTGCACGAGCGCTTCAAGAAAAGCCGAGAGGGCGCGCTCGAGCAGGGCGTCGGGCGCACCCCAGTCGAAGCTCGCCGCGTCCAGCCGTCCATCGGCGATCCATGCGAGCAGACGCTCGCGTTCGAGCAGGATGGCGATGGCCAGGTCGGCGTGCGCGAACGCGTCCTCTGGGCGGTTCGCCAGGGCGGCCTCGTAGCCGGCGATGGCCGCCGCATAGTCGCCCTGCCGCAGGCGGAACCCAGCCCGCGTGCGCTCGAGCGTGCCGCGCTCTTCGGGCGTCGCCACACGCTGCGCGGCCGCGTCTTCATGCGATTCGGCCTGATCGGAGTCACCCAGCACGACGGCCAGGCGATAGGCCAGCAGCGGATCGTCGCCCAACTCGGCCTGCTCGAGCGCCCGGGCCAGCATCGCCCGATCGCCACGGTCGGGCCCGGGCACGAGGCCGCGATCCACGACGCTCGTGCCCTCGACCAATCGCAGGACCGAGCCGTCGCGGCTTGCCAGGTACGACCGGGCTTGCTTGACGCTTCGGTGCTCGAGCGGTGGACGCGGGGGCGGGCCGTAGACCAGGCGCTCGAGGGCCGCGGTCGCGCTCACGGCGTGCCAGAGGTCGTGCTGCGTTCCGTAGCTCTCGAAGATCGCTTCGTCATCGGGGTCGGCGGGGATGAAGACGCCCGCGCTCGTCGGGGCGGGCGGCGTGGGCCAGGGCAGCAGCGCCGCCGCATCGCCGGCCGCCAAGGCCGCCAGCAGGCAGCCCGAGACGATCGCTACCCCGCCCACGACACGGCCGCCCAGGCTCGTGAACCACGTGCCCCACGAGGTGATCTCGCGATCGATGACCAACGCCGTGCACGCGCTGGCGGCCAGCGCCGTCAGCAGCGCGAGCGCCGCGTATCCGCTGGCCGGTCGTGTGGTCGGCAGCAGCACGACGAGCGCGATCGCTAGAGCCGTCAGCGCGAGCAAGATGCCCAGCCCACGCCCGCCGCACAGCCACCGGCCCAGCCAGCCCAGCCGTTTGCCAGTCGTCCGCCTCAGCACGGCGTTCAAGGGCCTGCGGAGCACCGTCATCGCGAGCCAGACGAGCACGCACGCTCCGCCCGCGGCCACCACCAGCACCAGCGATTCGGCATTGCCGGCGACAACCGCCACGAAGAACGCAAGCACCGGCGGGATGAGCCAACGCCCCGGCCGAAGCCGCCGCCGCGAGATGCCATTCGTGTGCGTCACCACGCCATGCTACGCCACACGCTCCAGCCTGATGTACCGGCTACACAGCACGGTGATATAGAGGAGTGCGACGATGGATCGCCAGCCGGCGATCGCGGGCGCGCACTCGAAGACGATCGGCTCGCCTTGCGCGTTGGCCGGCGAAACCTCGAAGGCGATGCTCGGGCTGCCACACCAGTCGATGGCAAGGCGTAGCTCGTGCGGACCGGGGCCGGCGTCGAGCTCGACGGTCTGGCCATTGCCGATGCGCCCGACCTCTCGGCCGTCGAGCACGATCTTGTACTTACGAACGCAGTCGGCCCAGCGCGAGGGTCGTTCGATGCGGATCATGGATGCCATCCTGCTGCTCACTCGCAGCCCGCATCGAACGCGTTCTGGAACATGAGGAAATCAAAGATCGTGAGCGTGCCGTCGCCGTCCAGGTCGGCCCGGGGGGCCCCGGCGTCGAACTGGTTCTGGAACTCGAGGAAGTCGAACACGGTCAGCTCGCCGTCGCCGTCGCGGTCGGCGGCGCAGATCACGAGCGTTGCGATATTGCCCGTGTACACGACGTGCGCCGGGCCCACGCCCGAGGCGGAGGCCGCCGGGTCGATCTCGTACGACGCAAAGGCGCCGCTGAGAACCGCGGGACGGAGCAACTCGATGCGATCGCCCGGTTCGGGGGTGTAACCATCGACGAGGTGCACGGCGAGCGTGCCGCCAAGCACGAGTTCGCCCGTGCCGTCGAGCCGATCGCGCTGCGTGGCGTCGGGGCCGGCGAGTTCGAGCTCCACCCTGGCCGTGGGCGTCAGCTCGAGTGTCGCCTGGTTGAGCAGGATGCGGTCGAGTCGCGGCTGGCCGCCCGCGGGCTGGCCGCCGGGGGCGATCACTCCCGCGACACGGAAGTGGCCAAAGACCTGGCCTCGGCCCAGCAGCATCGAATCCGGGCCGAGTTCGGCGAGCCCATCGCCCGTCCTGGCAAGGCGGGCGGCGAAGAACTGCGTTGCCGTTGGCGCCATGTTCAGCACGATCGGCACGTCGACAACAGCGTCCTGGGAGACCCAGAGCGTCGTGGCGCCGCCCAGGCTCTCGGCGTTGATGATCATCTGGCCGTCGCCGCGCGTGCTCGTCGTCATTCCAGCCAGCGTGGCATGCCCGCCATTGCTGACGCCCCAGCGCCCCTCCAGTTGTGTGTCTTCGAGCACACAGCCGTCGAAGTCCCCGCGCACCTGTCCAACGCCACCATCGGACACCAGGCGCCCGCCTGTGATCAGCGCCGGCTCGAACATCACGATGCGACCCATGTCGCCAGCCTCGATAACGGGTGTCGTGAGCGTGGTGTCGTGCAGCGAGAGCTGGCCCTCGTTCTCGATCACCACGCGGCTTCCAGCTTCCATGACCATCTGGCACCGCTCGAGTTCGAGGATTTGTCCGCGCGCGCGTGCTTCGAAGAGCGCGCGGCTGACATACTGGCCTTGCAGCGTTCCATAGCCATCGACCACGACATTGGGGCTCAGCTCCACCGTGCCCGGTGCGCCGGCATCGTCTGGCACGATGCGGCCTCGCCCACGCTCGAAGCGGATCGGCAGGTCGATGACCGCGTCTCCAATGGTCCGCAGATCGCCGGACAGGCCGCGGATGCGGCCGGGCCCTGAAAGCGTGCCGTCCAAGTACGACCGAGTAGCAGCGATGCCCCAGTCGCCCTCGAACCGCGGAGCGATGAGGATTGGCTCCCCGTCGATCATCGCGCCTGGCCCATCGGCTGCAAACGTCGCGTTCGTCAGAGAGCAGTCCAGGTTGAATGTGCCAGTCCCTTGGGCTTCAAACGTCGCATCCGTCAGAGGTTCGCCGAAGATGGATATCTCGCCGCCGTTGCGTGCCAGAAGGCGTGCGTCGGGGCCGAGTTCTCCGGCTCGATCCAGCCAGAAGATCTCCGAGCTTCCACCATCGGCGATCACCGCGCCGTGGAGATCGAAGCGGCCCTCGAGCGTGCCGCGGCCGGTGATCGTGGCGTTCGGTCCGATGGTTGCAGGGCCAGTGCCCGATCGCATGAGAAGCGTGCGAAAACCCAGATCAATATCCATGTCGAGTGTTGCGCCATCGCCAATCGTGACGAGGCTGCCGATCGCCGCGGGATTCGGATCGAAGCTCAGCGTTCCATCCCCCCCCAACGCACCCTCGATCGTGAACCGCGAGTCGGGCTCGATCGACCAGGGGCCTTCGAACCGTGCGTCGACGATGGCGCCACTGCTGGCGCCGATCCTGCCCGCCGACAGGCCAGAGGCGTTCCATGTGGCGCCTTGCACCGTCGAGTCGATCAGGGTGAAGAGCCCGCCGTCGATGGCCCGAAGCCCTCCAAGTCCAGTGGGGTGCTGCACGTCGGCTCGCACCAGTTGCAGTTCGGAATCTGGCCCGTTGGCCTCGATGGTGCCGGCGTTTTCATACACACCCGCAACCCGACCCCGGCCGGTGATGAGCCCATCAACGCCGATGCTCGTAGGCGCCGGTCCGAGAGCGGTAACCTGGGCACGCAGCCCTGGGCCGGCGGCGGCCGGGGTGTTCAGCAGCACGCTGGTGTTCAGGACGGCGTTGCTCCGCAATTGCAGCCTTGTGGTCGAACTGCCTCCCGAGACGTTCACGAGAACGGCGCCCGGGCCAGCGACATGGCCATCGGCGCTGATCGTCAGGATGCGGCCATTGTCGATGCCGAGCATGGCGTCGGGATTGGCAAGCGTGAGGCCGGCGATGGTGGGCGAGGTGTCGAGCATCACCAGATAGGCGCCCGTGCGCCCCAGCACCGCGGTATCCATCACGCCCGGAACGACGGCCGGAAGCCAGTTGCTCGGCTGGCTGAACAGCCCATCAGCGGTCGCCGCCCACTCGATCGTGGCCTGGCCATGCGCTGCGCCGGCGCACGCGAGCAGGACGCAGACCACATGTCGCGCACTTATCTTCATCACACACCCTCTCACGCGCAGCCTGCGTCAAAGGCGTTCTGGAACGCCAGGAAATCGAAAATGGTCAACTCGCCATCCTCGTCGAAGTCGGCCAGGAGGTTGCCTGCGTCGAAGAGGTTCTGGTATCGGAGGAAGTCGAAGATCGTCAGCTCGCCATCGCCGTCCAGGTCGGCCGGGCACGGCGGCGGGGGCGGACCGGCCCAGACGGCCAGGCGATTGGAGACGAATCCCTCAACCGCCGTGAACGCGCCACCCATAATGAGTGTATCGCCCGATCCGGCATCGAACACCGACATGGCATTCGCCACGAACGGCAGCCCGCTTCCCATCGCGTGCCATGCAGAGCCATCCCACCGTGCGATCAACTCGGCCGCGACGGCGCCGGCCTGATCGAAATCGCCCGAGGCATAGAGCTGTGGACCGGAACCATCGTCGAACGACTCCAGCGTGAATACTTCAGCGTCGACCCCGTCGCCAAGCGCCGACCATGCCGTCCCGTCCCACCGAGCGATGCGGTTGACCGTGACGTCGCCGAACGTCCGCATGTCGCCCCCCGCGTACAGGGCCGGGCCCGTGCCGTCGTCATAAACCTCGAGCGCCGAGATGCGCCGCGCCGAGAACTGGATGCGCTCGCCCACCTGGCTCCATTGCGTCCCGTCCCACCGGCCGATACGGCGGGCGGAGACAGACTCAAAGCCCTCGAAGTCGCCGCACGCAAAGAGCAGCGGCCCGTCGCCCTCGTCGAAGACTTCCAGGTCGAACACCGTTGCACCTTCAAGCGTGAGATCAGGGCCCAATCGTGACCACTGTGTGCCATCCCATCGGGCGATCAATTCCGTGAAGCCGAGTTCGCCCACCTGCTGGAATTTGCCCCCAACATACAGCGCGTGCCCTGTTCCGTCATCATGGCTGATCATCGCCCGCACCTGAGTTTCGGGGAACGCGTCGCTCACGCCAGCGCCCAGCGCGTGCCACTGATCGCCATCCCACCGCGCGATGTTGTTCGCCGGCACGTCGTCAATCATCGTGAACGTGCCTCCCGCATAGAGCTGGGGTCCATCGCCCGCATCATGCATCGCCAGTGCGTACACCGGCCCGTTGAACTGGCCGTCCAGATCGGACCAGTGCTGCCCGTCCCATCGTGCCAGATTCCGGGGATACTCGTCCAGTCCCGGCTCGACCGCGAGGAACTCGCCACCGACGTACAGCACCTTTCCACCCGGTTCATCGACGGCCAATGTCGCGTGCACGGGTCCGGAGAGGCCGGCCTCCAGCGATTGCCAGGCCGAACCATCCCACCGAATCAGGCGGGATCCGGCGGCGCCGTTGGTGATTGTGAATGAGCCGCCCGCGTAGAGCCGAGGACCATCGCCCGCATCAAAGACGTGCAGCGATTCGACGACCTGGGTGGCAAGATCGCTGCCCACGCCATTGCCCATGGGCAGCCACGCCGTGCCGTCCCATTGGGCAAGGCTGAAAACCGGTTGTCCACCGGCTTCAAAGAACTGGCCGCCCACACACAACGTGGGGCCGTTCCCACCGTCGAGCAGTGCGATGGCCCTGACATTTCGATCGATGCCGGTGCCGAGAGGTGACCACGTTCCGCTGTTCCAGCGCGCGATGGACTCGGCAGCCACCCCCCCGGCCTGCGAGAACCAACCACCGACATAGAGCTCTGGCCCGGCGCCAGTGTCAAGAACCTCCAGCACGTTGACGACCCCGTCGACGCCCTCGCCAGTTGGCGTCTCCACGGGCGACCAATGCGCTCCATCCCAGCGAGCGAGGTTGGTCGCCTGCTGGCCCTCGGCGAAGCTCATCCTGCCACCCGCGTACAAGGCTTCGCCGGTGCCATCATCGAACACCGCCATGGAGGCAACACCCAGGCCGGTTCCGCTGAGCCCATCCCCCAAGGGCGCCCAGACGGATCCATCGAGCCGGGCAATACCCCCGCCGGCAGTTGTAAAGCTCCCACCAATGAACAGTGCTGGGCCGAAGCCATCATCGAAGACCGCCATAGCGGCGACGGTTCCTGTCGTGCCGTTGCCAACGGGCGACCACGCCGTTCCATCCCACCGTGCGACATCGTCGGCTGGCTCACCGCCCGCCATCGCGAAGCGGCCCGCGGCGTAGAGCGCTTCGCCGCTGCCATCGTCGTAGACGACCAGGGCGTTCACGATCTGGTCGATGCCCTCGCCCAGAGACGACCATTCGGAGCCGTCCCATCGTGCGATAGACCCAACCACGTCCGTTCCGGCGATCGTGAAGGCGCCAGCGACGTACATCGCCTCGCCGGTGCCGTCGTCCCAGGTCACCATGTCATAGACGGTGCCGTTCAATCCGGGAAATGCGAATTGGGCGTCGAGCCAGCCCTTGTCCGCAGGCTGCGCCCCGGCAAGCCTTGGCAACGCCCCGATAACAATGCCAAACAAGATCCCGAGCCTGTGGCTTCGTCCCATCTCATCGCTCCCCTTCTGCACGCCGGCCTGAGGGCATGACAGCAACGGGGTTATACGCGAAAAGGCTGCAAAGGTAGCGGCTAATGCGCGAAAATCACCCGCAAGGGGGCGTTCGAGTTTGACCTTGAAGGATTGTGCTGCTCAGAGGAGAGTCGGTCTCGCTATGTTCAGTTCTTGCCCTGCCACCCACCAAACGCCTCGATCGGCGTGCGTGTCGCCAAACTGGGCAATCCATGGTCCTTCCGGGCCAGATCCCGGCCCGGGCTGGCCAACCTCCACCGATTTTCAGCAGCCCACGTCGAACGCGTTCTGGAATGCCAGGAAGTCGAAGATGGTGAGTTCCCCATCACCATCGAAGTCTGCGGCAGGCTCGCCCGCGTCGAAGAGGTTCTGGAACTCGAGGAAGTCGAAGATGGTCAACGCGCCATCGCCGTCAAGATCGGCAGCGCACGGCGCGGCGTACAGGTAGGCCGCGCCCGCCATCACGCCCGATCCGCCATCTTGTGGTGCACCGATTGCCAGGCGGCCGCCGGTAAGGTCCAGCCCCGTACCAAATCGGGCGGCAAAGCTCGGTGTTCCCGCACGGATCGGCGTCAGCGCAGAGCCTGTCGCGGCATCGAACACGAACACCGTTCCAGAGTCGCCAACGCCACGATCGCTGTTGGGCGATCCAACGACCGCCACGCGTCCATCGGTCGCGACGTGTCCGCCGAAGTTGTCAAGCACGCCGCCGGCAGGGTCGGTCAGCACCGCGACCTCGACCGGATTCGCCGGATCGCTCAAGTCGAAGAGATATGCCGCACCGGCTCCGCTCACGTCGGGCAGGTCGGCGTCGGGCGCGCCGATGACCGCCACGGAGCCGTGGATCGCGACCGACTCGCCAAAGAAGTCGAACGCCTCGCCATCGCTGGCGGTGAGCTTCGCGACTTCCCTCGGTCGCAGCGGGTCGGAGATGTCATACAGATACGCCGAGCCGGAGGAAGCGCCCTTCTCATCATCGCGAGGCGCACCCACTAGCGCAAAGTCTCCGTGGATCGCCACCGCGTACCCAAAGCCCGAGCCCTGGGACCCATCGCTGGCCGTCAGGCGGCCGAGTTGGGCGATCGAACTCGGGATGCTCAGATCGAGCACGTATGCCGCGCCGGAAGCGAGCCGGACGCCATCCGCATTGGACGCACCGACGATCGCGAGTTCTCCGTCGATGTCGACCGAGAAGCCGAACCGATCGCCGAATTCCGAGCCGCTCGGTGCATAGGCGCCGATGCGTTCTCCTGTCCTGGGGTCGTACACGTAGATGGCGCCCGACGTGCCCATGCCGACATCGCTGCCCCAGCCCGTCACCACGGCGGCGGTGGGGCCGATCGCAGCGGCGTACCCATACCAGTCGGTGCCGAGCAAGCCCGTTTCGGTGATGGTGCGGACCAGAGCTCCCGTATCTGCGTCGAATAGGAAGGCCACACCCGCATCGGGCGCGACGTCATCATCGGATGGCGCCGACACGAGCAATCGATCCCCGAAGATCGCCACGTCGGTCCCGAAATGATCGAACACGCCCGGCTCTGGCGGGAGGAAGCTATCGATGGGCGTGAACTGCGCCTGTGCGACCGTCGCAATACCACACACCGCTGCCGTGAGCAGCACCGCGATCCGACCCGTATGGCGTCCATCATTCACTTGCATATCACTCTCCTCGCTCAACTCGTTCATCATACTGCAAAATCGCCAGAATGCAGCATCGGTCGTGGTCCAAGATCAAGACTCAGCGGCCTGATTCGTGGCCCGTCATGCTGATATGGCATCTTGGCTGGCAAAGGCGATTTAGGCAATCTTCTGCTTATCAACCGCCGGCCGCCTTCGCCCGAAAACCCTTCTCGATCAAGGCCCGCACCACAGCGTCACGATGGTCGCCCTGCAGCACGATCTGGACGCCAGCCGCGTCCGCGTCTCCCAGCCCGCCGCCCGTGCCCAGCGTCGTGCGTAGCTCTTTAAGCAAGGCCTTGGCGTCGTCCTGGCTCAACCCGTGCTCGGCCACCACCGTGCACCACTTGCCACGCCGTTTCTCACGCCTCACCCGCGGCGCGAGTTTTGTGGGATCGATGGCGGTGCCATCGGCGCCCTTCGCACACCGGCACTGCTCGATCGCCTCGCCGCACGCCGCGCAGGTGACAGGCCGCTCCAGGGGTGTTCCGTCGAAGAGTCCGGGCATATGCCAGCGTATGGGTGTCGCCGGCTTGTCGCCCGTACCATTCGATATGTCCGCCCGCCGCCGACGCCAGCGACAGTCCGAGAACGGGCCGCCCGAGCACGCCCGGGAACAGTCGGCTCAAAGCGCGGGTTCATCCCGAGCCATGCCCGACCAGCCCCTCCATATCGCGGATTCCGACGCCTGGTGGTCGCCCGAAGACGCCAACCTGCCCGTGGGCAAGACGCACGAGCCCGACGAGGACGAGGGCCGCCCCATCCCAGGCCGCCGCCTGCTGTTCGCCGGCATCGCCATCTTCGTGATCACCGTCGTGAGCGTGGTGTTCCTGCCCGACATCGTGGCCGTGCTGACGCCCATGGGAGCCATGCTCGCCTTCGGCGCCATTGTGGCTTCGGCCGTGGTCACCGCGGCGCCTCGTCAGCCCAAGATCGATAAGGACGGGCTCGACGACGCCAAGCCGATCTCCTGCGGCGGCGTTCGGCCCGTGGGCGAGATGTCTCGCCGCATGGCCAACAAGAATGGCGACGACGGTTGCGGGCCGGGCGGCGGGTCGTGCGGCTGCTAGCCACGTGGCGGCGCGCTACGACTGCCCATGCCATCTGCCTTTGATCTCGTGATCGCATGCGACTGGTCGGCCGCCAAGGG
>JBITAB010000206.1:6893-10300 GCA_044439825.1 Phycisphaerales bacterium JB064 | reverse complement strand
GCGAAGGCGCGGCCGTCCGCGGCCCCGCCACAGCGGTGGTCGTCCATCCACATGCGCCGCACGGTGTCCAGCGTTCACATAGCACCCGATGCACGGCACCGAACGACCACGAACCGCCCCCACGCCCTCCACGCCCCCCTACCCTGCCGCCATGGCAGACACCCCCGCCAAGCCCACCACGCCGACCAAGCCCGCGGACAAGGAGCAGCACAAGTTCTCAATCCGTGAGACCTTCTCCAGCATCATCATCGCCTTCGCGATGGCCTTCATCTTCCGGGCCTTCGTCATCGAGGCCTTCGTCATCCCCACCGGGTCGATGGCCCCCACCCTGCTCGGCCAGCACATGGAGTTCGTCAGCGACCAGACCGGGGCCCGCTGGCAGGTCGGGCCGTGGACCGACGGGAACCAGGCCGTGTCGCGCGTCACCGTGACCGACCCCATGACCACCAGCAACCCCGCCAGCCTCATGGAGAGCGGGGCCACCGCCGCCCGCCTGCCGGCCTACCAGGTCGACAAGGAGATCGACAAGCTGCGCGCGGGCGACCGCATCCTGGTGCTCAAGTACCTGCCCATCATCTTCGAGCCCAAGCGCTTCGACGTCGTGGTCTTCAAGAACCCCACCGACCCCACGCAGAACTACATCAAGCGCCTGACCGGCCTGCCCAACGAGCAGCTTGCCGTCATCGACGGCGACATCTTCACCCGGCCGCTGGCCAAGGGCGAGGGTGAGCCCACCGAGGCCGACCTGGAGCACGCCCTGGGCTCGTGGGGCATGCCCGGCTGGAGCATCGCGCGCAAGCCCGAGGAGGCCCAGCGGGCCGTGTGGATGCCCGTGCACGAGACCAATCGCGCGCCCCTCAACCCCGTGCGCGACGGCTTCGTCTGGTACAGCCCGCCGTGGAAGGCCATCGACGCCGCCGGTGAGTCGCTGGCGGGCTGGACGGGGCTCGATGGTCATACGCCCGAGCACACCCTGCCGGGCAACACCCGCCTGGTGTGGGACAGCGAGCGCTGGCCCATCGTCGACTACTACCCCTACAACGAGCGCTACCGCCGCGCGGGCGAGCGCCTGAGCCCCATGATGCCCCCCACCTTCGGCGTGGGCGACGTGCGCCTGCGCATGGGCGTCGAGCCGGTGGGCCAGAGCCTCGAGCGGCTGGTGCTCCGCGTCGACACGCGGGCCCACGCCTTCCGGGCCGTGCTCGAGGGCGGCTCGGCCAAGATCCAGATGCGCACGCTCGAGAGCGCGCCCGACGCGTGGCAGACCATGGACGAGGCCGCCGTCGCCCCGCTGGTCGCGGGCGCCGTGACCGACGTGGAACTCTGGCATGCCGACCAGGCCCTGTGGCTGTTCGTCGGCGGCAAGCGCGTGGCGTACGCCGAGTACGACTGGGCCCCGCACGAGCGCTTCGAGCTTGCGAGCGGTCAGCCCCTGCAGGCCCAGGCCCCGATCGTGCCGCCACCCAGCGCCTACGCCCCCGCCCAGCCGAGCATCTCGCTCGTGGGCCCGGTGAGGCTGCACCGCCTGGGTCTCGACCGCGATCTCTACTACCAGACGACCCGAGGCGGCCAGGACAGCCAGATCCCCGTCCGCGGCAGCCACCCGACCATGAACTTGGCCATCCTCGGGCCCGAGCACTTCTTCGTCTGCGGCGACAACTCGGCCTCGAGCCAGGACAGCCGCCTGCTGGATGCCCCCAGCCCGTGGGTGGCCGCACTGGACGCCCCGGCCGGCATCGTGCCCGACGAGCTGATGCTGGGCCGGGCCTTCTTTGTATACTTCCCCGCAGTCGAGCGGCGTGGGGCCATCCCTATCCCGGGCTTTGGGCGGATGCGATTCATCTGGTAAACCCTCGCGGCTTTGGCCCCAGGATTACCACGCTTTTGCCCAGCTTTCCAATCACCACTCATTTGCGAAGAATCCGAAAAACCCGCCAATTCACCACACTTTTGTGCCGGAAGAGGGTCTACCGTTTCCTCCCCGAGAGAGGGCTCGCGTTGCGGTGCGGTTGAGAGAGAGCCGCGCTGCGGAACGGACGGCCGCCAAGGGCCAGATCCGAACGCAGAGGAGAGGGATCGACCCCCGACGGGCGGAGGAGCCTGCCGGGGGTCTTTTCCTCGGGGCATCGCTCGCGCGAGAAATCGAATCACCACCGACATCGCGCACCCTGGGCGCACCCTGATCGCGCACCCTGTTGGTTGCTGTCGGCACGCGTTGCTTGTGTGTCGGTTGATGCAAGTCGAGCGCAACCGACCACACGCGCTGGAGACACCCCCCACCGTGCTCCGATAGCCTTGGTGTGAGCACACTGTCGCGCCCCATCATGCATCTTCCCAAGGCCACACGCCACATGCCCCCGGACGAACCATCCCGATCGATGCCCAGCGGCGGACCCAACGCGTCGAAGGAAGACATCGCGCGCGAGAAGTCGGCCCTGCGCACGCAGGTCCGCCACGTGATGGAGACGATGCCGCACGACCAGTCGCGCACGAAGGCGCAGGCGCTGGCCGAGCGAGCGCTGTCGTGGGCGCCGATGGCCCAGGCCCGGCGGGTGCTGGTCTACCTGTCCATGGCCGGCGAGGCCGGCACCGGGGCGCTCATCGAGCGTTTACTGGAAGCCGGCGTGGAGGTCGCGGGCCCCAAGGTCGACTGGGACGCCCGGACCATCTCGCCCGCGCTGATCACCGACGCGCTGGCCGACGTGGTGCAGGGTCGCCTCGGCGTGCCCGAGCCCGCGCCGCACACCACCGGCGTGGCGCTCGAGACCATCGACGTGGTGATCGTGCCCGCGCTGGCCTTCGACCTTCGCGGCTTCAGGCTCGGCCGTGGCGCGGGTTTCTACGATCGTCTGCTGGCCGACAAGCGTCGCAGGGGCCTGGCCCTGGGCTACGGCTTCGAGGCCCAACTCGCCACGCGTGTGCCCACCGAGCCCCACGACGCCCGCATGGACGCCCTGGCGACCGAGCGCAGGCTGCTGGAATTCAACGGCCCGCGCATCGCCGCGGCGCTCGAGGCCGAAAATCGGCGTCGGGGTGACTAATCTGGAGAGCCCGACCGGGGATTGATCTCGGACAGGTTTTCGGTCGAAGACATACATGGATCGTGGTGGCGGGCACGAAGCCCCCACGCAGCACGCAGGGAGGTCGCATGTCGCTGCCATCGCAGGGCGGGATCGGGTTTGGCGGGGCCACACGCGGGCGTCGGCGTCGCGGTAAGGGCGGCCCACGCAAGCTGCTGGCCGCCGTCGTCGTGGTCGGCATCGTCGGCGGTCTGGCCTGGGCGTTTATCCCAGGCGACAAGGACGCCGATCAGCCCGACACCTCGGGCACGCAGCTCACCCAGGCGCCCGGGCAGGCCCAGCCCGAGACCCAGGAACGCCGCACGCCGACGACGCCCACCGAGCGTC
>JBITAB010000206.1:0-6793 GCA_044439825.1 Phycisphaerales bacterium JB064 | reverse complement strand
ACGCTCATCCAGCAGGCCGAAGCAGCCATCAAGGCCAACGACCCCATCACCGCCCGCGAGCGGTACAACCAGGCGCTGCTGAGCGATCGCGCAACGGCCGCCGACCGGGCCCACATCCGCGAGCAGATGGCCAACCTCAACCAGGACCTGATCTTCTCGCCGCGCGTGTATCCCGACGATCCGTTCGCGACCGTCTACGAGGTGCAGGGCGGAGACTCGCTGGCCAAGATCGCCCAGAGCGAGGGCGTAGCGACCGAGTGGCTGCTCATCCAGCGCGTCAACCGGCTCAGCAATCCCAACAACATCTACAAGGGCCAGAAGCTCAAGCTCGTCCGCGGGCCCTTCCACGCCGTTGTCAGCAAGTCGGCCTTCCGCATGGACGTCTACGTCGGCCCGCCCGAGGAGATCGACCAGTGGGTGTACGTCCGGTCGTTCCGCGTCGGCCTGGGCGAGCAGGATGGCACGCCCCTAGGCGCCTTCAAGGTGCGTCGCCACAGCAAGCTCATCAACCCCTTCTGGCGCAACCCGCGCACGGGCGAGGAGTTTGCCGCCGACGACCCGGCGAACCCCATCGGTGAGCACTGGGTCGGCCTCCGAGGGCTGGGCCAGGCCGAGACGTTCAGCGGGTACGGCATCCACGGCACCGTCGAGCCCGAGAGCATCGGTCGGTCGATGTCGATGGGGTGCGTTCGCATGCTCCCCGAAGACGTCGCGCTCGTGTACGAGTTGCTCACCGAGGACATCAGCGAGGTCCACATCGTGGAGTGACGCTGGCACTTGTTTGACCCCCTTGAAACCCGGGTTGAGGCCCGGGTTTTTCGTGCCTCAGCGGGGCTCAGAACGGGGTTCAAAACACGGGCTTTCGGGGCGCATGCGTCCTAGAATTCGGGCCAGCATTTTCGGGGTTCTTCCGGGCATTCCGGAGGCCCCGAACCACGCCCGCGAGGACCTATGGCCCAGCACGACGCGACGACCCCCAACCAGCCCGATTCGAACGCACCGGAGGCTGCCAGCCAGCCCGCGAAGGAAGCCAAGAAGGGCGGGAATTACGGGGCCGAGCAGATCAGCGTGCTCGAGGGCCTCGAGGCCGTCCGCAAGCGTCCTGGCATGTACATCGGCGGCACGGGCATCGGTGCGCTGCACCACCTGGTGTACGAGGTGGTCGACAACTCCATCGACGAGGCGATGGCCGGCTTTGCGAGCCTGGTGCAGGTGACCATCCAGGCCGACGGCTCGATCCGCGTGGTGGACGACGGTCGCGGCATCCCCGTCGACCCCGTGAAGAACGACGACCCGGCCCTCAACGGCAAGAGCGCCGTCGAGGTCGTCATGACCAAGCTGCACGCGGGCGGCAAGTTTGGCCAGGAGGGCAGCGCGTACAAGGTCTCCGGCGGCCTGCACGGCGTGGGCGTGAGCTGCGTGAACGCGCTCTCGAGCCTGCTCGAGGTGGAGGTGTACCGCGAGAGCCAGGTGCACAGCATGACCTTCTCGCGCGGGCACGTCACCGAGCCGCTGCGCGTCGTGGGCAAGGTGCCCGAGAGCAGCACGCGCACCACCGGCACCAGCATCACGTTCATGCCCGACGCGGAGATCTTCCCGGTCACCGAGTTCAGCTTTGACACGCTGGCCAACCGCCTGCGCGAGCTGAGCTTCCTCAACCCGGGCGTGGTCATCCGCCTGCGCGACGAGCGCGTGGGCGCCGATGGCAAGCCGCGGGACGAGACCTTCAAGGCCGAGGAAGGCCTGCTCGCCTACGTGCAGCACCTGATGAGCGGCAAGACGGCCGTCTGCGTCCCCATCCACATCCGCAAGGAGGACGAGGAACGCTCGATGGTGTGCGAGGTGGCGCTGCAGTATCACGACGGCTATAACGAGACGCTGCTGACCTTCGCCAACAACATCAACAACGTCGACGGCGGCACGCACGCCCAGGGCTTCAAGGTGGCCCTCACGCGCACGCTCAACAACTACGCCCGCAAGGCCGGCATCATCCGCGAGAAGGACCCCGTGCCCGCCGGCGACGACCTGCGCGAGGGGCTGATCTCGATCATCTCGGTGAAGCTGCCCGACCCGGCCTTCAACAACCAGCCCAAGGAAAAGCTGCTCAACCCCGAGATCGAGCCCTTTGTGGCCCAGGCCGTCAGCGATGCCCTGGGCACATGGCTGGAGGAGCACCCGACCGAGGCCAAGCGGGTGTGCATGAAGGGCATCCTGGCCGCTCAGGCGCGTGAGGCCGCGCGCAAGGCCCGCGAGCTGACGCGCCGCAAGAGCGCCCTCGACTCGGGCTCGATGCCCCACAAGCTCAGCGACTGCAAGACCAAGGACGTGGAACGCAGCGAGCTGTACCTGGTGGAGGGTGACTCCGCCGGCGGCAGCGCCAAGCAGTGCCGCGACGTGGACACCCAGGCCGTGCTGCCGCTCAAGGGCAAGATCCTCAACGTCGAGAAGGCGCGCATCGACAAGGTGCTGGGCTTCGAGGAGATCCGCACCATGGTGGCGGCCCTCAAGTGCGGCATCGGCCCCGACTTCGACCACAGCAAGCTGCGCTACGGCAAGGTCGTCATCATGACCGACGCCGACGTGGACGGCAGCCACATCCGCACGCTGCTTTTGACATTCTTCTTCCGGCAGATGCCCGAGCTCATCCGCCGCGGCCGCGTGTTCGTCGCGCAGCCGCCGCTGTACCAGGTCTCGCGCGGCAAGCAGCACCGCTACGTGATCAACGACCGCGAGCTGAGCGCCATGCTCACGGGTGAGGCCATCAAGAACGCCAGCCTCGTGGTGCGCCAGCCCTACGAGCCCGACGACCTTCCGCCCAGCGGCGAGGCGCCCATCGAGCGACGCATCGAGGGCGACGACGTCGCCAAGGCCGTGCGTCTGCTCGAGCGGCTGGAAGAGCTCAGCATCGTGGCCGAGCGTCGCGGCGTGAAGTTCATCGACCTCATCGGCGCACGCCACCAGGCGACGCCGGGTGCCGGCGGCCTGCCCACCCACCGCGTGGCCTGGCGGGGCGGAGCGGCATGGGCCTGGAGCGAAGAGGAAGCCCTCGGCCTGGTCGAGAAGAACGACCTGAGGCTCGAGGAGTCGGACGAGCCCGTCGCCGAGCCAGCGGCCTCACCAGAGGGCGAGGAGGAGACCGTCGAGGCCAGCAAGCCCGCCGACCCGATCGAGAACGCCATGACGGCCCGGCCCGTCGCGACCATCCGCGAGTTGCACGAGAACCGCGAGCTCGACTCGATCTTCAACCAGCTGGCCGAACTCGGGCTGGACATCGCCGACTGGGACCTGCGTCAGGAAGAGGCCGTCACCGGCGAGAAGCTGCCCGCCCGCTTCGCGTGGGAGGTCCGCCAGAGCGGCAAGAGCGATGACGGCGACGAGGGCGGCAAGATCCGCATCGCCGAGGCGGCCAACCTCGCGTCGATCGTGCCCTCTCTGCACGATATCGGACGCAAGGGCATCGAGGTCAAACGCTTCAAGGGCTTGGGCGAGATGGACGCCGAGCAGCTCTGGGAAACCACCATGGACCCCAGCGTGAGGACCCTGATGAGGGTGACCATGGAGCAGGCCGCCAAGGCCGAGACGCTGTTCACCACGCTCATGGGCGAGCAGGTCGAGCCACGGCGCAAGTTCATCGAAGAACACGCCCTGGAAGCCAAGAACCTCGACGTCTGACGCGGCATTGGCCGCAGGATTTGAAGATTTCGCGTATGCCGTGCCGCAGCGCCCAAGCCAGGGGCTAGGCGAGCCGATGTATCTCCCGTAGAGGGGATTTGCATGGCTACCGACTGGTCGAGCACTGAAGGTCGCAATAACACGCTGAATCTCTCGGCTGAGCGGCTGAGCATGCTCATGGACGAGCTCGATCAGATGAACGAGGGTCCGAGAATCCGCCGCCATCACGCGCGCCTCGAGTATCGCAAGCACGCGATCGAGATGGAGGTGTACCAGTTCAGCGGTGGCAGCGTGGGCTTCTGCGTGGCCTGCCGCAACATCTCTCGCGGCGGGCTGAGCGTGCTGCACAGCTCATACATGCACATCGGCACCAAGTGCCGCGTGAAGATGCGTCACAAGACCGACGGCGATCAGTGGCTCATGGCCGAGGTCGCCCAGTGCCGCCACGTGACGGGCAGGGTGCACGACGTCGGCCTGCGATTCACGCGCGAGATCGACGTGAACGACTACGTCAGGCTCGATCCGTTGAGCGAGACCTTCTCGCTCGAGCATGTCGACCCCGACAAGCTGCAGGGCCGCGTGCTGCTCGTCACCGCGAGCGACATCGACCGCAAGCTCATCGAGGTGTACCTCTCGGAGACGATGTTGCGCATCGTTTCTGTGAGCTCATATGAGGAGATGCTGCCAAAGCTCGTGGATCCATACGACGCCGTCGTGTGTGATTTCGATATGGACGCGAAGGTCGCGGCGCACAGCCTCAAGTCGCTGCGCATGGCCGGGCATTCGCTGCCGATCATCGCCGTCTCGGGCGACACGTCGGTGAACGCTCGCGACACGATCCGCGACGCACGCGCGAGCGCGTATATCCCCAAGCCCATCGAGCGGCTTGCGCTCTTACGGGCGCTGGCGGAGTTCATCATCCTCCACCGCTCGGGCGGCGAGGTCGACACGCCAAAGCAGGTCAAGAACGAGACCGACCCCGCGCTCCGCGGGCTGGCCGAGCTCTTCACCGAGGACCTCCAGAAGTTCGCCACCGAGCTCACCGAGTGCATCGAGAAGAAGGACGAGAAGAACCTGCGCTACATCTGCGCGCGCATCCGCGGCACCGGGCCGCTCCTGGGCTATGCGGCCGAGGCGGACGCCGCTTCAAAGATTCTCAACATCCTCGATCATCAGGGTTCGATGGATGGCGCGACCGAGCCCATCAACACGCTCGTGAGCCTGTGCCGGCACGCCAAGCCGTCGGCGGCCTGAGGCTCGACGCACCGCCCGCTCGCGCCCACAATCCCGCATGGCCGGGAGCATCACACGGACCATTTCAGACGCTCTTGTAGGACCCATCGAGCACGTGCATGATCTGCATGGCGGGTGCATCGCGCGCGTCGTCGGCGGCCGATCGCAGCGCGGCGACTTCGTCGCGAAGATCAGCGACGGCAGCAGCGACCTCACCATCGAAGCGGACATGCTGCGTGATCTGGGGCGGCTCAGCACTCTACCCGTGCCCGAGGTGTGGCATGCCGATCCATCGCTGCTCGTAATGCGGCGATTGCCGGGCTCGACTGGCGCCGATGACAACGCCCAGCGGCATCTCGCGGAGTTGCTGGCCGGGTTGCACGGCATCGAGGGGCCGGCCTTCGGCTACGAGCGGGACACGCTCATCGGCTCGCTTTCACAGCCCAATTCGCCGGACGAGAGTTGGGCTCGCTTCTTCGCCCGCCGACGGGTGCTGCACTTTGCCGAACTTGCCCAGGCACGCGACGCCTTGCCACAAGGCGGCATCGAGACCGCCCGGCGGCTGGCCGAGGCGATGGAGCAGGAACCAGACAAGTTCACGGCCGCTGGAGAGCGGCCGGTGCTGATCCACGGCGATCTGTGGTCGGGAAACATCCTGAGCGAGGGCGGCCGCATCACCGGGCTCATCGATCCGGCGATCTACTACGCCGACCGGGAGGTCGAGCTGGCCTTCATGGGGCTGTTCGGCTGCGTCGGGCGGCCCTTCTTTGACCGCTATCACGAGCTCAGGCCCATTGCTGGCGGATTCTTCGAGCATCGGCAGGGGCTCTACCGGGTCTACCCGCTGCTGGTGCACGCGGTGCTGTTTGGCGGGGGGTATGGCCGGCAGGCGGTGGGCGCGATGGAGCTGGCCCTAGCGGGGGCTGGCCGCCGGGCCTGACGCTGCGTTTGGGCGACGGGGAAGGGTGACTGACGGGATTCGAACCCGCGACCCCCAGGACCACAACCTGGTGCTCTAACCAACTGAGCTACAGCCACCGTCTAGGCCTTGGTCGGGCCCTTGGGGGGCCCGCCGAGCGGTAACGCTAGCGCGTTTCCGGGCGGTGGCAAGCGCCGGGGCGACGTAGCCGGACGGTTGGTGGCGACCTACCCTTGCCATTACCTTGATTTTGGGCTCGGTTGCGTGGCGCATGCCGGCCCGGAGACGCATTGCCGATGCCAAGCCAGACGCTCGCCAGCCTCGATCTTTCCGCCGCTCGCACCCTCCGCAACCTGCCGCCGTCGCGCCTCGTCGAGATGGCGTTGGCCGCAGGAGAGGGCCGCCTGGCCGCCGATGGCGCGCTGGTGTGCCTGACGGGCGACCGCACGGGCCGCAGCCCGACGGACAAGTACCTCGAGGATTCGCCCGCCATCCACGACAAGATCGACTGGGGCAAGGTCAACCAGCCGCTGACCAGCGAACGCTTCGAGCTGGCCGAGCGGATCGCCATCGACCACCTCAACAGCCAGGACAAGGTCTTCTGCTTCGAGGGCTTTGCCGGCGCCGACCCGGGCTATCGCCTGGGCGTCCGCGTGGTGACCGAGCAGGCGTGGCACAACCTCTTCGCCAGCACACTGTTCATCCGCCAGGGCACCCGTGCGGCCAGCGGCTCGACCGACTGGAAGCACGACTGGACCATCCTCAACGCGGGCCGGCACAAGCTGACGGCCGAGGAGGCCGAGCAACTGGGCGTCAAGGGCCCGATCATCATCGCCCAGTCGCTGGAGCGCAAGACGGTGGTCATCCTGGGCACCGAGTACGCCGGCGAGATCAAGAAGAGCATCTTCTACGCCATGAACTTCGACATGCCCGAAGTGGGCGTGTTCCCCATGCACTGCTCGGCCAACG
>JBITAB010000205.1:0-2128 GCA_044439825.1 Phycisphaerales bacterium JB064 | reverse complement strand
ACCGCCCGCAGGGGCGACGTCCACCTGTGGAGCCGGACGCTCATCCCGACGACGCGGGAGGCCCCCGCCGACGCGACGACGCCCAGCCATGTGTTCCTGGTGCGGGCGGGGTTCATCCGGCAGCTGGCCGCGGGGGTGTACGACTACCTGCCGCTGGCCTGGCGCAGCCTCCGCAAGATCCAGGAGATCGTCCGCCAGGAGCACGAGCGGATCGGGGCGATGGAGATGCTCTTCCCGGCCTTCGAGCCGGTGAGCCTGCTCAAGCAGACCGGCCGCGACGAGGCCTACGGCGACGACCTGTTCACGCTCAGCGACCGGCACGGGCGCGAGCTCGCGCTCGCCCCAACCCATGAAGAGCCCATCGTCGAGCTGATGAAGGGGGCGGTGACCAGCTACAAGCAGCTGCCGCTGGTGCTCTACCAGATCCAGACCAAGTTCCGCGACGAGCCCAGGCCGCGCTCGGGCCTGCTGCGCTGCCGCGAGTTCATCATGAAGGACGCGTACTCGTTCCACCTGAAGCAGGAGGGCGAGGGCGGGCTGGACGCGGTGTACGACCAGTTCTACGAGGCGTACACGCGGATCTTCACGCGCTGCGGGCTGAGCTTCACGGCCGTCGAGGCCGAGAGCGGGCCCATCGGCGGCTCGGCCAGCCACGAGTTCATGGTGCACGCCGAGAGCGGCGAGGACAAGGTGCTGGTGTGCCCGGTGAGCGGGTATGCGGCCAACGTGGAGAAGGCGGAGATCGGCGAGCGGCCTTGGTCGTTCGATGGGGCTGCAAGCCAGGAATTGGTCAAGCACCACACGCCGAACATGCCGGGCATCGAGGGCGTGGCGCAACACCTGAAGGTGACGGCGGCGCAGATGCTCAAGACGATCGTCTTCGAGCGTGTGCTGAGCGATCCGGACAAGACCAAGTATGTCCTCGCCGTGG
Source organism: Phycisphaerales bacterium JB064 (assembly GCA_044439825.1). GTDB lineage: Bacteria > Planctomycetota > Phycisphaerae > Phycisphaerales > UBA1924 > JAHCJI01. The sequence continues at coordinate 1,197 of JBITAB010000205.1, read as the reverse complement.
TGCGCGGCGACCACGACGTGAACGAGGCCAAGGTGCGCGACGCCGTGGGCTCGGGCGTGAAACTCGCCGACGAGGCCAAGGCGAAGGCGGCGGGGCTGGCCATCGGCTACGTGAGCCCGCGGGCGTTCGCCGGCCTGGCCGGGGCGACCATCGTGGTCGACCCCGATGCGGCCCAGGCCACGCCCTGGGCGACGGGCGCCGACGAGGCCGACCACCACGTGACGGGCTGGCACTGGGCCCGCGACCTGGGCTACGAGACAGCCAAGCTCAAAGTCGCCGACATCCGCAACGCTGAAGAGGGCGACCCCAGCCCGCGGGCCGAGGGCGCGAAGCTGCAGACCCAGCGCGGCATCGAGGTGGGCCACATCTTCAAGCTGGGCACCAAGTACTCCGACGCGATGGAGTTCAAGGTGCTGGCCGAGGACCAGAAGCCGCGGACGGTGACGATGGGCTGCTACGGCATCGGCGTCAGCCGGACGATGGCCGCGTGCGTGGAGATGAGCCACGACGAGGGCGGCATCATCTGGCCGGCGGCGGTGGCGCCGTATCACGTCGAGATCGTGCTGATGAAGCACGACGACGAGCGGCAGCGCTCGCTGGCGATGGACCTGGCCGGCAAGCTGAGCGAGGCCGGGGCGGACGTGCTGATCGACGACAGGAACGAACGGCCCGGCCCGAAGTTCAAGGACGCCGACCTGGTGGGCATCCCCGTGCGCCTGACGCTGGGCGACAAGGCGATGGAGGCCGGGGGCGTGGAGTTCAAGCTGCGCCGCGACACGGGTAAGGGCGAGATCGTGCCGGTGGGCGAGGTGGTCGAGCGGTGCGTGCGTGCGTTGGAGAGCGCATGAGCATCCTGCTCGAGGCCAGCGACGTGCACAAGACCTACAAGCTGGGCCGCGTCCCGGTGCCGGTGCTGCGTGGGGCCTCGATCACGCTGAACGAGGGCGAGTGGGTGGCCATCCTGGGGGCCTCGGGCAGCGGCAAGAGCACGCTGCTGCACCTGATCGGCGGGCTGGACAAGCCCCAGAAGGGGGCGATCGCCTTCCAGGGGCGGAACATCGCCAAACTGGGCGCGGCTGGCCTCAACCGCTATCGCTCGCGCGACGTGGGCATCGTGTTCCAGTTCTACCACCTGCTGCCCGAGCTGGACGTGATGGGCAACGTGCTGCTGGGGGCGATGACCCAGGGCGTGCTGGG
>JBITAB010000204.1:0-2133 GCA_044439825.1 Phycisphaerales bacterium JB064 | reverse complement strand
ACCCACGGGTCGCGCTGGTAATAGCTGTGGCCCAGCAGGTCGCCGTACTTCTTCTCGGCCCGCGAGACGTCGATGGCCTCGGTGTGCTCGAAGTGCTGGATGGCTTCCAGCTCCCACTCGTGCAGGTGGCCCACCGAGTCGCCCAGGCGGTCCTGGTGGCTCAGCCAGCGGCTGAGCGAGAGGGCGCGATCGGTGCGGTTGGCGTAGAAGGCCACGCGATCGGCCATCTCGTGGAAGCCGTCCTCGCGAGCGGCGAAGAAGCCCATCAGGTCCATGTCGGGGGCGGCCAGCACGACCGTGCCGATGCGGAACTGCTCGAGCAGCTCTTCACGCGAGAGGCCGTGGTACTTCAATCGCAGCTCTCGCAGGGCATGGATGGCGATGGGCGCGCCGGCGCTGTGGGCGATGACGTGGATGTTCTCGGCCCACGTCTTCTCGGAGAGGAACTCGACGAGCTCGCGGAACTGCCGAGTGGCGTACGCGGCGTTGGCCTTGTCGGCGTTGTAGCCCAGGATGGAATGCCGGCTGGGCCAGGCGAAGCTGAGCACCACGCCCTTTCGCCCCGCGTAGTGCCAGAACTCGCCGGCAAGCCCGGTGTTGTGGGGGAAGGTCGTGTTGTAGCCGTGGACGTAGATGATGATCTCGGGGCGATGGGTGCCCTCGAGCTGATCGTTGAGCGCGTCGAGCCACGCGTGGGTGAGCTCGACGTCGTCCTCCATGTGCGTCTCGTCGATGGTGTCGGCGATGGCTGGGATGGGCTGCGTGCCGGGCATGACACCGAAGTGCTCGTAGCCGATGAGCTCGACCTTGGGCGACTGGCCGGTGCGCTTCTCGGCCCGCGAGGCAGCAACCAAGTCCTCCCACTCGCCCTCGATCGACACGTGCGCGATGCCCAGCCGGGTGAGCGGGCTGCGTTCGTCGTCGAAGGGATGGATCGAGTCTTCGGGCACGGCCGGCCGCCGCACGCTGGCGATGAAAACAGGCACATGACCGCGTCGGGACTCGGGAACATCCGCGAACGGATCGACGACGCCCAGCGCGATCGACTCGGGTGTCGGCATCAACCGCTGCGGCTTGTGGGCGCAGGCGGCCAGGGCGACGAGCAGGCAGAGCGTGCAGGCGATCGTCGTGCGCATGGGCAAGGCTATGCCGCGGCGTTTGGCGTGGAAGAGAAATCGCTTCAGGTCGTCGCGGAGCAGGCCGGCGGCGTTGGCTTGCCTGACCATGACGACGATCGCCAAGACGAGGAAGGTGAGATTGATCAGCCCAAGCAGGAGGCGAGCAACCGAGCCCGCGCTGCCACGTGGCGGCTGGAAGTTGATGGCGCTCTGCACGCCCCGGATCGCCAGGCACGCCGCGATGATCGCCACGAGTACGCCCACCTGCCGGGCCTGTGCGGCCGCGCGCCCATTACCCGCGCTCAGCGCGATGCGCCGCAGGCACATCGAGCCTGCCCCGTATTGCACGAGCAGCACGGCCATCAGACCCACACCGGCGAGCCGGACGGGCCCGATGAACTGCGAACCGACGAGCATGGCCACGAACGCCATCGCGAACACCACGGCCGACCATCGCGCCACGGCGTTTTGCCAGTCCGGTTCCTGATCGGCCAGCCGGGGGTCGGGCGTGGTCACCATCCACCATCCGGCGATCCAGAGCGCGAAGCAGGCCATCACCGGGCCGGCGACGATGATGTCGGCCACCCATCGCGGCGGCATGGAAGAGGTGAGCATCGAGACCGCGATGTTCAGCACGATGCTGCACATCGCGATGGCGATGAGCAGCCCCACGCCGAGCCGTGTGAAGGCCAGCCCCTTCTCCAGCATCGCCAGGTGCTTCGTGCTGGCGAAGGCAAGCCCGTCGCCGCGAAGCGACTCGGCGATGGGCGTGGCGCACTCGGGGCATGGGCCGTTGACGGGCAGGCCGGTAATGTCGTACCCGCAGGCTGCACAGCGAATGTCGGACTTCCAGCCGCACTGCGGGCACGGTTCGGTTCGTGGGATGCCGGCGAGGTCGTGCTCGCACTGGCCACACGAGCGGGCAGATGCGATGGGGCGGAGCTTTGGGAAAGCACGATCAGGGTTTGCCACGGCCGATGCTAGAACGCACCGGGCCACTCGCGCATGGTCCCAT
>JBITAB010000203.1:9044-10370 GCA_044439825.1 Phycisphaerales bacterium JB064 | reverse complement strand
TTGTTCAGCTGGGGCGGGCCGATCCGCACCCAGGCCACGCTGGTCGCGTCGATGATGAAGATGCTCTGTCCGTCGGTGAGCTTGATCATGTGATCGCTCTCCTCGGGCACGAGCATCGCGTTGTGCACCAGGAGCATCGACGCCTGCTCCCGGGCGTTGCAGAAGGCGAACGTGGCGTCACGCCCGCCGGTGAGTTCCTTGAGCGCTGCGCGCAGCTCTTCGGTGGTCAAGGCATGCCCCTTCCGAGACCGCTCAGCCCTCGAGGATCGCCAGCACGTCGCTCTCGGTCATGATCAGCAGTTCCTCGCCGTCGAGCTTGACCTCGGTGCCCGAGTAGCTGCTGAAGATCACGCGGTCGCCCTTCTTGATCTCCAGCGGCACGCGCTCGCCGGTCTCGGTGTTCAGGGCGCCGTCGCCGACGGCCTCGACCAGGCCGGTCTTGGGCCGGTCCTTGCTGCTCTCGGGCAGGAAGATGCCCGAGGCGGTCTGGGTCTCGGCCTCGTCACGACGGACGATGATCTTGTCGTGCAGCGGGCGGATGTTGAGTTTCTTCTTGGTCTTGGTCGCGGCCATCGTGCATCGCTCCTCTGCGTGGGCCCGGCCTCTCATGCCGGGCGCTGGGGTTCATGGGTTGGTTCAGATCAAGGCCTGCGTCGGCGGCCGCCCCGCCCTCCACGGCGACCGGCCGCCGACGCAGACCGATGTTCAATTAAGTCGCTCCGGGCCACTGGCCCCGATAGTGACGCGCCAGCACGCGGCGCAGCACCTCCAATAGCAGCTCGACGTCCCGGTGGTGGCTCGGCCGATCGACCACGGCGAACGCGTCGGCCAGCAGGGCCCGCATCGCCTCGCGGCTGGCCTCGCGGGCCGTCCGGGCCCGGCGGATCACGATGGTGGGGGGGCGGTGCTCGCTGCGACGCAGGAGCTCCAGCAGCCGCAGGCCGCCGTCCTCGTCCGAGCCGGTGTCCAGCGGCAACGCCAGGTCGACCACCGCCATGTGGATGGCCGTGGCCTGGATGACCTCGGAAGCCTCGCGCCCGCTGCGGGCCCGCACGGTGCGGACGCCCATGGGCTCGAGCAGCGGCGGCAGCCGATCGGCCCACGACTGATCTGGCCGGCTGGCATCGCTCAGCAGCAGGTTCAGCCGGCTGTGGCCGTTGGTGCAGGTTGGCTGGCCCGAGGGGATCACGCCATGCTGCTTACAAGCCGCGTGCCTGTCGGGGGCGGCTCGCCCACCGCCCTCTGGCCGCCCCCAGCGGGCCCGCCGCGCTGCCAGCACCAACCACCACCCGCCCCGAGGTGTCATCTTGGCAGGCCATCGCCAGC
>JBITAB010000203.1:0-8944 GCA_044439825.1 Phycisphaerales bacterium JB064 | reverse complement strand
GCCAGCACCAACCACCACCCGCCCCGAGGTGTCATCTTGGCAGGCCATCGCCAGCTCATGAAAAAGCCCCGCTTGGGCGGGGCTTGAGAGTCTGGGTCAGGCGTGGGTCAGGCGCTCAGTCAGGCAGGACTTGGCGACATGCCGCCGGCCATCTCGGGGCCCTCGTCGTCGTCGCGCTGGTGGCCCTTGGGGGCGGTCTTGGGCCGGCCGCGGTCGGCCAGCAGCAGGTCGGAGACCGTGGGCTTGTTGAGCGAGCCGCCGCTGATGAGCAGTTGGACCTCCTCGGCGGTCAGCGTCTCGTGCTTCAGCAGGGCCTCGGCCACCGCCTCCACCTTGTTCCAGCTCTGGTCCAGCATGCCCTTGGCCTGGGCGTAGGCCTCGTCGACGATGCGGCGGACCTCCTGGTCGATGAGCTCGGCCGTGTGGTCGCTGTAGTCCTTGTCGGGCATGTAGCTGTCGCGGGTGTCGCTGCCGGAGTATCGCAAGAAGCCCAGCTTCTCGCTCATGCCCCACTCGGTGACCATGGTGCGAGCGAGTTCGGTGGCCTGGCTGATGTCCTGGCTGGCGCCGCTGGACATGTCGCCCATGGCGCGAGCCTCGGCGATGCGGCCGCCGCACAGCACCTTGAGCGTGGCGCTGAGCCACTTGAGCCCATAGCCCATGCGGTCCTTCTCGGGCAGGCTGAAGGTCGCACCGCCCGCGCTGCCGCGGGGGATGATGGTCACCTTGTGCAGCGGGTCGCCATCTGGCAGCAACGCCTGCAGCACGGCGTGGCCGGCCTCGTGATAGGCCACCAGCTTGTTCTCGTCCTTCTCGCGCACGCGGCTCTTGCGGGCGCGGCCGAACTTCACCTTGTCGCGGGCCTCTTCCAGGTCTTCGTGCTCGACGAAGTCCTTGTCTTCCATGGTGGCCATGATGGCCGCCTCGTTGACGATGGCCGCCAGGTCGGCGCCGCTGAACATGGGCGTGCCGCGGGCGATCTTCTCGAGGTCCACGTCGGGCCCAAGCTTCACCTTCTTGGCGTGCACGCTGAGGATCTGCAAGCGGCCCTTCAGGTCGGGCAGGTTCACGGAGATCTGGCGGTCGAAGCGACCCGGTCGCACCAGGGCCGGATCGAGCACGTCGGCCCGGTTGGTGGCCGCAATGACGATCACGCCGTCGCTGGCGTTGAAGCCGTCCATCTCGACGAGGATGGCGTTGAGCGTCTGCTCACGCTCGTCGTGCCCGCCCGTGCTGTATCCACCGCCGCGACGCCGGCCAACGGCGTCGATCTCGTCGAGGAAGATCAGGCAAGGCGAGTTGTCCTTGGCCTGCTTGAACAGGTCGCGCACGCGGCTGGCGCCAACGCCCACGAACATCTCGACGAAGTCCGAGCCCGAGATGCTGAAGAACGGCACGTCGGCCTCGCCCGCGATGGCCTTGGCCAGCAGGGTCTTGCCGCAACCGGGAGGCCCGTTGAGCAGCACGCCACGCGGGATGCGCCCGCCGAGCTTGGTGAACTTCTTGGGCGTCTTGAGGAACTCGATGATCTCGGAGACCTCGTCCTTGGCCTCATCGATGCCGGCCACGTCCTTGAACGTGACGCCGGTCATTTCCTTGTTGAAGACGCGGTGGCGGCTCTTGCCGAAGCTGCCCAGCATGCCCGCCCCGCCCGCGGCCCCGCGCAGGCTGCGCAGGAACATGAAGATCAGGAACGCGAACAGCACGATGGGCAGGCCGAGAAGGAGATAGACAGGCCAATTACTGCTGGCCTGTGTCTGTGCCTTGCCGTTGGTCTTGGCGATGATCTGCCTGGCGATCGTGTCGCGCGTCGACGCGTTCAGGTCGATGCGCACCGATGTGCGCTCGTTGCTGTCTGGCCCACCGATGCGAACCGCTCGGACCGCCGAATCGGAGATCACGACGCTCTCGGCCTCGATCTGGCCCGAGTCGTAGAGGCTATAGAACTGCTCGAGCGTGATGGGTTCGCCCCGCCCGCTCTGGAACATGAGCATCACCATCACCGCCAGCAGCACCAGGGCGACGACGAAGATCATCATCCGCCCCTGGGGCATCGCCGGCCCGGTGGGCTGCTGCCCTGGGCCGCGCTTGCCGTTGGGGCCCTCGGGCCCGTCGCCGGGCTTGCGGGGGTTCTGGTCTTGCTGGCTCATCAAGATTCGTTGCATGCACGCTCCGCGTGGGGCCCCGCCCCTGACCACCAGGCCCGGGCGAGCCACAATCCTCTTACTCCCTACCGAGCATCGGCCCGAGAGGATGCCATCCTAGAGACCCTCTGGCCGCCGCCCGGCTGGGCAGGTCCGACTTGCCAAGGCCAACCCGCCCGGCATGGGGACCATTCCGGCCCCTCTCGCGAGGCGACAGGGGCCCGATATCTCAACTCCATACGCCGCAGATGGGCCGAAGGATCGTCACCACACCGAACGCATGGCTTCCAGGATGGCTCCGGCCAGCTCGTCCGTCGCTGCGGATAACCCCACCTCGATGGGCTCTCCCGCCGCGGGGGTGAACGACTCGGTGACGGCGACGTTGATCTGCCTGGCCAGCACGCGGCCGGTGATGGTGCTGCGCCACTCGAAGTCGGCCAGCACGCGGACGGCCGCCTGCTGGGTGATGCCGCCGGCCGAGTCCTGGGTCAGCCGGCGGATCTGCACGTCCTTGATCGTGCCCGTGAGCGTGGTCTGGGCCGAGGCGGGGTTGACGACCTTCCACGGCGTGTCGCGCTGCACGCGCTTGATGAGGGCGGCGGTGAGGTCGGCCTCGATGCCCGGGTGGTAGGTCTCGTTCTCGAAGACGTTGACCGAGATGGTCTCGACGCGTTGGTCGTAGGACGACTCGAAGCTGTAGCCCTGCCTCGGGTCGCTCGCGCAGCCGGCAAGTGTGATCATGAGCCCGAGGGCGATGCACGCCAGCCTCACGAGCCGCCTCCCTCTTCCAGCCAGCCGCGCTCGGTGAGCATGTCGATGGCCACCTGGGCCGCGGTGGATCGCGGGTGATCGCTCATCAGCCGACGCAGCACGTACCGGGCCGAGGCCTTCTCGCCTCGTCGCAGATAGGTGCGCGCCATGCTCAGCAACTGCTGGCCCTGGCTCTCGTCGATGCGCACACGCAAGGCATCGAGCTCGGCTTGCACTTCAAGGTCGCCCGGATACTTGCTCTCGTAGAGGTTCAGCAGTTCCAGCGTCTCGAGCAGGCCAGATCCGTCGTACTCGGGCCCGTTGTATTGGGCGAAGGTCGCCTCGATGCGGGCCAGCAGCACCACGCGATAGAACGTGGAGGTCGGGAACGCCTCGAGAAAGATGCGGTACACCTCGCCCGCAAGACCGAATTCGCCCGTGCGGCGGTAGTGGGCGCCAAGCTCGAGCATCGACCGCTCGGCGAGCTGGCTGCCGGGCAGGCGCTCGGCGATGCGTGTCAGCAGCTCTTCGCCGTCGCGCCTCGCGCTGCTGATGCGAAGGCCCAGGAACTTGCGGCGCTTGCCCTGGATGTAGTCGACGGCGATGGCCATCTCGCGTTCGGCCGCCTTGACGAACTCGGGGCTGCCCGGGTAGCTGCGGGCGATCTCTTCATAGTCGTACAGCGCGTCGTACTCGTCGTCGAGCGCGACCTTGGCATCCCCGCGCACGAGCAGCGCGAGCGGCGTCCACTGGTTGCCGCGGTTGCGGTTCTCGCGCAGCCACTGGTTGAGCATGCGCTTGGCCTGCGCGGGCTCGCCGGCCAGCAGCGTGGCCCACGCCTCGCGGATGAACGCCTCGTCCTCATCGATGGGCTCGGTGGCCTTGGCGGTCTCCCAGCCCTCTTGCGAGAGTTCTAATTGCGTGCGCTGGGCGAGCGCGGGCGTGGCGAGAGCCAGCACCAGACCAAGCAACAGGGCCATGCGCCTCAGGGTGCACATGGCCCAGTATAGAGGGTCGGCTTGGATTGGAAGCCAGACGATTGGAAGCCAGGCGATTGGAAGCCGGATCAGCGGCGGCGGCGGAGCGCTGCCAGACCCAGGCCGCTCAGCAGCGTGAGCGAGGCGGGCGCCGGGATCGTGTACTCGTACTCGTACTCGATGATCATCAGGTTGTACTCGACCGGCCCGCCAGGCGTGCGGAGGGGGATCACCCGACCAAAATCCATGCCTTCCCAGGGGTTCAGGAACGAGCTGGTGAAGTCGAACACGGTGAAGTCGATGCCCGCGTTCTCGCTGACGAAGACCTTGTACTCGGTGACGGTGATGTCGCCCGCGAAGTCGAGGAACTCGATGGGGTCGCTGACGCCGATCTCCCAGCCGAGGAACTCGGCCGACTCGCCGCCGATGGTGTGGTCGACCGGGACCAGCGGGCTGGCATCGCGCGAGCGGAACTCGAACTGGAGCACGTTGGTGCCCTCGCCGCGGACCTCACGCCACTTGGCCTCGACGACGTCCGGGCCGCCAAGGAGCGGGCCAATGACCTCGAAGGCCTTGTCGAGCTGGATCGACTCCTCGGAGCCGTGGATGATCTCTTCATTGCGTCGGCTGAAGGCCTTGAGCGCGACGCTCACGGTCTCCTCGGCCGCGATGGTGCGGATGCCAGCGTCGCCCGGCAACACCTGGGCCGAAGCCGAAGCGGCACACACGAGCGTCGCTCCCATCAGGATCGCAGGGCATTGGCGCAACATCTCCACCTCCCAGTCACCCCACGGCCCGATCCGTCGAAGCACGAATGGCCGCGAGAGCTCAACTCTCCACGAAGTCACGCGACAGCAAACGACATACGTTCGCGCCATCGCTGGCGAGCATGAGGGCTCGCTCACGGACTCCTGGGTGCAACGTACAACAGGATTTGGGTTTGGCCAGTAACCAGCGCAAAAACCGCGCCAGATGGCCCAAAACCACCTGGCAAGAGCTTGCTCAGCCAGCCCGGCTTGACAGCAGCACGAAGCCGTCGAGCATCACGCGATCCTGGATGGCCCCACCCAGGCCTTCCTCGATGCGGACCTCGAGTGTGCCGGCCTTGGCGTCGCTGGGCAGGTCGATCATGAACGTTGTGTCGGGCGAGCCGCCGTGCAGGCGTTGGGTGGCGGTGGGGGCAACCTCCCGCTCGCCCGCGATCACCCGCAGGCTCACCTCGCAATCGCCCCACACGCGGCAGTCCTCGCGCAGGCGGGCGCGGACGGCGACGCGGCGGACGCCCGCGGGCAAGTCCCACGTGGCCTCGACCGGGCCGACGAGTTGCACCTCGGCCGAGCCCAGCAGCGTGGCCGCCGGGTCACCCAGCTTGGGCGCCAGGGCCCATTCGGACAGCGGCTTCCACTCGGGCACGCCCAGGTTGGCCAGTGGAGAGACGCCGCCGCTCTCGAAGGCGACGGCGAGCACCTCGTTGATCGTTACTACCGCCTCGTCGCGGGCGGCCAGTTGCAATGGGTCGGCAGGGTCGATCCGAATGCTGTTGTTGGTCGATTCGATCGACTCCACCGCCACGATCGAGCCGTCGCTGAGCCACACGCGAGAGCCGGTGCGAGGCGCATCGGGATTGGCCAGCGTGATCGACGAGATGGCGTTCATGTCGAAGGTGCGCAGCTGGCCGTCGACGTCGAGCACGACCTCGGGCCACAGCCGCTCGAGCAGGCCGCGCATGCGATCGCCGTTGGCCAGCACTACGACGTCGTTAAGGTCATCAAACTCGGCGATCTCCTCGGCGTCGCGCAGCACCACGCGGCGGAGCGAGCCGATGGGCACCTTCACGCTGCCGAGCAGAGGGGTCGTCCACACCAGGCCCTCGCCCTCGCTGGCCGTCCAGTCGGCCGGCTGGCTCGTGCCAAGTACCAGCGGCGAGCCGACGAGCCGCTGCCCGTCGGCGAGTTCGATCCATGACGTCTTGGGGCGGGGCGCATGGCCGCTGGGCTCGACGACGGCGACGACCGAGCCATCGAGCGGTGCGCTCTCGACGCGACCGTTGCGCTCATACACCAGGCGGTCCGGCTCGAAGCGCAGCTCCGAGATGACCTGTCGACCGAGCTGGGCGTCGATGAGCACGCGATCGGGCGAGGCCTGCGCCAACGCGCCGGCGCACACGGCCAGCAGCGCGAGGCTCGCGATCGAGAAGGAACTGCTTGCGTGCATGCGTCGTGTCATTTCTGGTAGATCGGCAGGTATCGCTTGGGCATTTGCAGCACGATGAGCGCCATGGCCGTCCCATAAGCCGTGCCCACCGTGCGATCGGGCCATGCGCCGCTGGCTTCCTGCAGGTCGATCAGCTCCTTCCGCGCCGCGGGCCACCACGTGCTCCACGCCTCGCCGCCCGCAAGATACATCGCCTGCACGGCGTAGTAGTGCCCGTAATAGAAGTAGCCCCGCCGCATGCCCTGCCCAGGCAGCGCTTCGCGGATGAGGTAGTTCACGCCGGGCTCGATGGCCTCGTCGCGAAACTCGCCCGCGTAGAACAGCGTGGCGACACCGGCGGCGGACCTGGGCCACGCGCTCGAGCCTTGCCTGGCCTGATATCGGAAGCCGCCATCGGGATTCTGGCACTCCTTCACGTACTCGACCGCGTCGTCGATGACCTGGCTGCTGACCTCGATGCCCGCGTTGCGAGCCGAGCGCAGCGCCATCACCTGGCAGATGGTCACGCTCACGTCGGCGTCGTTGGGCACGGGGTTATACCGCCAGCCGCCCTCGTCGTTCTGCGAACGCTCGATGAGCCGCACGGCCTTCACCAGCGCCTCGTGCAGGCGTTCCTGCAGCGCCTCGTCGCCGCCGCTCATGCCATAGATCTCGCCCAGGAACAGCGCGGCGAAGCCGTGGCCGTACATCGGGCTGGGCGCCTGGTCGTCGGCCAGCAGGCCGCTCTCCTGCGAGCGGTCGAGAACGTACATGAGCGCCTTGCGGACCTCTTCGCCGTACTTGCCGCGACCGGGCATGTGGCCGTCGGCCATGAACGCAAGCCCGGCCAGCGCCGTCACCGCCACGCCCCGGCCCCACGCGCCATCGCCGAACGAGCCGTCCTCGTTCTGCTGGCTGGCCAGGAAGGCGAGCCCGCTCGAGATCGTCTGGTCGAGCTCCGGCGTGATCTCGACAAGTGGGTCGGCCGGCGCGGGCGCTTCTTGCGCCAAAGTCGGCGCGCCCGACACGAGCGCCAGCATCGCTGCCGTGAGCAATCTCATCCGCCACCCGCTTCCTCGGCCAGCCGCCGGTAATACGCCTCGGTGACGGCACGATAGACCGCGCTGTACGCGTCGGATGAGCCCTGCCGCAGCGCCTCACGCACGCGCGGTGGCAATGCGCCCCATGTCGCTCCAGTGGCCGCTTCCTCACCCAAACCGCCGCCTTGCAAGGGCCGGCCGTTCACGCCTTGCGGGTCGGTCGTTTGCTGCTGTTGCTGCTGCTGGCCTTCCTGCTGCTGTTGTTGCTGCTGGGGGGCCTGCTGCTGCTGTTGTTGCTGTTGCTGCTGCTGTTGTTGTTGCTGCTGTTGCTGCTCGTTCTGGCGACGCCGCGCCTCTTCGATGAGCTGATCCAGCGCGGCGATCGCTTCCTCTTGCGTGCGCTGGGTCGTCAGGCCCGTGCCCGCCTCGCTGAGCTGCTTCGACGCGCGATCCATCAGGTCCACCGCACGCAGGAACGCGCCGGCCAGCCCGCCCTCGAGCTCACGGTCGAGATCGCCCGAGTCGGGCCTCACGCTCACGTCGCCCGGCTGCGTGATGCCCAGCAACTCGTCGAGCGTGGGCTCGTCGGCGGGCGGGTCTTCGGGCTCGTCGCTTTGCGCAGGCTCTTGGGCCTGCTCCTGCATCACGCCAAAACCCAGCGGCCATTGGTTCGGCGCGCCCTGCCCCTGCTGGCCCTGCTGCTCGCTCAGGCGCTTGACGAGTTCGGCCGCCGCCTCGCTGAGCTCGCTCTGCAGCCGGCTGGCGTCTTCGAGCCGCTCGCGGCTGAGCACGCCGTCATCGATGGCGCGTGTCATCTGCGCCGCTTCCACCTGCATGGTGCGCAGCAGTAAGAGCTCGGCCATTGGTGGAACGACGCCCTCTTCCTCGCCCTGTTGCTGGCCCTGGCCGCCCTCCTGGCCGCCCTGGCTCGCCTGGGCGAAGTCCTGCTCGCCGCGCTGCGTGCTGCTGTCGAGCGCTTCGATGAGGCCGCGTAGCACGGTCGAGATTGTGTCCTGCGAGTACAGCGTCTCGCCGCTCACCGTGCCCTCGCCGAGCAGCCCGCTGGCGCGATCGGCCGCGCGGTCGATGCGATCGTGTGCGAGGCGGAAGGCCGTGGCCTCGTCGAGTCCCTCGGTGCTCTTGCGCACATCATCGAGCTCGGCGTGCAGCTTGCGCTGCCGCTCGCCCAGGCGGCGCACCAATATCTGCTGGCGGCGTGAGAGCTCCTGATCGCCATAGGTCGCCGTCTCGTCGCGCAGCGAGGTCTGGGCCGCCAGCGCCTCGGCGTAGGCCTTGCGCAGCTCGCGCCGCTGACGATCGAGCTCGCGCTGGCGTGCCTGCTCGTCGAGTGTTTGCGCTTCAGCGAGAGCGCTCTGCAAACGCTCCAGGCTCTCACGCTCGCGCATCAGGGCGGCCTGGTCGTCCACCGGCGCCGCACGCAGCGCCACGATGGCCTGATCCTGAGACTCCGCCGCGTCCAGCAGTTTGCGTGCGATGCCCGCGAGCGTGTCGTCGCTGGACGCCTGCTCGTCGGCCAGCGCCGCCGTGTCGCGCGAGAGGCCGATCATCGAGCGATCAAGCCCTTCGAACGCGCGTGTCCGCTGGGCAGCGGCCAGGTTCTCGATCTCGGTCGCCTGCCGCGCGATGAGCGCCTCGATGGCCGCCGAGAGCTGGGCCAGCACACGCCGCAGCTCGGCGTCGCGATCCTGCCCGGCCTCGTCCAAACGCTCGGTCACGTCCTCGAGCGCGTCGAGCGCCCGCTGCTGGCTCTGCTGGGCCGAGGAGAGCTGGTTCTGTTGTGCTTCCTGTGCCGCCTGCTGCATCTCTCGCGGCGCTTCGC
>JBITAB010000202.1:0-2144 GCA_044439825.1 Phycisphaerales bacterium JB064 | reverse complement strand
CAGGACTGCCAGATCATCCAGGAAGAGGTCTTCGGCCCGGTCTGCACCGTGCAGAAGTTTGAGACCGAGGCCGAGGCCATCGAGTTGGCCAATGGCACGCCCTATGGCCTGGCGGCCAGCGTCTGGACCCAGAACCTCACGCGTGCCCATCGCGTGAGCGCGGCGCTCGAGTCTGGCATCGTGTGGGTCAACTGCTGGATGCTCCGCGACCTGCGCACGCCCTTCGGCGGCGTGAAGCAGTCGGGCGTTGGCAGGGAGGGCGGCTGGGAAGCGATGCGTTTCTTCACCGAGCCCAAGAGCGTCACCATCAACACCGGCGAGTGAGCATGTCCGAACAGATCTCAACCGATGCCGCACCCAAGCCCGTCGGGGCCTACCCACACGCCCGCCGCGTGGGCGAGTTGTTGTTTTGCTCGGGTGTGGGCCCGCGTGCTCCTGGCGAGAACACCGTGCCCGGCGTCACGCTCGACGCGAATGGAAAGCTGGTTGATTACGACTTCGCGGCGCAGTGTCAGGCGTGCTTCGACAACGTGCGCACCGTCGTCGAGGCCGGTGGCGCGAGGTTTGAGGATATCGTCGACGTGCAGGTCTACCTGACCGATATTCCTCGAGATTTCGCGACGTTCAACTCGATGTGGAAGGACACGTTCGCGGGTGAGGGCAAGCCGAACCCGTGCCGGACAACCATCGAGGTGAGCCGCCTGCCGCAAGGCGGCAACGCGCCGATCGCCGTCGAGCTCAAGGTGGTTGCGCACGTCCGCTCGGGGTGACGGCTGCGCTCGCGGGGGCTACCTTCCCGCGTGCCACAGCGCAAGACCACACCCCACACGCCCCGCGCCGCGCACCAGCGCACGCGCAGCGATCACGCCAGCGAGATCGCCGAGGACTACGTCGAGGCCATCGCCGACATCATCGATGAGGCCGGCGTGTGCCGCGTGCGAGACCTGGCCGACCGCTTCGGCGTGAGCCACGTGACCGTCGTGCGCACCGTCTCAAGGCTCGTGGCCGACAGCTTGGCGACAACGGAACCCTACCAGCCCATCGAGTTGACCACCAAGGGCCGCCGTCTGGCCAAGGCCTGCCGCGAACGGCACGAGGTGGTCTACCGCTTCCTGCTGGCCATCGGCGTACCACCCAAGGTGGCCGCTGTGGACGCCGAGGGGCTCGAGCACCACGTCAGCAAGGCCACGCTCGATCGATTCCGGGCCATCGCCCAGGAAGGAAACCGCTAGCTGTATGCCGATAGTTGGTTGGCAGGGTTGGGTGTTGACGGAAAATGTAGCCAAGGCTACACTCTGCGCCAGCCAGGCTGGAGGTGCTCCCATGGGTCGCATGGTGTCCGTCGTGCTGGGATTGATTCTCGCCTTGCTGGCCTTCGCGGCTAGCGGGTGTGGGGAGGGCGAGCAGCCACAACGCGGCACGAGTGGCGACGACGCACTCACGATCGTTGCCACCACTGGCATGATCGGCGACATCGTGGCCCGCGTTGCTGGAGATCGGGCCGAGGTCTCGGTGCTCATGGGCGCAGGCGTCGATCCGCACCTCTACCAGCCCACCCGCGGCGACATGGAGAAGCTCCTCGCGGCCGACGTGGTCTTCTACAACGGCCTGTTGCTCGAGGGCCGCATGACCGACGCGCTCGTGCGCGCGGCTTCCGCCGATCGCGGCGTGCACGCCGTCACCGAACTTATCGATCCGCAATACCTCGTCCAACCAGAAGACATGGAGGGCAAGGACGATCCGCACGTGTGGATGGACCCGACCGCCTGGGCCAAGGCCGTCGAGGTGGTGCGTGATCGGCTCATCGAACGCGATCCCGCCGGCAACGACCTGTTCACGACCAATGCCACAGGCCTGCTCGCCGAGATCGAAGCGCTCGACAATTACTGCACGCGCGTGCTGCACAGCGTGCCCGAGGGCCAGCGCGTGCTCGTCACGGCCCATGACGCCTTCGGCTACTTCGGTCGCCAGTACGGCTACGAGGTGCTGGGCATCCAGGGACTGTCTACGGAGAGCGAGGCCGGCGTGCGTGATATCGAGCGGCTGGTCGATCTGCTCGTGACCCGCAAGGTCGCGGCAGTCTTTGTCGAGTCGACCGTCTCGGACCGCAACATCAAGGCCCTCATCGCTGGCGCTGCCGCTCG
>JBITAB010000201.1:6893-10399 GCA_044439825.1 Phycisphaerales bacterium JB064 | reverse complement strand
ACCTTGTAGCACTCCAGCCCGTGCTGGAAGGTGCCGATCTTGAAGCCAAACTCCTCGGCCACGCGGCACAGCATCAGGATCTCGTCCTGGCGGTAGCTGTGGCAGTGGATGAGGCGATCGCCCGCGAGGATCTCGGCGAGCGTTTGCAGTTCGAGGTCGGTGCGACCGCTCTCGGTCTTCATGCCATTGGCGGCATACTCGCGGGCCGCGATGAAGCGATCGCGGATCAGCGTCTCGACGCCCATACGCGTCTGCGGGTAGCGGCTGCGGAAGTTGTCGCCCCAGTTGCTCTGCTTGACGTTCTCGCCCAGCGCGAACTTGATGCCGAGCTTGGCGCCCTCCATGTGCATGTCGCGCGGGTGCACGGCTCCCCAGCGGACCTTCTGGATCACGTTGCGGCCGCCGATGGGGTTGGCCGAGCCGTGCAGCGTGTTGACTGTCGTGACGCCGCCGGCAAGCTGGCGATACCAGTTCACCGGATTCGGGTCGTTCGTGTCGCCCATCCACACCTCGGCGGTGACGGCTTGCCCACTCTCGTTGGTGCCGCCCGTCCACGTACCGGTATGGCTGTGGGCGTCGATCAGGCCGGGCGTGACGTGCCTGCCCTGCGCATCGATCGTGCGATCAACGGGCTGCCGCGGGATGCCGCCCGTTCCAACGCTGGCGATCTTGCCATCGACCAGCAGCACCCACGCGTTCTCCAGCGTGCCCTGCTCGCTCACGGTCCAGACCGTGGCGTTGGTGATCAGCACGGTCTCCTGCGCCGGAATCGCAGCGACCGAGTAGGCGCCGAAGGGGTAGCCGCCGAGATCCTCGGGCGGCAGGTCCTTCTCGTCTTCTTCCTTCTTCTCGTCCTCGTCGGCGTCCTCATCCTCGTCTGGCGCGAGGCGCTCGCCGGTGAACTCGAAGGCCACGCCATCGGGCCGGGCGCCGACACCGATGATCTCGTCGCCCTGCACGGTTCCCGTCAGCGTGAACACGCCCGGCATGCCGAAGGGCTCGTGATCGAAGAGCACCGTGAGCGTGTCGAGCGAACGCTCGAGGACGGCCTTGGTCGTGGGGGCCTTCTCGCCCTCGGCGACCTGCATGCCGGGGTCGGACATCGTGCCCTTGCCCTTGTCGTCGATGTCAAGATCGAGCCTGAAGCGGCCGGCCAGCGTCAGCTCCCACATGCCCTCGATACTCTCGGCCTCGGGCTGAGCAATTTCGTGCCGGCGGCCTTCCACCCACACGTCCAGGATCTTGCTCTTGCTGTCGAAGATCGGCCCCGTGGCGACGATGACGTTGCCAAGCTTGCCGGGCTCGATCGTGCCGACGTCCTCGCCCACGCCCAGCAGCTTGGCCGGCCTCGTGGTCAGCGCCGCCAGCGCATCGTCCTCGCTCAGCCCGTGCTCGATGGCCTTTCGCAGCAGGCCATGGAATCCATTGCGGCCGCCGATGCCATTGGGAATCTTGCTGCTGGTCAGCACGATGTCGAAGCCCGCCTCCTGTAACCGGCGGGGGTTCGTCGGGGCCTGCTCCCACTCCATCATCGTGTTCAGGTCGAGCGCCTCGGTGTCGGCCAGCATCTTCACGCTCGGAGCCTTGGGGAACCGCAGCGGCACCACCATGGTCAGGTCGCCGTCCTCGGCCTCGCGCTTGAACGCGTCCAGACGCTGGTACTCGCTGCCGCTGCCCACGATGACCGCCGAGCGGTCGAACTCCCGCGCCATCATCGAGCCGCGGATGGCCTCGAGCTCGCCGGGCACGTCGAACCACAGCGCGATGTCACCGTTCTCCAGCGGCGTCAGGGCGTTTGCCGCGACATCGTCCTGGCCCGCCTGCCACCTGGCGTCGAGCAAGGTCTGCCGCACGAGCGCCACCGAGCCCATCTGGCTCGTCGGATAGTCTCGCGACCCCCAGCCGCTGCTCTCGAAGGCCAGCACCTGGCCCACGCGTTCACGCAGCACCATCGGCCGGTGCCCGCTCATGTCCTCGTCCGGCTCGGCCAGCGAGATCACCGCGTTGCTGCCGCGGAAGATGCCGCGCTGCGGCGAGATGCCCACCGCGCCAAAGCCCAGCTTCCGCAACCCATCGCGCGAGCCCGGATCGAGCCATACCGCGTCGAGCGCGCTGCGCTGGGGTGTCACCAATGAGCTCCAGTGCATACCGGGCGAACCGGGCGCGCCGGGCGACGGCGCATCAACCTCGTAGTACGCCTCGACAAAGGCCGGGTAGAGGTGCATGCCGCTCACGTCGAAGGTGGCAAAGCCGGCCGGCGCCTCGCCAGCGCTCTTGTCCACCAGCGTGATGCGGCCGTCCTCGATGTACACCGTGCCCTCGAAGGGCTCTTGCCCGGGCCCGGTGTGCACCATGCCGCCCACGAGCGCGAATCGCCCGACCTCGGCACGCCTGGGCCCATTGGGCCGGTCGGCAAGCGGTGAGTCGCTGGTGGACTGGTTAGAAGGTTGGGCCAGGGCCGACGCGCCGGTCAACAGTGCCAGGGCGAAGGCGGCCACGCGCAACACGGCCGAGCGCAGGGATCTGTTCATGCCGCCAGCATAGCCGGACAACCCCCAGCCAGCACTGCACGATTTCCCGAATCCTCCAGCCTTTTATTCGGCTGCCGGCGACGTCTGGGCCACCTCGGCCGCGAATCGTCGCTCGGCCTTGCGGGCCTGCCGCACGCCCCGGGTCTCGCCCACGCGCAGCACCAGCACCAGCCCGCCGGCGAAGAACCCCGCCAGCAGCAGCAGCGAGGCGGTCTCTCCCGCGAACCCCGCCACGATGCCAAAGCCCATCACGCCGATGGCCCCGGCCAGCTTGTACACCATGCCCCACAGGCCAAAGAACTCGGCCGTCCGGTGGCTGGGCGTCAGCTTGCCCACCATCGATCGCGAGGCCGTACCGATGCCGCCCAGCCCGAAGCCAAGCCCGTTGCCCACCAGCCACACGGGCCACTGCGGCCCGCCGTGCGGCCAGATGATCGACATCGCGA
Source organism: Phycisphaerales bacterium JB064 (assembly GCA_044439825.1). GTDB lineage: Bacteria > Planctomycetota > Phycisphaerae > Phycisphaerales > UBA1924 > JAHCJI01. The sequence goes on along the minus strand of JBITAB010000201.1, from coordinate 7,422 downwards.
CCATCGCCAGGCAACTGATCACCCACACGATCAGGTACAGGATCACGGTCGCCTTCGCCCCGATGCGGTCCTGGAACGTGCTGGTGGCCACCGCCGCGATGCCCGCCGTCACCGTCAGCTGCGCGGTGAAGACGACGAGCAGCACGTCGGTGAAGTTGAAGTCGGCCGCGATGATGGCGGCGAACGCGATGAAGGTCTGCACGCCGAAGCCATAGACAAGAAAGGCGATCAGGAACCGGCGCAGCTCGCCAAACTCGCCCGCGCCCGCGAGCGACCGCCGCACGCGCCGCACGGCTTCGCCCAGCGGATCGGTTTCCCGCACCGTCGGGGCCTGATCGCTGCGCAGGTACAGCCCCGTTGGGACGATGCCCACCAGGAACCACACGCCCGCGAACACGAAGAACACCCGCCACTCTCCCGGGTGGCGCAGCCCCAGCGCGAGCATGAGCGTCACCACGATCACCAGCAGCATGAGCGCGCCGACGTAGCCCATCGTCCAGCCCGTCGCGCTGACGCGGCCGATCGTGCG
>JBITAB010000201.1:2319-6793 GCA_044439825.1 Phycisphaerales bacterium JB064 | reverse complement strand
TGCAGCATCGACCAGACGAACTTGCCCTTCGCCTCGGCGCGCTGCGTCTGGTCATAGGCCTGCTGCACGTCCTGCGGTGCGTCGGCCTTCTCGAGCTTGTTTGTCTTGATGAGCTGGATCTGCTCGGTGATCTCGGGGGCAAACGTCGGCTGCGGCACCACCACCCGCGAGACGTAGAGCCCGAACAGCAATGTGATGATCAGCAGCGTAAAGCTCTGGTTCGCCAGATCGAACATGCCCCAGGCCCACACCTCCCGCGGGTTGGGCAGGCCTTGGAACGGGTTGAGCTTCATGCGTTGGTGTCCAGCAGGTGCCTGGTGAAGAAGTCGACCTGGATGTTCTTGGCCTCGTGGGCGTGCCTGCCAAAGCCCAGGTGCTCCATGGACGCGCCCGTCTCGGGCCAGGTCACGAACTCGATCATGCCGGCCTCGGCGCCCCGTGCCAGGTAGTGCTCGCGCAGCCGCTCGATGAACCTGGCCTGCCCGGCAAATGGCACGAGTTCATCCTTCTCGCTGTGCATCGCGAGCAAGGGCAAGGGCTCGAAGCCATCCAGATGCCGCATCGGGTCGATCGCCTCGACGGCCTCGCGGGCGTGATCCACGGGCCAGCGGTGCTGCGCCCCATCCTCGGGGAAGTACAGCCCCTCGAGCCAGCCCGTCGTGGCCTCGACCGCCGCGCACGAGAAGCCGTGCGGCTCGCACAACCGCCGCAGCGTGACCATGCCGCCCGCCGAGATGCCGCCGATGCCAAGCCGAGAGCCGTCGAACATCGAGGCGTGTGGCCCCTGCAGCAGCGATTTGATCGCGACGTCCACCTCGGGCGCGGCAGCCGTCAACAGGTCAACCGTGCCGGCCGCATCCTGCAACGCCTGATCGAACCGGTCGCCGTGGCCAGGCAGGTCGATCGCGCAGACGGCGATGCCGGCCCGGATGAGCCGAAGGTACCGGCCCGAGTCGATCTCCTTGCGGCTGGTCCGCCCGTGCATCCAGAGCACGAGTGGGGCGGGACGCTCCCAGTCGGGGTGGGCGACGAGCGCCGGGATCGTGCCCGCCAGCGTCTCACGCTTCGTGCGCTCGTCGAGCGCACGCGCCAAACGCAACGCCGAGCCGGGGTATTGTCCGGCCATCAGAGCACCACGCTCGTGCCCTCGCGCGGCTCGGCGGCGGGGCGATGCTCCAGCCCGGCCGCGTCGGCCCAGGCGGCCGCCCCGCCCAGTTCCATCGTGCAGCCCTTGGGCGCGTCCAAGCCTCGCGAGCGCAGCCACTGCGCCGCCCGCTCGCTCTGCATCACCCGCGCGCTCTCCACGCTGTCGACGCCCGAGGGGTTCTTGGTGGGCGCAAACTCGCGCTCGCGGTCCACGCGCAGCACCAGCGACTGTCTGGCCACGGGGATGGCATCGAACACGAACCGCTCCAGCTTCACCGCGTTGGGCTCGCTCGGCTCGACCAGATTGCCCTTGTCATCAAGGTGCGGCACCTTCTTGAACGCACGGTGGAACGGCAACGCGTCCTCGCCCGCCTCGTCGATCGAACGCAAGAACGCGACCGACGCCGCGTGGATGGCCACAGATCCCGCCTCGAACTTGAGCCGCCCAGAGTCCATCGTCGCCTCCGAGAGTTCCTGGGGCAGATCCGAATATTCGACGACCCGTGTCCGCCCGCCGCTGCGCGCGAACACGCCCACCTTCTCGCTCGCCGAGGCCTTGGCCACCATCTTGCTCGAGAACTCTCCCGAGCTCGGCGCACCGCCCGCGCCCGCGTGGGCGCCCAGGAACACCGGATCCAGCGGCGGCACGAGAGGGTTGTCGACCTGGAAGTAGCTCAGGTGCTCGACGCCCTCGTTCTCGAGGCGTTCGAGCTCGCCACTGCGGATCAACGCGCGAACCACGCCGCCGTGGCCGTCAGGATTGGTCGCCAGCGATCCCTTGCTCGCCAGCAGCAGCCTCTTGCTCTCCGGGCAGAAGCTCGGCATCACACCCTGCTGGAAGAATCGCAGCTGCTCGCGCTCGAGCCCCAGCCAGTCACGCTCCTCGAAGAACGCGAGCGTCTGCTCGTGGTTCTGCGGGCTGGTCATGACGAGCCAGGGGATGGGACGCCCGGCCCACGCGCTGGCGGCCGAGATCTGGTCGGCGAACACCTCGAAGAGCGTCCGCCCGCTCGCCGGCCCGATCGGCAGCGTGCCCTTGGGGCCATCGAAGCCAAGCCGCGTGCCCTGCCCGCCAGCGACCGTGAGCGCCGCCACCTTGCCCGAGCGGATGAGGTCGAGCCCCGCCGCCCGCGCCGCATCGGCGTCCACGGCCACGTCGCCCGTGGTCCCGTTGATGCAGCACACCACCGGCGGCTCCAGGTCGCCCATGGCCTCTGCTGCCCCTGCGGTGCGATACCGCGAGATCACGCCCGGCAGCGCGTCCCAGTCGATGGCCGACAGCTCGCGCGCCAGGGCGGCCTTGTCGTCAGCGGAAAGCTCGTGCGCGAACGCCAGCAGATGCCCCTGCCCGGCCGCCTGCACCCTGGGCCCGAGTTCCTCCAAGGTCTGTCCCGCTGCGGTGGAACTGGTCATCTCTCAAGCCTTCCTCTCGTCTCGATTCCTGCGAAACCGGTGTGCCAGCGATGGTAGAGCCCGCTGGCCGGTTTACCATGTCCCATGCCAACCAGCCAGCAAGCCGCCCGCGCGACGACCAACCCGATCACCCACCCCCCGCGCCTGCCGCTGGTGGCCCCGTCCATCCTCGCGGCCAACTACGCCCGCCTGGGCGAGGAGTGCCGCAGCGCCCTCGACGCCGGCGGCGACCTGCTGCACTACGACGTCATGGACGGCCACCTCGTGCCCAACCTTGCCCTGGGCGTCGACATGCTGGCCTCGCTCAAGGCCGACCTGCCCGAGGCCTTCTTCGATGTCCACCTGATGATCGAGCGGCCCGACCTGTTCGCCGAGCCATTCGCCAAGGCCGGGGCCGGCCACATCACCTTCCACATCGAGGCCCTGGACGGCAACGACGCCCGGGCTCTGTTCGACAAGGTCCGCTCCCTGGGCATGTCCGTCGGCATCGCGATCGATGGCCCCACGCCCATCGAGAAGGCCGACGCCCTGCTGCCCCATGTCGACCTCGTCCTCATCATGGCCATCCGGGCCGGCTTCGCGGGCCAGGCCTTCGACCCAGCCGCCCTGGCCAAGATCCGCCACGTCCGGGCTCGCGTGCCCGAGGCCACCCGCATCGAGGTCGACGGCGGTGTGGGGCCCAAGCAAGCGCCGGATCTGCTGGAATCCGGTGCAGACGTGCTCGCGGCCGCCTCGGCGGTCTTCAGGGTTTCCCCGGAAGATCGCGCGTCGGTCATTACCCAGATGCGCGGCTGATCCTCCGGTCTGGAGCGATCAAACGGGGCCCGCCGGTGGTTATCCGGTCATGGGCTCGCGATTTGGCGATCAGGATTCCGCCGAAATGCGATGCTTTTTGGAACGGCCGAGCGTACTTGCTCGGTACAGTTGAGGTTCCCGGAGTTGCGACCGGGCACCCAGGGCTTGGGAATCGGCAAGGGCTCGTGCCCGCCGCCGACCCAAAGCCAACGCGAGGAATGCATGGCTACTCCTGCCGAAGTCGACCTGCTGCTGGTGCGGTGCTCTCGGACCGAATGGGACGAGGCGCACCGTCTGGGCGGTGACTGCGACCTGCCCGCCTGCAAGGCCTGGGGTGAGGAACTCACCCAGGTGCTTCGGGACCACGACCTGTCGGCTCTGACGTACATCATCACCAGCCCCGATCAGGCCTCGAGCCAGACGGCCGACCACATCGCCAAGCTGGCCGACAAGAAGGTCAAGAAGATCGACGACCTGACGGAAGTCGACCTGGGCCTGTGGGAAGGCCAGCGCTTCAGCGAGCTCAAGGACCGCTTCCCGGGCGCGTTCAAGCAGTGGGAAGAAGACCCCTCGGCGATCGTGCCGCCCCAGGGCGAGCCCATGGCCGATGCCGAGTTGCGGCTCCTGACCGCCCTGGCCAAGACGCTGGACAAGCTCAACGGCAAGGGCAAGCACGTTGCGGTCGTGGTGCGTCCCATCGCCTTCCACGTGCTGCGCAACCGCCTCCAGGGCCTCGATTTGGCCCAGGACTGGGACGCCGACGCCGCGGGCCCGATGCTGGTGTCCCTGCGTGTGAAGCGCGACGAGATCGCCTCGGCCAAGGCCGTCTGAGCCCTGCGACGCCGGGTGCTCCCAGGCTGGCTGGCGTTCGTCCACACCAAAACTGAATCTCCGAGCCGCCAATGGCCAACAATCCCCCCATGGCATCAACCACCACCGCCAAGGCCCGCAGCTGGTCCGACCTGCGTCCCGAACGACGCAGCCAGGTGCCCGAGGGTCTGTGGCTGCGTTGCCCCACGTGCGAGCAGCTCATCTACCGCAAGCAGATGGAGGCCAACCTCCACGTCTGCCCAGAGTGTGGGCACCACTACCGCATCCAGGCGGGCGAGCGGATCAGCCA
>JBITAB010000201.1:0-2219 GCA_044439825.1 Phycisphaerales bacterium JB064 | reverse complement strand
GCCACCGAGCGCAAGCTGCCGGTCATCGTCGTGAGCTGCTCGGGCGGCGCCCGCATGCAGGAGAGCACGCTGAGCCTCATGCAGATGGCCAAGACCAGCGCCGCGCTGGCGCGCCATGACAACGCGGGGGGGCTCTTCATCAGCGTGCTGGCCGACCCGACCACGGGTGGCGTCACGGCGTCGTTCGCGATGCTCGGAGACGTGATCATCGCCGAGCCTGGCGCGCTCATCGGCTTTGCCGGCCCGCGCGTGATCCGCCAGACCATTCGCCAGGAGCTGCCCGAGGGCTTCCAGCGGTCGGAGTTCTGCCTCAAGCACGGGCTGATCGACAAGATCGTCCACCGGGCCGAGCTGCGCAACGAGCTCGCACGCCTGATCGACTACGCCGGCCTGTGACCGCCCAGACCCGAAGCCAGCCGCTGGTGCGCCCACGCACGGGGCTGCACTGGGCCCTGCTGGGCCTTGCCGCCGGCGTGGCTTATGCCGTGCTTGGCCTGCTCTCGAGCGAGCCGATCGCGTGGTGGCCATTTGCCGCTCTCGCGCCCGTTCCGTTGTTCGCCATCGCGATGGTCGCTTCCAAGGCCGGACGCCGGGCGTTGTGGCGTGTGGCCGCGGGTGCCTGGGTCGGGTCTCTTCCGCTCTGGGTCATCACGCACGCGTGGATGTTCAAGGTCTCGCCGGTGGGCTTCTTCCCGGGCATGCTGCTGCAGGGCTCGTGGGCGGGCTTGTTCGTGCTGCTGGCGGCGGTCGCCGTGCGCGGCCGGGCGACGCCCGTGGCAACCGCCGTGACGCTGGCGATCGTCTGGTCCTTCGTCGAGATCGTGCGCGGCAGCGTCCTCTTCGGCGGTTACGCATGGTTGCTGACCGGGCATGCGTTCATCGATGCGCCGCTGATCACCAGCAGTGGCGCGGTGCTCGGTGCGTATGGCGTTGGCTTGCTGGTTGCGATCAGCGCTGGTGGTCTGGCCGTCCTGGCACGCTCGCAAGATCAGCTCACGCGCGCGCTCACCGTCATCGTTGTGCCCTGGCCTGCGATGTGGCTGCTGGGCATGGTCACGCCGTCGCTGAGCGAACCCAAAGACGCACGCGTTGCCATCATCCAGACCAACGTGCCGCAGGACAACCGCATGGCCTGGGCCATCGAGGACCAGATCCAGCTCTTCCGCGAATTCTCGAACATGACCGCCTCGGCGCGCGGTCAGGCCGATCTGATCGTCTGGCCAGAGACCATGCTGCCAGGCCCAGCGATCAGCCCGCAGGCGGTCGACGAGATGCGTCGCTTCGGGCTGGTCTACTCGACGAAGGTGCCGGGGCTCGAACGCCTGCCCGCGTGGTCGTTCGCCGAAGAAACGGCCATCTTGCAGCAGGACGTTGGCGTGCCGATGATCGTCGGAGCGACCGGCGTTGACAACCTGCGCTTATCGGTGGCGGCCGACGGCTCGGTGGGCCAGGACGACGACGGCTTCTACAACAGCGCACACCTGTTCATCGGTGGCCAGCTCTCAGCGCAGCGGTACGACAAGCTGCGCCTGACGATCTTCGGCGAGGTGCTGCCCCTGGTCTCGCGATGGGAGTGGCTCGAGCGCCGGCTGCTGGCCATCGGTGCGGGTGGCATGAGCTTCGACCTCGACGCGGGCAAGAAGCCCGTGTGGTTCGACATCCCGCTCGAGAACGGCGACTCGCTCCGCGTCGCGACGCCCATCTGCTTCGAGGTCGCCTACGCGGGCGTCAGCCGCAGGCTGGCGAGGGGCGGTGGTGAACGTGTCGATGCGCTGGTCAATCTCACCAACGACGGCTGGTTCTCCAGCAGCGACGCTGGCCGGGCGATGCACCTGAAGCTGGCCCGCTGGCGCGCCCTGGAGAACGGCGTGCCGGTGATCCGCGCCGCCAACACGGGCATCTCGACGATCATCGACGCCCGGGGCCGCATCGCCTCGGCCAATGCCACCTATCCAGAGGGCGAGGGCCAGCACCGCATCGCTACTGCGGGCCACATCTTCAATACCCGTACCCCGGCCGTCATCGTCGGGGCGGTCCCCCCGGCCACCCGGTCGGCCACGCTCTACGCCCGGTTCGGCCACCTCATCCCATGGCTGGTCTTCATCGTGGGGCTGGGCGTGATCGCCCGTGGCGCTGCCGGCGGCCGTCGGGCGGCGTGAGGCTGAACCCAGGCTCCCGCTATTCGTACCGTCGGGCTCTGGCCGATGGGAAGTGGGGGC
>JBITAB010000200.1:9194-10411 GCA_044439825.1 Phycisphaerales bacterium JB064 | reverse complement strand
TGCAGGTGTGCGACATGGTCATCGAGAAGGCCAAGCGCATGGTCGAGTTCGGCGATGATGTCGTGATCCTGCTCGACTCGATCACCCGCATGGCCCGCGCGTACAACGCCGAGCAGCCCCACTCGGGCAAGATCATGTCGGGCGGCATCGACGCCAACGCGCTGCAGCGGCCCAAGAAGTTCTTCGGCGCCGCCCGCGCCATCGAGGACGGCGGCAGCCTGACCATCATCGGCACCGCCCTGGTCGAGACCGGATCCAAGATGGACGAGGTCATCTTCGAGGAGTTCAAGGGCACGGGCAACAGCGAGCTGCACCTCGACCGCAAGCTGGTCGAGAAGCGCGTGTGGCCCGCCATCGACGTGGGCTCCAGCGGCACGCGTCGCGAAGAGCTCCTGCTCGACCCCAAGGAGCTCGAGCTGACCTACAAGCTCCGCAAGGTCTTGAGCGACATGAACGTCGTCGAGGGCATGGAACTCATCCTGAACCGCCTCAAGAAGACCAAGACGAACGCGGAGTTCTTGATGACGATGCAGTTGGGCTGATCGCGCCCTGGCTCGCCCCGGAAACACCAAGGGCCCCCCATGCCCGAACCCAGCCCCCGCCACCCCGTACTCACCCCCAGGCGCCTGAGCACGGCGGCGTTGGCTCTTGTGGCCACGGCGTGGGCGGGGGCGCTGGTCATCGCTGGGCTGTGGCTGGTGTTCAGCGCGGGGCCCAGATGGCCGATGTTCTCGGTACCAGCGACCCTCGGGGGCTGGACGGCCATGGCCATGGGGACCTTCGTGTTCATGTTCCTCGTGGCCGATCGGGTCTTCCCCAAGGCCGCCCGCACCGTCGGGTGGGTGGTCGAGGTGGCCTTCGTGGCCCTGTTCACCGTCGGGTGTGCGGCCACGGCCTGGGCGCTGTGGTTCTAGCTCGGGTTGGTATCTGCTCCGGAATCTCTTGAGATTGACTCAGACGCGGAGGTGGTTCTTGGTTCGTCCGCTCAGGCTGCTCTCGATCCTCCTGCCGCTGGTCTTGTCGTTGGCTGCCCGGCCCGCCCTGGCCCAGCCCAAGCCCGAGCCGATGGACGACTACGCCGCCCTTGGCCTGGGCCGCATCGCGCTGCTCGACCTCAGGATGCAGCCCGATCCCACGCCCGCGGACTACCAGATCACCCGCCTGGCCCTCGACCTGGCCCGCACGTACGCGCCCGACGACGCCATCCTGCTGCGCCG
>JBITAB010000200.1:7436-9094 GCA_044439825.1 Phycisphaerales bacterium JB064 | reverse complement strand
GAGGAACGCTTCGTCGACCTGCTGGCCACCGCCACCGAACTCGACTCGACCAACAAGGAGGCCGCCGCCCTCGCGCTGGCCTACTTCAGCGCGGCCGGCGGCGACGCCATCGGCCGCCTGGAGATGATGGCCAATCTGCTGATGGCCGACCCGGTCGATCCCAACGTGCACTCGCAGATCTCCGACGTGCTCGCGCGAGGCGGGGCCTTCGAGCAGGCCATCCGCTTCCATGACCATCTGCAGAGCCTCATGGCCGCCGCCGGCTATGGGCCCGATCAGGCGCAGACGCTGCGTCGCGTGCGGCTGCGCTGGCTGGCGTACGGGCCTGCGGGCCTGGCCGACGAGCTTGAGTTGCCTTTGCTACAGGAGCGCGCCCGCATCGACCAGATGCTCAAGCTGATGCGTCAGCGCGGCGAGAACACCCAGGGCATGCAGCAGCCCAGCAGCATCCTGCCGCCACCCGAGTCGGCCCTGCTGCAGATGATCCTGGCCGAGGCCGAGGGCAACCCGACGGCCGCGAGCCGGGCGTCGGAGGATCTCCGCCAGTCAACCGCCGAGCGTCTGCGTCAGATGCTGATCGCAACGCAGGGTAACAGCGAGCAGGCCCGCCAGGTTGCGTTGCTGGCCACGCGCGTTCGGGCAGAGACGGCCATCTCGATGACGTTGGCCGGTGTGCAGCCCGAACTGGTGCGTGCCGACATCCGTCAGGCCCAAGAGGCGATGGATCGCGCGATGGCCGACGAGCAGATGCTCGGCGAGATCGATCCTCAGATCGTGGCCCCCGCGCGAGCACAGCTCGATCTGGCGTCGGCGTTGCTCGACACCATCGATTCGGCGGGCACGCCCGAGGCCGAGCAACGCCTGGCCGATCTGAAGCTTCGCGTGGAGGAGGATCGTGCGGCGATGGCGCCGCTCGCCTACGTGTATGCCTTGCTGGCCCATGGCCGCACCGCCGATGCGCTGCCGATCCTTCGTGAGATCGCACGCAGCGATCCGTCGAGCTTGTGGGGCGCGTGGGCCTGCCAGGAACTGGTCGACCTGGGCGTGGGCTCACCATTCCCCCAGGCCGCCGTGCTCACCGCGACCGCCCAGGCCATCCCCGCCTGGCTCGATCGCATGATCTCAGGCCCGCAAAGCTACATGGAGCTGTCCATCGAGGCGCCGAGCCCCGAGGAGCACGTCACCGCGATCACCCGCTTGCGTCTGACGCTGCGGAACAACTCGCCGATCCCGCTGGCCGTAGGGCCCAACGCGCCCATCAACAGCCGCATCCTGCTCTCGCCCGTGCTCGACGCGGACCTCGATCGGCTGACGCCCATCGCGATCCCCGAGGTCGCCAGCGTCGACACGCGCCTGCGGCTGATGCCGCGCGAGCGGCTCGTGATCGATGTCTTCGCCGGCGGCGGACTGGCCGGATGGTACCTGGAAGCGGCGGGCGGCCGCACCACGCGCACGCGCTGGCGTGCGCTGCAGGGGTTCATCTTCACGCCAAACGCCGGGTATCAGCCGGGCCCCATGTGCCTGACGGCCGAGAGCGGGCTGATCACGCGCCGTCCGCTGCCTGAGATGACCTTTGATGGCGGGCGCGTTGTGAACCGCTTGCTCGCCGACGATCCGGCCGTGCTCTCGACGATCGCGACGACGCTCAAGAGCGCCCT
>JBITAB010000200.1:0-7336 GCA_044439825.1 Phycisphaerales bacterium JB064 | reverse complement strand
CACGAGGACCCGCGTCTCGTGGAACTGGCGACGCTGCTGCAGGCCCGCCTGCGCAATGGTGGCCGCAGCTACGCCAACTACCAGGGTTTCGGCCCGCCGCAGCGCCAGACGCCGCAGCAGCCCACGCCCTCCGCGACCCCGGCCTCGCCATAATTCAGGAGCCATGGCTCCCCCACCCCGACTCAAGCGCAAGCCGCACCAGCGACGTACCAGCACGGGCAAGCTGCGCACACTGGCGGCCAAGGCCAACCGATGGCGGCAGACGAGGTGGTTCCGCTTTGCCGGCTTTGCGGCCGGGGCGCTCCTGGTCTTTCTCGCGATCGCCGCCGCACTCAAGCAGGACCCTGAGGCTCTGCGCAAGTCGATGGTCGCCCTGGGCGAGCACCCGTGGTGGTTCGTCGTGCTCTTCGTCATGCTGCCCGTGCTCAACTGGCTGAGCATCTCGGCGTCCATCTGGTTCCTGCTCTCGCGATTTGGCAAGCTGGGCATGGGCGAGATGCTCGGGCTGATCGGCATGGCCTGGCTGCTCAACTACCTGCCGATGCGGCCGGGCATGGTTGGACGTGTGGCATACCACAAGGCCGTCAACGGCATCGCCGTCAAGCACACCGGGCAGACGCTGCTGGAGGGTGCGGTCATCACGGCCGTCGCCAGCGGCATCATGCTGCTCGGGGCGCTGCTGCTGCGCGGCGTGCACGCGGCGCCGGCGTGGGCCATGCTCGTGCTCGTACCGATGGCCACGGGCGGCATCGCCTCGCTCGTGCTGTGGTCACGCAAGCCGGTGCTGGCGCGGTATTGCGCGTCGGGTGCGCTGCGGGTGCTCGACATGGCCGTGTGGGCGGGCCGCTACGCGGTGGCGTTCGCGATCGTCGGCGCGAGCATCGACCTGCCCGCGGCGCTCGTGCTGGCCGTGGCCAGCCAGGCGGCCATGCTCATCCCGATCGCCGGCAACGGGCTGGGATTGCGTGAGTGGCTTATCGGAGCCCTCGCGGCCAGCATGCCGGCGGCCATGCTCGGCGGCGCCGACACCCATTTGTCCCAGGGCCTGACGGCGGACGTGCTCAATCGCGTCGTCGAGGTCATGGTGGCCGTGCCGCTGGGGCTCACGTGCCTGGCCATCATCGCCCAGCGCCTGCGAAAGCGTCAGAAGGCCCGGGCTGATGCCACCCCCACCCCAGACCTTCCCTAGCCCCAGCCCACGCCGCTCGGCCAGGCGGCTGGCATGATTACGATTCAGCGTCGATGTTGATCTTCATGTTCTACGCCGTGGCCGTGTGGTACGGCGCCGTTCGCTGGCGTCGCACATGGCTTGGCTTCGTCTGGGTCACGTGCGGCGTGCTGGGCGTCGTGGGCGTCATCCAGTTCCACAAGTTGCTCAGCACCTGGACCAGCTACGACATCTACCTGCCCGTGCTGCAAACGCTCTTGTGGTCCTACGTGTTGCTCGTGGGCTCGGTGGGCTTCTTCATCGCGTTCATCCCCCAGGCCCGGCCCGCATGGTGCTGCGAGCGCTGCCGCTACGACCTGACCGGCGTGCCTGGCTTTTCCGATTGCTGCCCGGAGTGCGGCCACGAGTTTGACGTCGCCACGGCCCAGGCCGCAGAGCGCCGCGCGCGATCGATCGTGCACGCGCCGGTGCCGAGCGGGCCCGCACGCGCCCCGCGTGATATGGCCAGCGTGCTTGGGCACACGAGCCTCAGCCACAACCATCAGGCGTCAACGTCGAATCAGCCGCCACACGCCGCCCGCGAGCAGGATCAGCAGCGGCACGCCGAGCACGAGGCCCCATCGCAGAGCTGAGAGCGCACCGCCGTCGATGCGCCCGATCATCGCCACACTCGAAGAGCTGACCGTGGGGGCGATGAACTCGTCTCGGCCGGACAGCCACAGCACCGCAGCGTCGAGCAACGCAAGGTTGCCCGGATAGCTCGCGGCCATGCGGCCATCGAGGCTCTGGCCCGAGCTGATGATGTCGTCGGCCAGCCAGTCGTTGCTGCCGACCACGACAACGCGGGCGGAAGCATCGTCGAACACACGCTCGGCCGCCCAGGCGATGGTCCACGGGCCCTCGACGTCGTCGCTCTCGGGCTCTCGCACCGGCGGGTTGCTCACGAGCGGACGCTCGTCGCGAGGAACGCGGCGATAGCCCGACCAGCGCGACTCGGCCCAGGTGCGTTCGTCCTCAACGGTCAGCAAGGACCACGCGTCGCTCTCACCCGCGTGCTCGATGGGCACGGCCCATGGCACGTAGGCAACGAGCCCCGAGACAGCCCCCTGCATCGGATGTGTTCCGCCGTCGGCGGTCAGCAGCACGTCGTGCTCGACCACGTCGCTCTGCGCGGGCTTGTGCATGAGCGACATGCCTGAGCTGGCGGTCATGCCGAAGGCAGCGAGCGGCGCGGCGACGGCATCAATACCCCCACCCACCACGACCTCGCTGGGCGTGAGGTTCACGATGAGCGGCTGCCCCGCATCGACGAGCCGGCGCACGAGCTCGCCGATCTTGGCCGCCCGCTCATCCGGCCGCGGCGCCATCGGGTCGGGTGAGCGCACGCTGGTATTGGTGTTGAGCACCAGGTGGATGACCGGCCGGGCGCGGGCGGGGTCGAGCCGGGTCAGGCCCGGAGGGTCGTCCTCGAGCATCAGCGGCCACTCGATGACATCGATGCCCTGCCTTCGGAGATGGCCGATGGCGACGCCAAGTGCGCCGGGTCGCTCGATGAATCGTGAGTCTTCGGCATGGGCAACGACCACGATCGGCCGGCGCGGATCGATGGCCGTGAGCATGGCCGTCGCGACGAGCCCTTCCACCCTGCCACGCAGCGATGGCGCCGTCGCGGCCTCGGGTCGCAAGACGCCGGGCGGGGGCAACAAGGTTTGGGCGTCGATGGCCACGGCGTTGTCGGGCCCGACGAGCACGGCGGCCGCCGCCTCACCAATGGCCCGCAGCACGCGGACGATGTCGAGCGTTTCCATCCGCTCGGCCGCGTCGGCGACAGATGCGCACACGTCGCGGGCCGGGCCGGCGGTCTGCGAGAGGTCGATGGCGGCACGCCTCAGGGCCTCGGGCTGCGCGCGATCCTGTGCGATGACGCGCGCCTCGTCGGCCAGCAATCCCAGCTGGGCCGCGGCGTCGCGCACGGGCGAGGTCATGGCAGAGCGAGCCCGATCGATGGCGGGCACCTGCACGCCGGGCATGATGGCCGTGGAAAGCTCTTCGCGGACTCGCTCGGCGGCGTTTCGCAGGTCCTGGGCCAGGCGCGGCGCAACCCTCGCGCGGTCGCCCATGACCGTGGCCATCTGCTCGTTGCCCACAGCGGCCTGGGCTGCGGCAGTAAGGCTCTCAACGACGCCCGCATCGACAAACTCGGCCGCTCGCTCGAGCTCCATCGCAGCGCGAAGCAGCACCTGCGTCTGCATCTCGATCTCGCTCGCCTCACGCTCGGCAAGACGCTGTGCGAGGTCTTCGAGGCCCTGCCGGGCCGACTCGCCTTCAAGGGCCGTCAGGGTGACGGGGCCGGCGGCTTGCAGTTCGTCGCCCACGTCGAGCAACGCCTGCCACGCGCGTGGATCGACGCGCGAGAGGTCGGCCGCCACCACGAGCTCGAAGCCGGTCCCCGGCTCGACCGACTCGATGAGGCGCCGCGTCTGCTGAGCCAGGCGGTGCTCGCCCGTGGCCGTGACGTCGATGCGCACGCTGTGGCGATCGGCCAGCGCGACGAGGAAGGCCGCCGAGACGGCGTTGGCGATGAAGAAGGTCGCCGCGAGCCAGGCGACGCTGACACGCCGCAGCCACGGGCCGCGTTGCGAGGGCCGCTTCTTCACAGCCACCTCCGCACGCAAAGGCACATGGCCGCCGCCAGCACGAACCAGCCCGTCAACACCACGAAGAAGCCCACGTCGCCCGTGTCGATCACGCCCTTGGCGAAGCCCTCCAGCCGATCGGTGATCGCGAGCATGGCCAGGACGTTGGCGACCTGGTCGGGCGCCCGTGCTCGGCCCGCCGTCGTCGCCAGCAGCCATACGAAGAGCGCGAGCATCGCGCCCAGGAAGCTCAGCGTCTGGCTGGCCGTCAGCGTGGAGGCCAGCAGCCCGACCGAAAGAAAGAGCAGCCCCAGCAGCGTCACGCTGAGGTAGCCCGCCAGCATCGGCCCAACGTCGGGCATCGGGTCGCTGACGGCCATCAGCACGCCCACCAGCGGCAGCGTGCATACCAGCATGGCCAGCAGGAACAGGCCAGCCCCGACGAACTTGCCGAGCGCCAGCGAGAGGTCGCCCACGGGAGAGGTCGCGAGCAACTCGTAGCTGCCCGTGCGCAACTCGTCGCTCACCAGCCGCATGGAGATGGCCGGCGCGATGGGCAGCATGAGCCAGGCTGCCGTCGCAAAGAGCGGCCGCAGCGTCGCCGGCGCACCGGGCACCAGCACGAACTGCACGAACATGCCCCCCCACAGCCCGGCATAGAGCGCCAGCACCAGCCAGCCCACGGGCACGCGAAAGAGCGCTACAAACTCACGCAAGGCGATGGCCCATGTGGTGCGCACCGCCCTCATGCCGCGCTCCCGGCCGGCTCGACGGGCTCGGCCTGGGGCCCCTGCTCCATGAGCTTCAAGAACAACTCTTCGAGCGATGCCTTCTCGCGCTCCAGCAGCCTCACCTCGGCGCCGACGGCGGCAAGGGCCGCGCCCAGGTCGCTCCGCACGGCGAGCTCGTTCTTGATCGCCGGATCGAAGCCAACGCGCCAGCGGACGACGCCCCCATCCATCTCGCGGGGCAAGACCGAGACGATGCCGTCGATGGCCTTCACCCGCCCGATGGCCGTGCTCGAGGCCGACGGCGTCGGGAAGCGCGCCTCGCAGGCCAGCTCGTGCTCGCCCTGGGCCAGCAGTTCCTTGAGCTCGCCCTGGGCGCAGAGCCGGCCTCGGGCCAAGATCACCACGCGATCGCACGTGCGCTCGATCTCGGGCAGGATGTGGCTGCTGACCAGCACCGTGCGGCCCTCGGCCAGCCGGCGGATGAGCGAGCGAGTCTCGGTGATCTGCCCGGGATCGAGGCCATTGGAAGGCTCATCGAGCACAAGCACGGGCGGATCGTGCAGGATCGCCGTGGCCAGACCGACGCGCTGCTTGTAGCCCTTGCTGAGCTGGCCCACGCGGCGCCTTCGCACGCTCGTGAGCACGCAGGTGTCGATGGCCCGCTCGACGGCGGCCTTGCGGGCCTTGCCCCGAAGCCCGTGGAGCGAGGCCCGAAAACCCAGCAGGGCCTCGACGGGCATCTCGCCGTACGTCGGGGCCGACTCGGGCAGATAACCGATGTGCTGGCGAACCCGTACCGGATCGCGGGAAGCAAGTATTCCCCCAACACGGACCCAACCGGCATCAGGGGCCGTATATCCGGTGATGATTCGGATGGTCGTGCTCTTGCCCGCCCCATTGGCCCCCAGGAGCCCGGTGACCCGGCCTGGGGGCACCTCGAAGCTCACGCCCGCGAGGGCGTGCACCCGGCCGTAGCTCTTCTGGAGGTTTCGGGCTTCGATCATGATGGGACGGTTCGCGGGAGCAAGGCCAGAGGATCGATCGTTGGTGGCTGGTGTGGGCCGGTAGATGATGGGACGGGGCCGGGATGGCCCGCAGTGGATGGGAATGGATTGTTCGCCTTGGCTGGTTTATCCGTTCGGATGAAACATGGCGGCTCGGATAGCCGATCTCAGAGTACGAACTGTGCAGGCGAAGGACCGGCTTGGGTATGCCCCGCCGGCCCGCCCGCTACAGTGAGGGGCGAGAGCGTCCCGGGGCTGGGTGGCAATGGGTGATTCGGCGTACACCATCCTGATTGTCGGCAGTTCGCAGGCCGAAGCTGCCGAACTTGCCCACCACAACGGTGAGCCCGCCCGGGTTGTGTATTGCACGCCCAGCGAGGCCGACCCCAAAGCCGACGAGCTTCGCGATGGCGGCGGCCACGTCGTGGTCATCCATGCCGGCCAGACGCTTCCCGAATTCAGCGAGATGGATCGTGCCTACGCCCTCCTTGACGCCGTCAACGAGGGCGTTTGCCTTCTCGGGCCCGAAGGCTCGATCATCTGGGCCAACGCCTTCTTCCGCACGCTCGACCCCGCGATCGGCGAACGCATCCGCACGGCCGCCCGCGACAGCCTCGCGTGGCTGATCGAGCAGCGCAATGGACGCGGCCGCTGCACCGCCCGCAACGTCGAGATCGGCGACGAGGACACCGAGTGCTGGTACGAGGTCGTCATCTCGCTGGCCCAGGGCGAGGGCGCGGGCGTCACCGACGAGCGGCTGGTGGCCGTCATCCGCGACGTGTCCGAATCCCGCCGCCTCGATCGCAAGATGACCGCCATCGAGCAGGCCGGGCGAGACCTGGTCTCGATCGACCCCGAGTTCGTCCGCTCGAAGAACGCCATGGAGCGTCTGAGCGGGCTCGAGAACCGGATCATCGAGACGGCCCACAAGCTGCTGAACTTCGACCACTTCGCCATCCGCCTGATCAACGACAAGACCGGCAAGCTCGAACTGGTCATCTCCGAGGGCCTCAGCCCGCAGGCCGCCGAGCTCGACCTCTACCCCTCGCGCCAGGGCAACGGCATCGCGGGCTTCGTCGCCTCCACGGGCGTCAGCGAGATCTCCAACGACGCCGCCCACGACGCACGCTTCCTGCCCTGCCTGCAGGGCGCCAGCAGCGCGATGGTCGTGCCCCTGCGGCTGCACGACCGCGTCATCGGCGTGCTCGACGTCGAATCGCTCAAGCCCGGCGCCTTCAACGAGGAAGACCGCCGCTTCGCCGAGCACTTTGCTCGCCACCTGGCCCTGGCCCTTCGCGTGCTCGATCTTCTGGTGGTCGAACGCTGCGAGACCAACGCCACGGTCTCGGGCCGCATGCAAGGCGAGCTGCGCGAGCCGCTGGACGACATCGCCGAGATCGTCGAGCAGATGCGCGAGGCCGCCGACAAGGACCCCGAGCTAGCCGCCCGCCTGGGCCGCATCGCGGGCGACGTGGACTCCATCCGCGACCGCATGCGGCGCGTGGCCGAGGGGCCGCGCGCCCTGCTGGGCGTCGAGCGAGCGCTGAGCCAGACCGAGCGTGAGCCGCTGATCGAGGGACGCCGCGTGCTGGTGGCCGACGACGAGCCGGCCGTTCGGCGCGTGATCGCCGACGTGCTGCGCAACCGTGGCGCCAAGGTCGACGTGTGCGACAACGGCGCGGCGGCCATCGACGCCGTGCGAGCCTCGGCCGCGTCCAACGACGGCTTCGACCTGGTCATCAGCGACATCAAGATGCCCGACCGCAACGGGTACGAGGTCTTCTCGGCCGCCCGCCG